>NZ_JBEXFB010000027.1:0-109846 GCF_040606575.1 Streptomyces sp. NPDC005402
CGGCCTGGACGACATCTCCATCACCCTCCAGAACGAGCCCGACATCGCCGCGTACGAGGCCAAGCGGCCCTCGTACAAGCCGCGGACGCTGCAGGTCTGACTTCGATCCGGCACAGCACTAACGCAAGTGACCGCCCCGGGCGAGCCGACGCTCGCCGTGGTCTAAGCCAGCCTGTCCGTCAAGGGTCGCTACGCCGTGCGCAAGGCACAGCAGCGGGCAGTCAGCTCCTGCCGCGCAACGCCGCCCGTGGCGGGAATCACCCGCCGGCCCCTCGCTGCCGGCTTCCGGCATGGAGTGAGCATAGTAACCGAGGGTGATCGTCGGGGAGGAGTGCCCGAGCCGCCGGTTGGCGGCCGGTTGGGTCAGTGACCGGAGGTCAGACGGCCGGCGAGGCGCTCGTGCATGGTGGCGCTGGGCTCGTTCAGGCCGACGATGGTGACCTTCTTGCCGCGCTGGGCGTACTTGGTCTCGATGGCGTCGAGGGCGGCGACCGATGAGGCGTCCCAGATATGGGTTCCGGAGAGGTCGATGACGACGTCGTCGGGGTCGTCCTTGTAGTCGAACTGGTAGACGAGGTCGTTGGAGGAGGCGAAGAACAGCTCGCCGGTGACCGAGTAGACGACCTGGGTGCCGTCCGGATCGGTGACCGAGGTGACGTCGGCCAGGTGGGCCACGCGCTTGGCGAAGACGACCATGGCCGTGACGGAGCCGACGACGACACCGATGGCGAGGTTGGAGGTGGCGACCACGACGACCACGGTGACGACCATGACGACCGTCTCCCCCAGCGGCATGCGCCGGAGGGTCTTCGGGGCGATGGAGTGCCAGTCGAACGTGCCCACCGACACCATGACCATGACGGCGACGAGGGCGGCCATGGGGATGTCGGAGACGACCGGGCCGAAGACCACGCACAGCACCATCAGGAAGGAACCCGCCAGGAAGGTGGACAGGCGGGTGCGGGCGCCGGACACCTTGACGTTGATCATCGTCTGGCCGATCATCGCGCAGCCGCCCATGCCGCCGAAGAAGCCGGTGACGATGTTGGCGACGCCCTGGCCGATCGCCTCGCGGGTCTTGTTGGAGCGGGTGTCGGTGATGTCGTCGACCAGCTTGGCCGTCATCATCGACTCCATCAGGCCCACCAGTGCCATGGCGAGCGCGTACGGTGCGATGACGGTCAGCGTGTGCGGGGTGAAGGGCACGTCCGGCAGTCCCGGCACGGGCAGCGAGGAGGGCAGCTCGCCCTTGTCGCCTACGGTCGGGACGGCGATGCCGGCCGCGACGGTGATCACGGTCAGGATGACGATGGAGACCAGCGGGGCCGGGATCACCCTGGTGACCCTCGGGAAGAACACCATCAGCGCCAGACCGGCGGCGATCAGCGGGTAGACGGGCCACGGCACGTCGTGCATCTCGGGCACCTGCGCCATGAAGATCATGATGGCGAGGGCGTTGACGAAGCCGACCATCACGCTGCGCGGCACGAACCGCATCAGCTTGGCCACCCCCAGCGCGCCCAGGATCATCTGGAAGACGCCGGCGAGGATGACGGCCGCGACCAGGTAGCTGAGGCCGTACTTGTGGTTGAGCGGGGCGATGACCAGGGCGACCGCGCCGGTCGCGGCGGAGATCATGGCCTTGCGTCCGCCGACGACCGAGATGACGACGGCCATGGTGAAGGAGGCGAACAGGCCGACGCTCGGGTCGACCCCGGCGATGATCGAGAACGAGATCGCCTCGGGGATCAGGGCGAGGGCGACGACCAGGCCGGCCAGCACCTCGGTGCGCAGGATCTTCGGGGAGCCGAGCCAGTCGGGCTTGACCGCGTTCTTGGAGAAGCGGGCGCGCAGCTCGGAGGCCGCGGACAGCGGTGAGGACATGCAACCGTTTCTGTTCGGGCGCGGATCACCGGCGGGGACGCGCGCGTCGTACACGACTCCGCGCAGTCAGGGGCGGAATCTCGGCGGCCCGGCCGCATCAGCGGGGCCCGGCCGATCTGTGTGGCGGCCGTCCGGCTGCCGGTCGGGCATCATGGCCCGGAAGTCTTCGGATGCCACCGGGGCCCGGTCGGGCTCGCGCTGTGGCCGGTTCCCCCTGCATCCCCCTGTACTGTGCGGGCGAACACGTAAAACTCTACCCTGACGTGAGGGCAGAGTGCGACAGGGGATCATGGGGCGATGACGGATCAGCGGCACATGCAGATCGGCGAGGTGGCCGAGCGAACCGGGTTGTCGCTGCGCACGATCCGCCACTACGAGGAGGTCGACCTCGTCCTCCCCTCCGCCCGCAGCAAAGGCGGCTTCCGGCTGTACACGGAGGCCGACGTGGAGCGGCTGATGGTGATCCGCCGGATGAAGCCGCTGGACTTCTCCCTGGAGGAGATGCGGGACCTGCTGGAGATCACCGACCGGCTCGCCGCCACCGACGACAGCATGCCCGCCGGCGAAGAGCTCCAGCGCCTGAGGGAGCGGCTGGACTCGTACCGCAAGGTGGCCGACGCGCGCTGCGAGACGCTGCGCGCTCGCCTGGAGATGGCCGAGGACTTCGCCGCCACCCTGCGCCGCCGTCTGCGGGCCGACGTCCGTTCCTTCCACCGCTCCGGCGCCTGAACCGAAGTCCTGCCCGACGCGGCTCACGGCAGGAGGCCAGGTCCGGGCGGTGGACCGTCCCTCCGCTTGACGGCGCGGCTGGACCTACCGTCACGTCAGGGTTGGTTCGCGAGTGAGTGGAAGCAGATGCGGCTTCGCCCTGGCTGCCGCCCTCGTCCATGGCGGCGCCGCCGCGGCTTTCTGGCGAACGGCCGAGATCGTGCCGGGGCACCCGCTGTGACTGTCCCCGCCGTGGGGAAGTGAAGATCACACAGCAGGCGGTGGATCAACACGTCCCACTCTCCGGGTAACGTCAAGGTATGAGCCATCCACACCCCGAACTGAAAGCTGCCCCGCCTCTTCCCGAGGGAGGGCTGCGCGTCGTCGCCCTGGGCGGTCTGGGTGAGATCGGCCGCAACATGACGGTCTTCGAGCATGCCGGCAAGCTGCTG
Source organism: Streptomyces sp. NPDC005402 (assembly GCF_040606575.1). Taxonomy (NCBI): domain Bacteria; kingdom Bacillati; phylum Actinomycetota; class Actinomycetes; order Kitasatosporales; family Streptomycetaceae; genus Streptomyces; species Streptomyces sp. NPDC005402. Next base: position 3,045 of record NZ_JBEXFB010000027.1, read on the forward strand.
ATCGTCGACTGCGGCGTGCTGTTCCCCGAGGAGACCCAGCCCGGCGTGGACGTGATCCTGCCGGACTTCACCTCGATCCGGGACCGGCTGGACGACGTCGTGGCCGTGGTGCTCACCCATGGGCACGAGGACCACATCGGCGGCGTGCCGTACCTGTTGCGGGAACGGTCCGACATTCCCGTCGTCGGCTCCAAGCTGACGCTGGCGTTCCTGGAGGCCAAGCTCAAGGAACACGGCATCCGGCCGCGCACGGTGCGGGTGCGGGAGGGCGACCGGCGCGGGTTCGGGCCGTTCGACTGCGAGTTCGTCGCGGTCAACCACTCCATCCCGGACGGCCTCGCGGTCGCGATCCGCACCGGGGCCGGGATGGTGCTGCACACCGGCGACTTCAAGATGGACCAGTTCCCCCTCGACGACCGCATCACCGATCTGCGCGCCTTCGCCCGCCTCGGCGAGGAGGGCGTGGACCTGTTCCTCACCGACTCCACCAACGCCGAGGTACCGGGCTTCACCACCTCCGAGCGTGAGCTGAACCCGGCGATCGAGCAGGTGATGCGTACCGCGCCGCGCCGGGTCATCGTCTCCAGCTTCGCCAGCCATGTGCACCGTATCCAGCAGGTCCTGGACGCCGCCCACCAGCACGGCCGCAAGGTCGCCTTCGTCGGCCGTTCGATGGTCCGCAACATGGGCATCGCCCGTGACCTGGGCTATCTGAAGGTCCCGTCCGGTCTGGTCGTGAGCACCAAGGAGCTGGAGAAGCTCCCGGACCACAGGATCACTCTGGTGTGCACCGGCTCCCAGGGCGAACCGATGGCCGCGCTGTCGCGGATGGCCACCCGCGACCACCAGATCCGCATCGGCAAGGGCGACACCGTCCTGCTCGCCAGCTCCCTCATCCCCGGGAACGAGAACGCCATCTACCGGGTGATCAACGGACTGACCCGGTGGGGCGCCCACGTCGTCCACAAGGGCAACGCCAAGGTGCACGTCTCGGGGCACGCCAGCGCCGGCGAACTCGTCTACTGCTACAACATCGTCAAGCCCCGCAACGTCATGCCCGTGCACGGCGAATGGCGTCACCTGCGGGCCAACGGCGACCTCGCCATCCGTACCGGTGTCGACCCCGACCGGGTCGTCATCGCCGAGGACGGTGTCGTCGTGGACCTCGTCGACGGGCGCGCGTCCATCACCGGCAAGGTTCCCGCCGGGAACGTCTACGTGGACGGCATGGAAGTCGGCGGCGCCACCGAAGCATCCCTGAAGGACCGCCTCACCCTGGCCGCCGAGGGCGTGGTCACGGTGGTGGCGATCGTCGACGCGGACACCGGTGCCCTCGCCGAGGCCCCCGACTTCCTGGCCCGCGGGTTCGTCCACGACGACACCACCTTCGAGCCGGTCGTCCCCGTCATCGAGAAGACCCTGGCCACCGCGGCCGAGGAAGGCGTCGGGGACGCGCATCAGCTCGAACAGCTCCTCGCCCGGGCCGTGGCGAACTGGGCGTTCCGCACCCACCGCCGCAGGCCTCTCATCATCCCCGTCATCATCGACGCCTGACCGGACCGCGCCCCGAGTCCGTCACTGCGCCCAGGCAGTGACGGACAGGCGCCACCCCGCCGGATGCCGGCACCAGCACCACGACGCCAACGCCGGAAAGGTGAACGGATGGGCCTGCGTTTCGAGGAGATCGACTGGCGACCGACGCCGATCGGCGACATCAGCCTGCGCCGGCGCCGCCATCCGGAGTCGGGCGAGGACGTGTACGAGGTGAAGCTCGGCGACGAGTTCCTGATGTCCAGCCTCTTCACCGCCGGCGAGATCGCGCTGGCGGAACTCGCCCTGGCCAAGCTGCCGGGCGCCGAACTGGACGTGGCGGTCGGCGGCCTGGGGCTCGGCTACACCGCTGGGGCGGCGCTGGACGACCCCCGGGTCCGCTCGCTGACGGTGATCGACGCGCTCGCCGAAGTCATCGACTGGCATCGCCGCGGCCTGGTGCCGCTAGGTGCCCGGCTGACGTCGGACACCCGCTGCCGCCTGGTGCACGGTGACTTCTTCGCCATGGCCGCCGATCCCCACGGCCTGGACCCGGAGCAGCCCGGCCGCCGCTTCCACGCCATCCTGCTGGATGTCGACCACTCACCGCGTCATGTTCTCCACCCACGTCACGCGGCGCTCTACGAGCCCGCCGGGCTCCGCGCCCTGGCCGGGCATCTGCACCCCGACGGCCTGTTCGCCCTGTGGTCGAACGATCCGCCCGACGACCAGTTCACCACCACGCTCAGCGCGGTCTTCGCCCAAGTGGCGGCCCACGTCGTCGAGTTCGACAACCCGCTGCAAGGCGGCACCGCGACCAACACGGTCTACCTGGCCGGCAAGGCACCCGTCACGCCTTAGGGCCCAGCGCCGCGGTGCCTAGTAGGTACTCGCGACCAGGAACGAGGAACAGGGAGCCGCGGACCAGACGTGCCGTCATCGCGGGCGTCGAGATCGTTCACCGTGGTGGGAGGTCGCCGGACGTGGCCGGGACGCCGACGCCGATCCGCAGGGTGGCCGGAGCCGCGCAGCAGCTCCCGCCCTCGCCGCTCCCCGCCCCCTCGGGCTCGTCGAACAGGCCGGCACCTCCGCAGACGCCGGTCTCCGGCAGGGTCAACTCGACGCGTTCCGCCGCCGCCTGGTCGCCGGCGATCGCCGCGGCGATGGAGCGGACCTGCTCGTAACCGGTCATCGCGAGGAACGTGGGAGCACGGCCGTAGGACTTCATGCCGACCAGGTAGACGTCCTTCTCCGGGTGGGAGAGCTCGTTGACCCCGTGCGGATAGACGGTGCCGCAGGAGTGGACGTTCGGGTCGATGAGCGGGGCCAGTGCGGTGGGTGCCTGGAGGCGTTCGTCGAGGCCGAGGCGGAGTCCGGAGAGGAAGGACAGGTCGGGACGGAGGCCGGTGAGGACGATGACCTCGTCGACCGGGTCCAGGCGGCGGCCGTCCTCGGCGGCGAGGACCAGTTGGTCGCCGTCGCGGTGCACAGCCCGCGTACGGAAGCCGGTGACCGCGCCGGCGTGGCCGGCCTCGACGGCCGCCTTGGCGCGCAGGCCGAGGGCGCCGCGGGCGGGGAGTTGGTCGGCCTCGCCGCCGCCGTAGGTGGACCCGGTGAGGCCACGGCGCAGGATCCAGGCCGCGTACGTCCCGTCCTCCTCCTCGGCCAGGTCGGCGAGGTGGGCGAGGGCGGTGAAGGCGGAGGCGCCCGAGCCGATGACGGCGGTGCGCCTGCCCGCGTACCGGGCGCGGACGGCGGGGTCCTTCAGGTCGGGGACGCGGTAGGAGACGCGGTCGGCCGCCGCCTTCTCGCCGAGGGCGGGCAGGCCGTCCGCGCCCATCGGGCTGGGGATGGTCCAGGTTCCGGAGGCATCGATGACGGCGCGGGCGGTGATGCGTTCCTCACCGCCGTCGGCCGAGTGGACATGGACGGTGAAGGGCTGCTGGTCGCGGTCGGCGTCGACGATCCGATCCCGCCCCGCGCGGGCCACGCCCGTCACGGTGACGCCGTAACGGATCTTGTCGGCGAGGGCGTCGGCGAGCGGCTGGAGGTAGTGGTCCGCCCAGTCGCCGCCGGTGGGGTAGGTGGCGCCGTCGGGGCGGACCCAGCCGGTCGGGGCAAGGAGCTTCTCGGCGGCCGGGTCGGTGACCTCGGCCCACGGGGAGAACAGGCGGACGTGCGCCCAGTCGCGTACGGCGGTGCCGGCGGAGGGGCCGGCTTCCAGGACCAGCGGGTTCAGGCCGCGCTCGCTGAGATGGGCGGCCGCAGCGAGACCGATCGGGCCGGCGCCGATGACCACGACGGGCAGTTGATCGGTGGTCGGCACGCTGTCAGTGGACACAGCCGCGGCGTTCCCCTTTGTATCGACGTCTGTCTATGTCTTGCGTGACCCAGGATGGCACCTGTATCGACGAACGTCAACATAGACATTCACCGAATCAGGGCGGGGAGCCGTGGCGTCCGCATAGCCTCGCTCGCAGCCCGACCCGCCCTCTGGTCCGCCTGGTTCGACGTATGTCAACATAGACGCATGTCGAATACGAAGGTGCTGCCGTTGCTCGAACCCGAGACATCCGACGGACCCGAGGCCGTGGCGCCCTGCTGTCCGCCGCTGACCGAGCGCCCGTTCACCGCGGAGGAGGCCGAGACGGCAGCGCGGATGTTCAAGGCGCTGGGCGATCCGGTGCGGCTGCGGCTGTTCTCGGCGGTCGCCTCGCACGAGAGCGGCGAGGCGTGCGTGTGCGACATCTCCGACGTCGGTGTGTCCCAGCCGACGGTCTCGCACCACTTGAAGAAGCTCAAGGAGGCCGGGCTGCTGACGTCCGAGCGGCGCGGGACCTGGGTGTACTACCGCGTCGAGCCCTCCGTGCTGACCGCCATGGGCAAGCTGCTCACCGTGGTGCCGACCGCGGCCTGACCTCCGTACGCTCCCGCCGGGCAGACCGAGCAGGCCGAGCAGGCCCGACGGATGATGTCGGGACCGCCTGGCCTGGCCCCGGCGTCGCTTGAGCGGGCGATCTGCGTCACGCGCAACAAGCAGCGCGGCGACTCACCTTCTTCGACGGCGGACACGTCGGTCAGGTCCCACCCTGCGGCGAGTACTCAGTCACCACCCGCACGTCCCGGTGTACGCCCAGCACGCGGACCGGCCGCCGTACGTCCGGCTCGTACCGCTTCTCGTAGTCGCGCGGATATGCCACCACATGGGCCACCGGCCGGGAGATCGGCTTCGTCCAGGTCAGGAAGGGCTGGGGAAGTCGACGGCGCGCACGGCGGCTTCGCCCTGTGCGCCGGTTCCGGCCGCGGTGACCTCCGCGCCGATGCCGGTGCAGTCCAGGAAGTTCAGCGCGTCACCTCCCCCGGCTCGGCGACGCCCACCGTCAACTTCCTCCGCCAGGCCAGCGACACGTGGACGAGCGCGACCAGGACCGGCACCTCGATCAGCGGGCCGACCACGCCGGACAGGGCCTGGCCGGAGGTGACGCCGAAGGTGGCGATGGCGACCGCGATGGCCAGCTCGAAGTTGTTGCCGGCCGCGGTGAAGGCGAGCGTCGCGGTGCGGTCGTAGGCCAGACCGATGGTCTTGCCGAGGGCGAAGGTGCCGAACCACATGACCGCGAAGTACACCAGCAGGGGCAGCGCGATACGCGCCACGTCCAGCGGCTGCGAGGTGATCGTCCTTCCCTGCAGGGCGAAGAGGACGACGATCGTGAAGAGCAGGCCGTACAGCGCCCAGGGGCCGATCTTCGGAAGGAAGCCGGACTCGTAGCGGTCGCGTCCCAGCTTCTTCTCACCGATCCGGCGGGTGAGGAAGCCGGCCAGCAGGGGGACGCCGAGGAAGATGACGACGTTCAGGGCGATCTTCCACATCGAGATGTCCAGGTGCTCGCCGTCGCCCAGGTTCAGCCAGCCGGGCAGCAGGTCGAGGTAGAACCAGCCCAGGAGGCCGAACGCCAGGACCTGGAACACGGAGTTCAGTGCCACGAGTACGGCTGCCGCCTCGCGGTCGCCGCAGGCGAGGTCGTTCCAGATGATGACCATGGCGATGCAGCGGGCGAGGCCGACGATGATCAGGCCGGTGCGGTACTCGGGCAGGTCCGGCAGGAAAATCCAGGCCAGCGTGAACATCACGGCCGGTCCGACGATCCAGTTGATGACCAGCGACGAGACCATGAGCCTCTTGTCGCCGGTGACGGCGTCGAGCTTGTCGTAGCGGACCTTGGCAAGGACCGGGTACATCATGATCAGCAGGCCGACGGCGATCGGCAGGGAGATGCCGCCGATCTCGACCTTCGCCAGGGCGTCGTCGAGGCCGGGGACGGCGCGGCCGAGACCGAGACCGAGGGCCATCGCGGCGAGGATCCAGACGGCGAGGAAACGATCGAGCGTCGACAGCTTCGCGACGACCGAGGAATCCCCGGAGGTGGACGTCGCGGGTGCTTCGGTGCGGGTCACGGGCAGGCCCTCTTGTTGTCGGCGGCACTACGAGCGGACTCGGCCAGGTCGGCGAACTGGCCGGCGAGAGAAGCCATGACGTCCGGCTTGAGCTTGTAGTACGTGAAGCGTCCGCACGGTTCGGTCTCCACGACACCCGCCTCGCGCAGCACTCTCAGGTGGTTGGAGAGGTTGGTCTGACGGGCGCCGGTCTCCTCGATCAGGTGCGTCGAGCAGAGCGTCTCCTTGGCGAGGAGGGTGACGATCCGGAGGCGGAGCGGGTCGGCGAGGACTCGCATCAGATCAGTGTCGACTGACGTCATCATGGACTGACACTGTCACATCACTCTACGCTGATACCAGCTCGGGCTGATGCTTGAGATCCGTAACCCCGTCCATGGGGGCCAACGCCCGAAGGGGATCCCGTGACCGCATCCCCACCTCCTGTCCTGCTCGACGACGCCTCCCCCGAGCCGCCGACGGACGAGGCTGTACAGGCCGCCGACATCGCCGTCACCTCGGGAAGCGTGAACGCCTGCCCGGTCGTCCCGGGCCACCGCTACCAGGACCGGCCGGTCCCCGCCCCCGCGGACGGCCCGCTCACCGTGGCCCGCGGCGTCCGCGACGCGATCGACGGCCACCTCACCGAGCCGCTTGCCTCCCTGCCGAGCGACTGCCCCCCGTACCCGATCCCGCACCACCTGCTGATTCCGCTCACGAAGGAAGAACCCATGTCCTCCAGCCCGCTCGCCTCCGTGCTGTTCGTCTGCGTCCACAACGCCGGGCGCTCGCAGATGGCCGCCGGATTCCTGTCCCATCTCGCGGGCGACCGGGTCGAGGTCCGCTCCGCCGGCTCCGTCCCGGGCGAGCAGGTCAACCCGGCCGCGGTCGAGGCCATGAGGGAGGTCGGCGTCGACATCTCCCAGGCCACGCCGAAGATCCTGACCACCGAGGCCGTCCAGGCGTCCGACTACGTCATCACGATGGGCTGCGGCGACGCCTGCCCGATCTTTCCGGGAAAGAAGTACCTCGACTGGGCCCTGGAGGACCCGGCGGGCAAGGGCGTCGAGTCCGTCCGTCCGATCCGCGACGAGATCAGGGCCCGCATCGAGGCCCTGATCACCGAGATCGATGCCCAGCAGCATGCGTGACCCCTTGACCGACATCGGCGCGTCGACCGGGTCACCGCCCGGCGCCAGGACCGGGGCCCCGCCGCGGGCCGACCGCGCTGTGCTGGTCTGACACGACACGTGTTCGGGGCGCTGGCCACGCAGGCCGGTCACGGCGGTCACGGCGGTCACGGTGCCCTTGCAGCAGGGCGTCGGCGGGGGTATCGGCCCGGAGGTGGAGTGCGCGGGGCGCGGTCAGACTCGATAGGCCAGATTCGCCATCATCCCCGCCTCACCGTGGTAGGCGTTGTGGCAGTGCAGCATCCACTGGCCCGGGTTGTCGGCGTCGAGGAAGACGGACACCTTCCTACTGGGCAGCACGATCGCGGTGTCCTTGCGGGGGCCGAGATCGCCGATCTGGTACGTGTGGCCGTGCAGGTGCACCGGGTGCCACATGTCCGTGCCGTTGATGAAGTCGAGCCGTACGCGCTGCCCCTCCTCGACGACGATGGGATGCGCCCCGGGATCGTTCATGTCGAACGGCGTGCCGTTGATGGCCCAGTTGTACTCCGTCATGTTGCCGGTCAGCCTGATGCGGTGCGTGACGTCGGTCTCGGCGGACGCCAGGCGCACCTCGTCGACGGCGCGCAGCTCGGACGCCGTCATGATCATGCCGTCGAGTTCCGTCGGGCGGACGGTCGCCGAGGGCTTGCCCCCCGAGCCGGTACGCACCAGGGCAAGGCCGTTCGCATCCTTGCCCTCGGCGAGCGCCACGAGCGGGAAGACGCCGTCGCCGAGGGTGACCAGGACGTCGTACCGCTCGCCCATGCCGACCAGCAGGGCGTCCACCTCCTGATGCTGGACCGGGAAGCCGTCGGTGTGGGTGATGGTCAGCTTGTGGCCGCCGAGGGCGACACGGTAGGCGGTGTCCGAGCCGGCGTTGACGATCCGCAGTCGCACCCTCTGGCCGGGCCTGCTCGTGTAGACGTCCGGGTCGGTCGCGACGCGGCTGTTGATCAGGTGGTACGGGTACTTCACGTCACCGGCGTCGCCGCCGAGCAGGGCGCTGGTCGCACCCATGAGCATGAACTTCGTCGACATGTCGCCTGACGAGGAGGCGGATGGGGAGGCAGAGTCGCCCCCCATCCCCATGCCGTCCATGCCACCCATGCCGCCCATATCGCCCATACCGTGCCGGAGTTCCGCGAAGACCTCGTCCGGCGTGCCGGTGACACCGTCGAGCCAGTCGTCGAGGAGGACGACCCACTCGTCGTCGTAACCGAGGGACTCGTTCGGGTCCTCGACGATCAGCGGGGCGTACATGCCGCGGTCGAGCTGGACTCCGACGTGCGGGTGGAGGAAGTAGGTGCCCGGGGTGTCCGCGACGAACCTGTAGGTGAAGGTGGAGCCGGTCTGGACGAGGGGCTGGGTGACGGGCGGCACGCCGTCCATGTCGTTGTGTACGGCGATGCCGTGCCAGTGGACCGACGTGGTGGCCCCGCTCGGGAGCTGGTTGGACAGCTCGGCGACCAGGGTGTCGCCGACGGACAGCCGGACCTCCTTGCCCAGGGGACGGCCGTCGAAGGCCCAGGTCTTCGGCGTGACCCCACCGCCCAGGTCGATCACCGCAGGTGCGGCGGTCAGGGTGAGCTTCTGCTGCCTTCCGGTGCCCGGCCGCTTTTTCCCGGCGGCGGCGACCGCGGATCCGGAGGCGCTGACCAGGGTGTTGGCGGCGGCACTGGAGTTGCTGCCGCAGACGGCGAGCGCGCCGACGGCTCCCAGTCCGGCGAACAGGACGGAGCGGCGGTCGAGGCTGTCCATTTTCGTTGTCCTCTGCTGTGCGACTGCGGATGGGGGCGCGGAGGGCACGGCGCATCGAGCGCCGTCCCGGGCGGCCTATATGCAGAGCTGCGGCGGGACGGACAGATCGCGCGTCGCGGAGCCGGAGAAGGACGGTTCGTGCTCGCGGGGCACGCCGTGCGCGGCGTGAACCATGGCGGGCATGACCGTCTGCGGTATGCCGGAGATGAGGGACGTCGGGGAAGCTCCGGTCGCGGACACCTCATGGTGGACGAGCCCGGCCAGGGCGGCGCGCAGAAGGACGATCACCCCGTACGCCCAGCGGACGGCCCCGCCGCCGCGCCCCGCTCGCCTCGCCATGAGATCACCTGTGCCGTTCCCGCCGATGAGTGATAACGCAGCACCTTACCCCCAGGGGGTACCGATTGCGCTGGCGCACCACCGGCCGAGTAGTTCCGATCCAGTTGTCGCAGGACTCGGAGGACAATGTCGTTCAGCGGCTCACCGGACAGCGAATGAGGAGTGGACTTGTTACGGTCCGCGATGCGGTGCGAAGGACTCACCAAGCGTTACGGCAGGGGGCGTTGGGTTCTCCGGGACGTGGACCTGGAGGTCGCGGCCGAGGACGTCCTCGCGGTGGTGGGCGGCAACGGCTCCGGGAAGTCGACCCTGCTGAGAATCCTCGTGGGCGTGTCGCGGCCCACCTCGGGGACGGTCTCGGGCCGCCCACCGACCATCGGTTACGTACCCGACCGTTTCACCGCCCACGACCGTATGTCGGCGCTCTCCTACCTCACGCACATGGGACGGGTCCGCGGTCTGTCGGGGGCGGTGGCGCGCGTCCGGGCCGGCCGGCTGCTGGAGCAACTGTCCCTGGTGGGCGACCGGGACGCCCCGCTGCGCACCCTGTCCAAGGGCAACGCGCAGAAGGTGGCCCTGGCTCAGGCCCTGCTCGTCGAACCCGATCTGCTGGTCCTCGACGAGCCGTGGTCCGGTCTGGACGCCTCGGCCCACGGTGTGCTCGCCGAGTTCATCGAGAAAGTGGCCGCCCGGGGCGGGGCCGTGGTCTTCACCGACCACCGCGAGGCGATCGCCGAGACGCACGCCACCGGCGTCTACGCCATCAGTGACGGCCAGGTCACCCGGCGGCGCGGGACGCACACCGAAGGGCGGCCACTGGAGGTCCGACTGGTCCTGACAGCTCCGCTCACCGGCGTCCCGCCCACCGACGTGGACTGGTACGGGCTGCCGGGCGTGCTGGACACGGAGCGCCGGGGCGGGGCGCTCGTCCTGCGGGTGACGCGCGAGCACTCGGACACCGTCCTGCTCACGGCACTGCGGCACCGGTGGTCGGTGGAGGGTGTCGCGAGGGCCGACGACGCGCAGGCCGCCCGCGTGGCCGCGAGAAGGGCAGCCCTGTGATCGCCCTGATCCGGTACATGTTCACGGTGCTGCTGCTCTCCCAGCGCCATCTCGCGCCGCTGCTGCTGTTCGTCGGTCTGCTGGCCGTGCTGACCAGCAGCGACTCGGGGCCGCTCGCGGCCACCTACGGCTCGGTGGCCGGGGCCATGCTGGTGTGTTCGGTCTGGTCGACCATGGCGCTGATCGGTCTGGAGGACCCGACGCACCGCTCGGTCGTCGTCGTCACCGCGGGCAGCCGGCTGCGGGTGCTGCTCGGGTCTGTCTGCACGGCCCTGCTGTGGTGTCTGCCGCTGACGGCGGCGGGCCTGGTCCTGCCGCTGCTGTTCGGATCGCACACGTTCACCGCGGCCGACGCGGTGCTGGGTGTCGAGGCACAGCTGACCTGCGCTCTGACCGGCATCGCGATCGGCGTGCTCTGCTCGCGTCTGCTCTTCCGGCGCCAGGGTCACGCCCTGGTGGCCTCGCTGGTCCTGCTGTTGGCGGCGCTGCTGGGCAGGGGTGTCTCCCCGGTCAACATCCTGCTCGGCGATCTGCAGAACGCCTCGGACTCCGCGGACCTCCTCGGGTCCACGGGCGTCCTGCTGGTCGTCGCCGCCGGAGTGCTGGCGGGGGCGGTGGCGGTCACCCAGGCCGTCGGCCTCAGACGGAACTGAGGCGGCGTCCATCAGCGGGTACGTCGGATCACGTGCCGGCCAGTGGATTCGGCAGTGGCAGGTAGCGGGCGTCCGCCCCGTCCGCACCGGTCCACCTCAGGAGCAGGTTCGTCTTGCCGGGAAGGGTGGGCGCGGTGAGGAGGGCGGTGGCTTCGGGGAGGTCGTGGCGGGACAGTTCGCTACGGGCGGCGGGCCAGGGGTCGAAGCCGGGCCGGCGTTCGGCGAGGGCCGCGGCGACCTCGCACAGGTGGTTCACGACCAGGCAGTAGACCAGCCGCTCCCACCCGGCCGCGCGCGGGACGTCCGGCAGTAGTTTCACGCCCTCCGCGTCCCGGAACAGCGCCTGCACGGGCGTACCGTCGGCGTCCACCGCGACCAGGGTGTTCTGGAGATGCGCTTCGAGTACGACGCCGTGGTCGGCGAAGGCGGTGAGGGCGGGCGGGACGACCGCGCCCAGGTACGCCTTCCACCAGGACGCCGGATCCTCGGCGGTGTCGAGCGGGTTGCCTTCGAAGCCCTCCACCAGGGCCGCGGCGAGCAGCGGGGTCGTCCCGGGCCGCACATGGTCGCGCAGACCGTCGCGGACCAGGACGGCCAGTTCCTCGAAGGCGAAGTCGGCGGTGCGGTAGCCGCGGTCGCTCAGCCAGGCGGCGGTACCGGGGCTCGCGGCGAAGGCGCTCGTGGCCGCTTCATCCGTACGGCGGAGTGTGAGCAGGTCGTGACGCCAGAGCCGCCGGATGTCGTTGGTGATGCGGACGTCGAGACTGAACTTGAGGAAGAGGTCGCGCGTGGGGGCGTACACCGTGCGGATCGCCGCCGTCGGCCAGGTCTCGAAGTCGGTCGTGCCCAGCCGGATCAGGCGGCCGTCCTCGAAGGCCTCCGCGCAGGGCACCAGGTCGAGCTGCCAGGGGTGGGCCGGCAGCAGCCGGTAGCCGGGCGGGGCCTCGCCGAGCGTGTCGAGGGCCGCGGTGTCGCCCTCCTCGACGACGGCGTCCTCGCGCACCCCGAGCAGGACCAGCGGGAAACGGGCATGGGCCTCGGGGGCGTACGGCAGCCAGGCGGCGACGGGGCCGCCGCCGCGGGCCTTGGGAGCGGGGTGGTGGGGATGGCCGGTGACGAGGCACTGCTCGGAGCGCAGATACGGGTCGGCGGGCGCCGTCGTCCGGTCCCGGGCGGTGAGCAGGGCGGCCACCGCGTCCCGGCTGTCGATCATCTCGGCGGGCAGCTCGTGGTTGGACACGCCGGTGTGCCCGGTCAGTTCCTCGGCGACCAGCTTCACGAGTTCGGTGTGACCGACCCGCCGCCAGCCACCCCCGGTGTACACCTCGGGCTCGGCGGGCCGCCGGTGGCCCCGTGCCCTGAGCAGTCGCCCGCCGGGCAGCCGGTAGACCGGGCGCTCGCCGGGTTCCGGGAGCGGCACGGCCACCTCGCGCAGCAGGCAGTTCAGCAGGGGCGCGGCCGCGTACGCGTCGGCGCGGTGTGCGACGGCGGTGTCGGCCGACGGGGGCGGGAGATCCACGCGGTTCACTCGTTCTCTACGGTTCATCTGGGGCGATGACGATCAGTATGTCTGCCGTCACGCCCCACCGTGACACCAGTCGTACCCGAGGAGTCCCCCGTGCACCGTCCCCGCGCCGCCGAGGCCGAGTTCGCCGAAGAGCTGGCCGTCGTACGCCCCGAACTCGTGGCGCGGTACACGGCCGAGCTGCCCGGCGCCCGCGCGGCCGTGCTGACCCGGCTGTGGCGGGGTCTCACGCACGAGCCGCTGCCCTGGGTCACGGGTCGGGAGGCCGACCGGGAGGGCGTCACCCTGCGCCTTCGGGACGGCCGCCGGCTGCACGGCCCGCATTCTGACCCGTTCGCCACCGCCGCTCAGGTCGCCGTCGTACGGCTCGACGAGGTCGCGCACGAGGATCCGGCGCGTTTGATGACCGACCTCGGCGTACCGCACGGAGCGGACTTCGCGACCGAACTCGCCGACAGTGTCGCCTCGTTGGCGCTGTCGAGGGCAGGGCAGCCGCCCCGCTCGCAGGAGTGGCCCACGCACGACTGGCAGTGGGAGCAGCGGATCGTCGACGGGCACCCCTACCACCCCAACTGCCGGTCCCGGCCCGGCTTCTCGGTGGCAGAGCAGCTGGCCTACGGCCCCGAGCACCGACCGGTGGTACGGCTGGGGTTCGTGCCGGTACCGGCCGACGAGTGCCTGGTGACGGGCGCGTGGCCGGCTCAGATGCGGGACGGTGAGCGGCTGTTGCTGCCCGTGCACCCGTGGCAGGCGGAACATGTGCTGAAGCGGCACGTGGCGGAGGGCCTCGACGCGCACCCGCTGATGTCCCTGCGCACCCTCGCCCTGAGGGGCGGACCGCATGTGAAGACCGCGTTGAGTGCCCGGCTCACGTCCTCGGTGCGGGACATCTCCGTCTACTCGATCAGCATGTCGGCGACCCTCTCGGAGTTCGCGGAGACACTGGCGGAGCGTATGGGCGGTCTCCTGCACTTCACCCGCACGCTGGGGGCTGTTACGGCCGACTCCCCCGATCTGGCAGCGGTGTTGCGCGAATCACCGCAGGCGTACGGTGACCGGGTCCTCCCGGTGGCGGCCCTCGCCACCACCGAACTGCCCGAATCCCCGGCATGGCTGGCCGAGTTCGCCCGGCTGGCCCTCACGGTCGGGCTGCGGCTCCTGGAGCTGGGCGTCGCCCTGGAGGCACACGGCCAGAACCTCCTCGTCGTCCTGTCGGAGTCGGGCGCACCGCTCGGGCTGGTCTACCGGGACCTCGCCGACATCCGGGTCAGCCCGGCCAGACTGGCACGGCACGGCGTCCCCGTTCCGGCACTGTCCGGACGGGTCGTCACGGACGATGTGACGACCCTGCGGCGCAAGCTGTTCGGCTCCCTGGTCGCCGGGGCCCTCGCGGGTACGGCGGGTTCGGCGGCGGCGCTGCGAGGGGCGCTGCAGACGGCCGTACGGGATCTTCCGCGCACTCCCGATCTGGCCGCGCTGCTCGAACAGCCGCTGCCCGCGAAGGCGTTGACGCTGATGCGGCTCTCCCCGGCGACACCGGGCGACCAGTGGACCGAACTTCCCAACCCCCTTCTCTGAGCGGCCGTTTCATAGCCCGGCGAGCGGCCGTTTCGACAGCCCGGTGAGCGGCCGTTTTGGAGCCCGGCGCACCTGATCAATAGGATCCGGCGATGATCACAAGAAAACGGCCGGCGGCAGGAGTGTGCGCCCTGCTCGCCGCCCTGACGGCCGGGATCGTCTTCCCGGTCGCGGCGGTCGCCGGTGAACCCACGAGCGGCACCGCGCCGCAGGTCGATCTCGTCCTCGACGTGAGCGGCTCGATGCGGACGGCGGACATCGACGGCGGCACCCGGATGGCGGCGGCGAAGCGGGCCTTCAACGAGGTGCTGGACGCGACGCCCGAAGAGGTCCAGCTCGGCATCCGGACCCTCGGCGCCAACTACCCGGGCGACAACCAGAAGACGGGCTGCAAGGACACCGCGCAGCTCTACCCGGTCAGCACCCTGGACCGCACCGAGGCCAAGACGCAGGTGGCGACCCTCTCGCCCACCGGCTGGACCCCGATCGGCCCCGCACTGCTGAAGTCCGCCGGCGACTTCACCGACAGCGCCTCCTCCAAGCGGATCGTGCTGATCAGCGACGGTGAGGACACCTGCGCCCCGCTCGACCCGTGCGAGGTGGCCCGTGAGATCGCCGCGAAGGGCATCGGGCTGACCATCGACACCCTCGGTCTGGTCCCGAACACGAAGATGCGGCAGCAGCTGAGCTGCATCGCGGAGGCGACCGGCGGTACCTACACCTCCGTCGAGCACGCCGACGAACTCACCGACAAGGTCAACCAGTTGGTGGACCGCGCGGCCGACCCGGTGGTGACGCCGGTGGCCACCGAGGGTGCCGGCTCCTGTGCCACGGCACCCACGCTGAAGTCCGGGCTGTACACCGACCGCGAGGAGTTCACCCAGCAGCGGTGGTACCGGGTGGACGTCGACCCGGGCCAGGAGCTGCGGGCCTCGGTGAGCGTCGGCGCCGACCGGGCCGTTAACCCCTCGTACGGGGTGCTGCTGCGGGCGGTCACCGTGCACGGGCGCGAGATCGTGCGCGGCGAGGGCGCGGGCAACGGCCGTACGGACGTGCTCTCCACGGGGCTCAGGTACCCGAAGGCGGAGAGCGACGACGAGGACGCCCCGGCCGAGACCGTGTGCCTCCAGGTCACCAACTCCTTCTCTGCGGCCTCCGGGGTGAAGACCACTCCGGGTCTGCCTCTCGAACTGACCGTCGACATCGTGGACGGGCCGTCGAAGGCGAGCGACGTGGCCTCCTTCGGCCTCGGTCGCGGCTGGTGGCTGCTCGGCGCGCTGATCCTGGCCGGCTTCGTCGCCGGCCTGCTGTGGGGTTGGCTGTCACGCTGGCGGGTCGCGGTCTGGAGGACCAACTGATGCGGATCACACGCGCGTTCAGCGCTTCCCTGCTGATGCTCGGGCTGGCCGTCGCACCGGCCGCGGCCGACTCCTCGCCGACGCCCACGGGTTCGGCCTCGGCGGACGGTGACGCGCCCACCCAGGCGGGCACGTCCTTCCGTACGGCGACCGAGGTCGAGCAGGGGCAGACGGCCACGGCGAGCGGCTCCACGGGCGACTACCTGTACTGGTCGTTCCCCGCGGACGCCGGCCAGCGCCCCACCGTGAAGGCGACGGTGAAGCTGCCCGAGACCCAGGCCGCGCAGACCTGGCAGATCGACGTGTACGACGGCCTGCGCCGCCGCCAGTCGTGCCAGTACGGCGCGCAGACCCGTACCGCCGCCGCCGGGGGCGCCTCCTCGGTGGAGCTGGCCTGCACGCTGCGCACGGTCCGCGCCTGGTCCGAGACCTGGGCCAACGACCCGCTGCCGGGCACGTACTACGTCCGCCTGACGGCCGTCGGTCTCACCACGGCCGACCTGGGTCTCCCGGTGAGCACCGAGGTACGGGTCGACTCCAAGGACATCGGCGGTGCCGCCGCGGTGGACGGTTCGCTGGCCGAACCGCTGGTGCCGGGCATCGCGGTGAAGTCCCAGGCGGAGAAGGACGGTTCGGAGGACTCCTCCGCCGTCCTGTCCGCCATCGAGCCCGAGGACGGCTGGTCCTCCGGCTGGTGGTCCGACCGGTGGGTGTGGACCGCGATCGGAGGTGCGCTCGCCGCGCTGGCGGGTGTCGGCGGGTACGCGCTGACGCGCGGGCCGGGACGGCCGCACCGGGTGCCGCCGAGCGCCTGACGCTCCGTCGAAGGCCCGCCGTGCTCAGGTACGGCGGGCCTTTCTCATGCCTCCCGCAGCATCTTGGCGATCGTGCCGTCCCCGGTCACCTCGACCCGCCCGTCCCGCACCGCGTCCGGCAGGCTCAACTCCCCCCGGCTCAGGGCCCCGCAGGTCTCGACGTCCAGGACGAGCCGGGCGTCGGGCTCCCCGGGGGCCGGCCCGTCGCCGTACGCGGGACCTTCCTGCGCGCCGACGTACACATGGAAGTCCCCCTCCTCCAACCGCACTTCGACCAGCCCCTCCCCCGTCAGCGAGCGCAGGAGCGGCAGCGCGAACCAGTGCGCGCGGACGGCGTCGGTGGGCCGCCGTTCGCCGAGTTCGGGCCCGCCCCAGGCACCGAGGGCCTGGAGCACCGGCAGCAACTCCCGTCCACGCTCGGTGAGTTCGTACACGTAGGCCGCGCCCGGCGGGGGCAGCCGGCGTCGCGTGGTCAGGCCGTCGCGCTCCATGTCCTTCAGCCGTGAGGCGAGTACGTCCGTGCTCACGCCGGGCAGGTCGGCGTGCAGGTCCGTGTAGCGGCGCGGACCGGCCAGCAGTTCCCGGACGATCAGCAGGGTCCAGCGGTCGCCCACGACGTCGAGGGCACGGGCCGCGGAACAGTACTGGTCGTAGCTTCGGCGAGGTGACATGCGACGCAGTCTAGACAAGTTGTTGGACTTTCCAAGCTCCTGCTTGGTAAAACCAAGCAACACAGGAAACCGGAGAGGCAGCAGCGCATGGAGTTCCGGCAGTCGAGCAAGCTCAGCGAGGTCTGTTACGAGATCCGCGGCCCGGTGATCGAGCACGCCGACGCACTGGAGGAGGCGGGCCACAGCGTGCTGCGCCTCAACACCGGCAACCCCGCGCTGTTCGGCTTCGAGGCGCCCGAGGAGATCCTCCAGGACATGATCCGGATGCTCCCGCAGGCGCACGGCTACACGGACTCCCGGGGCGTCCTCTCCGCCCGCCGCGCGGTCGCCCAGCGCTACCAGACCCTGGGCCTGGAGGTCGACGTCGACGACGTCTTCCTCGGCAACGGCATCTCCGAACTGATCTCGATGGCCGTACAGGCTCTCGTCGAGGACGGCGACGAGATCCTCATCCCCGCCCCCGACTTCCCCCTCTGGACGGCCGTCACGACCCTCGCCGGTGGCAAGGCGGTCCACTACCTCTGCGACGAACAGGCCGACTGGTACCCGGACCTGGACGACATGGCCTCGAAGATCACCGACCGCACCAAGGCCGTCGTCATCATCAACCCGAACAACCCCACCGGCGCGGTGTACCCGAAGGA
This sequence comes from Streptomyces sp. NPDC005402, assembly GCF_040606575.1. Lineage (NCBI taxonomy): Bacteria > Bacillati > Actinomycetota > Actinomycetes > Kitasatosporales > Streptomycetaceae > Streptomyces > Streptomyces sp. NPDC005402. The sequence goes on from NZ_JBEXFB010000027.1 coordinate 20,584, forward strand.
GATCATCGAGGGCATCCTCGACCTCGCCCGCCGGCACGGCCTGATGGTCTTCGCCGACGAGATCTACGACCGGATCCTGTACGACGACGCCGTGCACCACTCGGTCGCCGCGCTCGCCCCCGACCTGGTCGTCCTGACCTTCTGCGGCCTGTCGAAGACGTACCGGGTGGCGGGCTTCCGCTCGGGCTGGCTGGTGATCACCGGGCCCAGGCAGCACGCCAGGAGCTACCTGGAGGGCCTGACCATGCTGGCCTCCATGCGGCTGTGCGCCAACGCGCCCGCGCAGTACGCCATCCAGGCCGCGCTCGGCGGCCGCCAGTCCATCCACGAACTGACCGCGCCGGGCGGCCGGTTGCACGAACAGCGCGCCGTGGCCTGGGAGAAGCTCAACGAGATCCCCGGTGTGACGTGTGTGAAGCCGAAGGGCTCGCTCTACGCCTTCCCGCGACTCGATCCCAAGGTCCACAAGATCCACGACGACGAGAAGTTCGTCCTGGACCTGCTGCTGCGCGAGAAGATCCAGGTCGTCCAGGGCACCGGCTTCAACTGGCCGACCCCGGACCACTTCCGCATCCTGACGCTGCCTCACGCGCAGGATCTGGAGGCGGCGATCGGGCGGATCGGGCGGTTCCTGAGCGGGTACCGGCAGTAGCTCGTGATGTTGGCGGGATTCACGGTCGGCGAGAGCGGGGATGTCATAGAGTGCGGCCACTGATCCCGGGGGCCGGGGGGATCGGGGGATGGGGGAACCCCAGATGTTCTTGTCTCGTCGGCGTGCGTCGGGCACGCCCTCGGCCTTACGGGGCCGCCTCACACTGCTGACCCTGCTCGTGGTCCTCGCGGGCAGCCCGTGGGTGCAGCGGCCGCTCTCGGACTACTACGTCAAGAAGTTCTACGTGGAGCTGTCCGACGACAAGGTCCTGCGCTGGCTGGTGGAGGCCGCGTTCCTGCCCCGCTGGGAGGTGTCCGCCGAACGCTACGGCGGCACGTCCTCGCTGGTCGTGAACGACCTCGCCGTTCTGGTCCTGCTCGCGGGGCTCGCGTTCTTCGCCAAGCGGCTGTCGGCCGGGCGGGCGCGGGGCCCGCTCCGCTGCCTCGCCGCGGGTGTGCTGGCGTCGGCGCTGGCCAACCTGGCGTGGTGGGGCATGCACGAGGCGTTCGCCGACGACGTGCCGCTCGCGCCGGCCGACACGCTGGCGAAGGACCTGCTGCGCGGCGCTCTCCTCTTCGGCCTCGCGGTCGGCACGCTGCTCGCCATCCTGATCGCCGGTCTGCCGGGAACAGTCAAGGGCTCGGTGGGCGCCGTGACGGCGCCGCTGCGCCGCTGGAGAGAGGGAGGGCTCGGCATGACGACCGCGCCGGTCCACATGCCGGTCGGGAGCGCGTCGGGTGACGTCACCCGGTATCTGTGCGCCGCCGCCTACGTGGACGAAGGATTCGCCGACCGGGTGGTGGAGGGAGTCCTGGCCGACGAGGCCGGCGCGGTGGCCCCCTCGCCCGACGTCGACCTGGTGACGGTCGTACGGCACTGTCTGACGGCACAGGAGATGCGGCACCGCCGCGATCAGCGGCTGACCGGCGCGTTCGCCCTCGTGGCCGTGTTCGCGCCGCTGTGGCTGCTGTTCGTCTCGCTGTTCCTGTCGATCACCCGGCAGGCGGGCGGGCGGCCCAGCCTGGCCACCCGCGGCCGGCACCAGCCCGAGGGCAGGGTGTTGGTGGGCACGGCCGTCGCGGCGGGCATCGCGGTGCTCCTCGCGTTCTGCTTCGGTGTCGCCCTCTCGTCGCTGCCCACCCCCGCGTTCGTGAGCTGGCTGCTGGGGTCCTACCTGGCCGGGGTGCCGGCCGCGCTGGTGTCCGTCACGGCGATGGCGCTCGCGTACATGACGGTCGTCCGCCATGATCTCGCCGTCGACCGGCTGCTGCGCACGACCATGACCCGCGAGGCGTTCTCCCGGCAGCCCCGCCCCAGCGTGCCGCCGCGCAAGTGGATGGCTCAGCGGCTCAGGGCCATCCGGGAGGCGCAGGACGGGAACGTCACGGTGTACAGCGGGTACACGCCCTTCCTCGGCTATGCGTCGGCCGCCTCGCAGTGGTCGATCGCCGTGCCGCTGCTGCCCGCCGAGAATCCCGCCGGAAGGGTTTCGCGGCCCGCCGGGCCGGAGCCGTTCACCGTCACCGAACTCGTCGACCACGCACGCGCGCGGTTGCGGGCGGCCGCCACACGTGGCGTGGTCGACGCGGCGGCGGACGGTGAGGCTGCCCTCGGCTCCCTCGTCGTGGAGGACCGGGTCTTCGCGAGCGGCACGGCCGTCGGTGACGACGAGCGGTTCATCCGGGCCACGAGCCTCGCCCCGGTCGCCCGGCTGTCGGCCGACCAGGTCGAGCGGATCATGGAGCGTCCGACCGGTGCCGTCCGGCACTGTCTGGCGATCCATGTGCCGCTGTGGGGCGGGGACGTGGTGCCGACGGTGTTCCTGCACTTCTCGACCGAGGGCGGAACGCTCCACCTGCACTGCAGCAACCACGTGCTCGGCCCGGTGAGAGCCGACTACCACGTCGTGGACCGGCTGCGCGGCCCCCTCTCCCCCGCCGCACGGCGGGGGCTGCTGCTGGACGCCGTCCCCGGCACCGGCAGGGCCTTCTTCGCCGCCCCGTCCCGGGCGCTGCGGCAGGCCCGCTTCGAGGAACGGCACAGCAGACGCATGGTCGACGAGCTGAAGGCCCTGGAGCAGGACCCGGGCTACGACTTCGGCGCCCGCCTCAGCGTCCGGGAGCTGGCGATGAGCCCGAACTACCAGAACTACTTCCAGGTCGTGGACGCCGCGCGAATCACGTCCCTGGTGGAGCGCCACACCCTCGCCATGATCCGCGAGTTCCTCGACACGCGCGGCTACGACATCACCGACTTCCGCGCCCAGCAGCAGACCATTCTCAACCAGGGCCTCATCCAGCAGGGCGGCACGAGCATCATCGGCAACCAGGCGATCGGCACGGGCGCGACCGCCCACCAGCACGTCCCGCAGCAGTCCGGCGCGGCCGCGCCCGCCGCCGGCTCCGGCAAGTAGGAGGTCCTCATGACGGGCGACGACGGACGACAGGACCCTCCGGTCAACAACGGCCTCATGATCAGCGGCGGCACCCACTACGTCGGCAACCAGGCCGTGGGGCACCGCGCCCAGGCGTTCTCCGGTTCGGTCTCCTTCCCGCCGCAGGACGCCGAGCGCACCGCCGAACTCCTCGCGTACGTGGAGCGGTTGCTGGAGGAGCACCGGGCGGCGCTCGCCGATCCCGACGCGAGCAGCAGGGAGCTGCGCCGACTGCGCGAGGAACTCGACGAGGCCGAACCGCAGCCGACGGTCCTGCGCCGGGCCCTCGACCGCCTCAACGAGTTCGTACAGCCGGTGACACCGCTCGTGGTCGCGGTGGGGCAACTCGCTCAGTCGGTACAGGGCCTGCCGGGGCTCTGAGAGGCAGGGACCGGGAGTCAGGGGGCGACCGTCCGGCCCAGTCCGTCCTGCGGGGCCCGGGAGCCGTGTGGCACGGTGCTGGGAGGCGAGCGGGAAGGCTGCGCGCATGGGTGATCTCTTTCTGGTCCGGCACGGGGAGACCGAGTGGTCGCGGTCCGGGCGGCACACCGGCTGGACGGACGTACCGCTGACCGAGCGCGGCCGGGAGGAGGCGCGCCTCCTGGTTCCGCTGATCCGCTCCCACCGCATCGGCGCCGCCTTCGTCAGCCCTCTCCAGCGGGCCCGGGAGACCGCGGAACTCATCGGGCTGCACGACCCGCGGGTCGACGTCGATCTGCGCGAGTGGGACTACGGCGGCTACGAGGGCGTCACCACCGTCGAGATCCAGCGCGAGCAGCCGGGCTGGTTCCTGTTCACGGACGGGGTAACTCCTGGCCCGCCCGACCACCCCGGGGAGAGCCCGGAGCAGGTCGGCGAACGGGCCGACCGCGTGCTGGCCAAGGTGGACGCGGCGCACGCGAACACCGAGGGGTGCGTGGTGCTGGTGGCGCACGGCCATTTCCTGCGCGTGCTCACCGCCCGCCGGCTCGGCCTGCCCCCGTCGGCCGGGGCGCTGTTCCAGCTGGCCACGGGGACGGTCTGCCGACTGGGGACCGAGCACGGGCGGCCGGTGATCGCCGGGTGGAATGTCAGACCCTCGTCGTAGCCTTCGAAGCGGACGGGGTCGGTGATCCGTACGGCCGTCGTACGGGCCCCTTCCGTGGAAGGAGCACGCCGTGACGCGACCGCCCACCGCCGCGCAGCGGCGTGTCATCGACGCCGCCGATCCCGTCACCGGGCGGCTGCGGGGCAGCGAGGCGCAGCTGGACGCGCTGGTGAAGCGCGGGCTGGCCTTCCGGCATCCGCGGCCGCCGCACGATCACTTCCTGACACCGGCCGGGCACCGCGTCCGGGAGACGGTCGAGAAGGAGCCCGAACCGGCCACCGAACCGGCCACCGGTGTGTTCGCCGCGCACATCGGCGGCACGCAGGAGGCCGCGGACACCGGTCCGGCCCGGGTGCGTGAGGTGCACAGCGCCTGGCAGGGGCTGCTGGAGCTGCGCCGGATGACCAACCCCGACGGCGCCACGGACCGGCCCTGCGGCTGGGAGCGCGCCCACCTGGTACAGGCGGCCGCGCTGGCGCTGGAGGCGGCCGGGCACGCGCCCGAAGCGGGGGGCTCGCCCGGCTACCGGGTGCGCGCGACCCCGCAGCCCGAGGCCGTGGCGGTGCACGCGCCGGACGGCGAGGCACTGCGGACCTGCGCGATCACCCTGGAGGGGGCCGGCTGGCAGGTCGGCGAGTACACGCAGCCGCGGACCAGGGCCCGGTACCTGCTGGCCTCGCCGCGCCGGGTGTAGGGGGCACGTGTCAGGATCGGGTCCAGCAACTGCCGTGGTGTGAGAGGGGATTGACGTGAGCGAGCCGTTTTCCGTGCCGGTGACCGTCCGCGGGTACGAGACGGACGTGCAGGGCCATCTCAACCAGAGCGTGTACCTCAACTACGCGGAGCACGCCCGCTGGTCGCTGCTCAGGGCCGCCGGGATCACCCAGGCCGAGCTCATCGGCAGCGGGGTGGGCCCGGTGGCACTGGAGACCACCATCCGCTACCTGCGCGAGCTGCTGGCGGGCGACGAGGTGGAGGTGACCTGCGGATTCGAGTGGGGCGAGGGAAAGACGTTCCGAATACGGCAGACGATCCGCAAGAAGGACGGCACGGTGGCCGCCGAGATCACCGCGGTCGGCGGGCTGATGGACCTCCAGGAGCGGCGCCTGGTCGCGAACGCGGGCGAGGTGCTCAAGGGCCTGGCCACGGACCCGAGCCTGCTGTAGCTCAGGCCGGCTCGGGTTCCCGCTCGGCGTCGTAGGTGGCCCGCGCCTCGGCGATGTAGACCCTGTTGCGCTCGGCCCAGTCGGTCAGGCGTTGCAGGGTCTCGTGCAACTCGCGGGCGACCGGGGTGAGTTCGTACTCGACCCTGGGCGGCACCGTGGCGTACACGGTGCGGGTGACGAGGCCGTCGCGCTCCAGGTTGCGCAGGGTCAGGGTCAGCATGCGGCGGCTGATGCCCTCGATGCTGCGCTCCAACTCGGTGAAGCGGATGGGCCCGTGGGCGGCCGCGACGAGGATCTGGACGCTCCATTTCCCGGAGACCCTGTCAAGAACTTCCCGCACCGGGCACGCGTGCGCGTTCACGACCTGGACGGTTACACCGGTGTTCCTCTGGGACATCCAACTGCCTCCTTACGCCGCTCTCCATGGTCACTGACGATGTTCCCCGTTACAAGTCGTGCACCAAAGCCAGGTGCCGGAACCCACGGAGAATGCGGAGGCCCGCCGCCATGACGGCCGTTGTCGAGACCCCGACGCGAACACTGCACCGAACCTACTCCCGCTGGACAGCCCTGGTCGTCCTGTGCGCGGGAACGCTCATGACGATCCTGGACGGCAACATCGTCACGGTCGCCATGCCGGCCATCCAGAGCGACCTCGGCTTCTCGGGGCCCGGTCTCGCCTGGGTGGTCAACGCCTATCTGATCCCGTTCGGCGGCCTGCTGTTGCTGGTGGGCCGGCTCGGCGACCTGGTCGGCCGCAAGCGGATGTTCGCGGCGGGGCTGGCCGTGTTCACGGCGGCGTCCGTGCTGTGCGGGGTGGCCACCAGCCAGGGCGTGCTGATCGCGGCGCGTGCCCTGCAGGGCGTGGGCGGGGCGATGACCTCGGCGGTGGTACTCGGCATGCTGGTCGCGCTGTTCCCCGAGCCACGTGAACAGGCCCGGGCGATCGCGGTGTTCAGCGCGGTGGGTGCGGCGGGCGGGGCGCTGGGCACCTTCCTCGGCGGGGCGCTGACGCAGGCACTGAACTGGCACTGGATTTTCCTGATCAACCTGCCGATCGGGATCGTCGCCCTGCTGGCGGCGGTCCGGGTGCTCGACGCGGAGGACGGGGAGGGCCTGGGCCGGGGTGCGGACTATCCGGGGGCCGCGCTGGTGACGGGGGCGCTGATGCTGACGGTGTACGTGATCGTCGGATCCGGCGACCGCGCGCCGCTCACCACCCTTCTCCTGGCCCTGGCCGCTGCCGCCCTGTTCACGGGGTTCATCCTGCGCCAGGCGCGTGCCGCCCGCCCGCTGCTGCGGCTGCGGCTGTTCGGATCCCGGCTGCTCTCCGGCGCGAACGTCGTGCAGATCCTGATGATCGCCACGATGTACGGCTTCCAGTTCCTCGGCGCGCTGTACGTCCAACGCGTCCTCGGGTTCGGCGAGTTGCTCACGGGCACGGCGTTCCTGCCGGCGCCGATCGCGATCGGGGTGCTGATGCTGGGGCTGTCGGCACGGACCATCGGGCGGTTCGGACCGTACCGGGTACTGCTGGCGGGGCTCGTTCTCATCGTGGCCGGGATGGCGCTGCTGAGCCGTGCGCCTGCCGACGGCTCGTACCTGGTCGACGTCCTTCCGGTGCTGCTTCTGCTCGCCGCCGGGTTCGCCGCCGCGATGCCCGCGCTGACCGGGCTCGCCATGTCGGGGGCTCGCGAGGAGGACGCCGGGCTGGCGTCCGGGTTGTTCAACACCACGCAGGTGGTGGGAGGTTCGCTGGGGCTGGCGGTGCTGTCAGTGTTGGCGGCGAGCCGGACGCAGGGGTTGCTGGAGAGCGGGACGGAACTGGTCGCGGCAACGGCACAGGGGTACCAGTTGGCGTTCCGGGTGGGGGCGGGGATCGCGACGGGGGCTCTCGTACTGGCCGCGGTGGTACTGCGGCCGCGGGCCGGCACGCGGGGCTGAAGGGCCTGCGGATGTGCCACGCCGTGCCGTCTCGCGGCTGCGCGGACCCACGCCGTGACCGCACCCACCGGGGGGCGCGGAGAACTGCGCGCTCCGCCCCCACCGGCCCGCGGCCAAGATGCGACCGTCAGCCTCCGCCCCCGCTGAACGCCCCCTTGTGGTCCTGCGCCCACTCCCTGTACGTCCGCGCCGGGCGCCCCAGTACCTCCCTCACATCCGGCGTGACCACCGCGTTCCCGCCCTCCTCCACGAAACGGATGCTCCGCAGCATGCCCTCCGCCGACTCCTCGCTCCAGCCGAAGGCGACCAGCCGCTCACGCGTCTCGGGCGGGGTCAGGTCACGGAGTTCCACCCGGCGGCCGAGCACCTCGCCCAGCACGGCCGCCTGGCCCTGGGGGCTGAGCGTGTCCGGGCCGGTCAGGGTGTACGTCCGCCCCGAGTGCCCCGGACCGATCAGCGCCGCGACCGCGATCTCGGCGACATCCCGCGGGTCCACGACCCCCTGCCGGCCCGAGCCCAGCATGTTCGGCACCGGCTCACCCGAGCGGAGCGCCCCCGCCCAGCTCACCGTGTTCGACGCGAAGGCCGAGGGCCGCAGGATCACCCACTCGAGGCCGCTCTCCCGGACCGCCTCCTCGCCGCGTCCATGTGCGATGCCGCCCAGGCCCGTCCTGGGATCCCCCGCACTGATCGCGGAAAGCTTCACCACGCGTCGTACCCCCGCCGCCCGCGCGGCCTCCACCATCCCCCGGTCGCTGTCGGCGTCGTCCGGGCCGAAGACGCCGACGAGGAAGGCGGTGTCGGCGCCCGTCATGGCAGACGCCACGGAATCGAGGTCGCGATGGTGCCCTCGGGCCGCCTCCACGCCCGGCGGCAGCTGGGCCCTCCCCGGGTCCCGCGTGAGTGCGCGCACCTTCTCCCCGTGGGCCACGAGCCGTCGTACGACATCACTTCCGATGGTGCCGGTGGCACCCGTCACAAGGATCATGACCACCACCGTGGGCCCCGCACCGGCCCGGACGATAGGAAATTCCGGCACGTTTCGCGCGGCCGAACCCCCCGGCCCCGCGCTTACCGTGGAGGCGTGACCAACTCCGTTTCCGGGCGGGCTCTGCGCACCCCCGACGAGCTGCGTCCGTGGATCGCCGGGATCAAGACGCTGGCCGTCGACGAGGCGGATCCGCGGGTGCCGTTCGTCCAGCTGCCGGATCCCACGACCAAGGTGATCGTCCGCAGTCAGGCGCAGGGCCGGCCCACCCTGCTGGTCTCCGGGCCCCGCGTCCGGGCCACGTACCACGCGGGCAAGCGGCAGGTGTCCTGCACGGAGGTCCGGCTGGCGCCGGGAACCGTCCGGCCCCTGCTCGGCGTGCCGGCCGTCGACATGGTCGGCCGGATCGTCCCGCTGGGCGCGCTGCCGGGCCGGACCGCGCGGCAACTGGCGTACGAGCTCAGGTGGCTGGAGCCCGAGGAGGTGGTCGCCCGGCTCGCGGGCGTCCTTCCGGACCGGCTGCCCACCCCGGCCCGCGGGACACGGACCGAGCTGCTGCGGGCCGCCGTCGCCGCACTGTCCCTGCGCTCGGGCCACATACCCGGTCAGGTCAGGGAAGTCGCCCGTGAACTGGCCGTCAGCGAGCGCCAGTTGCGCAACCTCTTCAGCGAGGGAGTCGGTCTCTCGCCCAAGCACTACGCCCGCATCGACAGGGTCCGCGCCGTGCTCGCCCACGCCACCGAGCTGGGCTCGGCCGAACTGGCCGCCGTCACCGGCTACTACGACCAGTCCCACATGACGTCCGACTTCCGCACCCTGATGGGCGTCCCGCCGCGCTCCTACTTCACCGGGCGGCTTCCCGCTCCCCGCTCCTGCCAGGTGGTCGACAAACAGTGACCCGATTCCACAGTGACCTGCCCAGAACCGCCGCCCGCCGCATCCTACTCGCCACCCTCGGATCCGGGGCGTTGAGCACCCAGTGGCTCTCCGCCGAGGCCCCGGACCCGACCGGGCTCGACAACCCGGTCAAGAAGGACCTCGCGATGCGGCTGGTGTCCAGCGCGGAGAACTCCTCGCTGGACTGGGAGGCGCAGTACGCGTACATCGAGGACATCGGGGACGGCCGCGGCTACACCGCCGGCATCATCGGTTTCTGCTCCGGTACGAGCGACCTGCTGGCGCTCGTCGAGCTCTACACGCGGCGGGTCTCCGACAATCCCCTGGCCCCGTATCTGCCCGCCCTGCGCGCGGTGGACGGCACCGACTCGCACGACGGCCTCGATCCGGGCTTCCCTTCGGCCTGGCGGGCGGCGGCGAAGACCTCCGCGTTCCGCCGGGCGCAGCGCGACGAACGGGACCGCGGCTACTTCGACCCGGCGGTCGCCCGCGCCAAGAAGGACGGCCTGGGCACGCTCGGGCAGTTCGTCCACTACGACGCGATGGTCATGCACGGGCCCGGCACCGACGCCCTGAGCTTCGGCGGCATCCGTGACCGGGCCCGCGAGAACGCGGACACCCCGGCCGACGGCGGCGGTGAGGTCGCCTACCTGCACGCCTTCCTGGACGCCCGGGTGTGGGCGATGAGGCAGGAGGCGGCGCACAGTGACGTGAGCCGGGTCGAGACGGCCCAGCGGGTCTTCTTGGAGCAGGGCAATCTCGACCTGGACACACCGCTCAAGTGGAAGGTGTACGGGGACGGTTACGAGATCGGCTGAGCAGGGACGGCCTCCATGGGGTGGGTGACGTCCTGGGCGTCCCCGCCCCGGCCAAGGTGGTTGAAGACCAGGTTCAGCGCCACCGCGGCGACGCAGCCGGTCGAGATCCCCGAGTCCAGGACGATCTTCGCGGTCTCGGGGAAGGCGTGGTAGAACTCCGGCGCGGTGATCGGGATGATGCCGACGGCGAGCGAGACGGCGACGATCAGGACGTTGTTGTCCTTGTCGAGGCCCGCCTTGACCAGGGTCTGGATGCCGCTGGCGGCCACCGAGCCGAACAGGACCACTCCGGCGCCGCCGAGCACCGGGCGCGGGACGACGGCGATCAGCGAGGCGGCCATGGGGCACAGGCCCATCAGCACCAGGAAGGCGCCGCCGGTGGCGACGACGTAGCGGCTGCGGATCCTCGTCATCGCCACGAGCCCGATGTTCTGGGCGAAGGCGCTGCACATGAAGCCGTTGAAGAGGGGGCTGATCGCCGAGCCGAGGGTGTCGGCGCGCAGACCCGCGGCGATGGTCCGCTCGTCGGCCGGGCGCTCGACGATCTCGCCCAACGCCAGCATGTCCGCGGTCGATTCGGTCATCGAGACCACCATCACCACGCACAGCGAGAGGATCGCGGCGAGCTGGAACTGCGGGGCGCCGAAGTGGAAGGGGGTCGGGAAGCCGACGACGGCCGCGTCGGTGACGGGTCCGAAGTCCGTGGCGCCGAAGGGGATCGCGAGGAGCGTGCCGGCCACCAGGCCGAGCAGCACGGCGACCTGCTTGACGAAGCCGCGCGTGAACCGGCGTAGGAGAAGCACGATCACGAGCGTTCCCGCGGCCAGGCCCAGGTTGGTCGTGGAGCCGTAGTCCCGCGCCGCGGGGTCGGGGCCCTGTGCCCAGCCGAAGGCGACCGGCAGGAGCGAGACGCCTATCAGGGTGATGACGGTCCCGGTGACGACCGGCGGGAAGAAGCGGATCGCCTTGCTGAAGAAGGGCGCGGCGAGGAAGCCGAGGAGTCCGGCGACGATCACCGCGCCGAAGATGACCGGCAGGGCGTCGGACTTGTCGTCCGTGGAGGCGACGACCGCGGTCATGGGGGCGACGCCGGCGAAGGTGACGCCGTTGACGAAGGGCAGCCGGGCGCCGATCTTCCAGATGCCGAGGGTCTGCAGGAAGGTCGCGAGGCCCGCGGTGAACAGGCAGGCGCCGGTGAGGAAGGTGAGGTCGGCGGGGGAAAGACCGATGGCGGCGCCGACGATCAGGGGCGGGGCGACGACTCCGGCGTACATGGCGGCCACGTGCTGGAGGCCGGTGGTCGCCATCTTCAGGGCGGGGAGCTTTTCGTCGACGGGGTGGACTGACACTGCGGCTCGCCTCCGGGCGGTTACACGGCTGCCGAGAAGCGGTGCCGTGGGTTTCATGGAGGTGGTGCGAGTGGTCGTGCGGGACCGGGAACGGAGACCGTTCCGGGGCGCGTGCGTCCAACACGCGCCCCGGGCACGGCCGCCGTGGAACCCGGAACCGGGGTCCACGGCCGCCGGCCGGGAGCCGTCCCTCCCGACCGGAGCTCTTGTGCGGTGGTGTGGTGAAGCGACCTGGTGCAGCGCTCGTGCGAAGTGGTCAGCCCTGCGCGGCGATTCGCGCCAGGCGCTGCGCCTGTTCCCGCGTGGAGCGCGCGACGGCGTCCTCGTCGACGTGCAACAGGCGGCCGTTCTCAACGATCTGACGGCCATTCACAAAGGAGGCCGTGACGGGCGCGGCCGCGCCGAAGACCAGCGCGGTCACCGGGTCGGCGATCGAGGCGTGAGCGAGGGTGTCGAGCTTCCACAGCACCAGGTCGGCGAGCTTGCCCGCCTCCAGGGAGCCGGTCTCGGCCGCGCGTCCCAGGACCTGGGCGCCGCCGTACGTGCCCAGCCGCAGGGCCTGCCGGGCGTTCAAGGCCGCTTCCCTGTGCGCTCCCAGGCGGTTGATGAGCAGGGCGTTGCGCAGCTCGGTGTGGAGTTCGCCGGACTCGTTGGACGCCGTACCGTCGACGCCGAGGCCGACCGGGACGCCGGCCGCCAGCATGTCCGGAACCCGCGCGATACCCGCGGCCAGACGGGCGTTGGACGAGGGACAGTGGGCCACGCCCGTCTTCGTACGGGCGAAGGCGGCGATGTCGGAGTCGTTCATGTGGACGCAGTGCGCCATCCACACGTCCTCGCCGAGCCAGCCGGTGGACTCGAAGTAGTCGGTGGGGCCCATGCCGAACAGTTCCTTGCAGAACTGCTCCTCCTCGACGGTCTCCGAGCCGTGGGTGTGCAGCCGTACGCCGAGACGGCGGGCCAACTCGGCGCCTTCCCGCAGGAGTTCGGTGGAGACGGAGAAGGGCGAGCAGGGGGCGACGGCGACCTGCGTCATGGCGCCGAAGGAGGAGTCGTGGTGCTCCTTGACGGTCGCCTCGGTCGCGGCGAGGGCGCCCTCCAGGGTCTCGACGGCGAAGTCCGGGGGCAGTCCGCCGTCCTTCTCGCTGCGGTCCATGGAGCCGCGGGCGAGGGTGAAGCGGACGCCCGTCTCGCGGGCGGCGCGGATGATCGCGCCGGACAGGTCGCCGGAACCGGCGGGGAAGACGTAGTGGTGGTCCATGGCGGTGGTGACGCCGCCGCGGGCCATCATCGCCAGGGAGCCCTGGGCGGCCGCGTAGACCATCTGCTCGTCGATCCGCGCCCAGGTCGGGTACAGGGCGACGAGCCAGTTGAACAGGTTGTGGTCGGTGGCGAGGCCCCGGGTGATCCACTGGTAGTAGTGGTGGTGGGTGTTGACCAGGCCGGGGGTCACGAGGTGGCCGGTGGCGTCGATCCGGCGGTCGACGTTCTCCAGGCCCTCGGGGGCCTTGCCCGCGCCGAGCGACTCGATGCGGTTGCCGGCGATGACGACGTGCCCGCTGGGGTGCTCGGTGTCGTGCGCGTCCACGGTCGCGATCGAACAGTTCTCGATGACGATGCGCCGGTCTGCTGCCATGGTTCGTCCTTTGCGCTGTGGTGGAGAGGGCACGGCAGGACCCCGGGAGTTTGAGTGCCGCGGCCGGAGAGCCCTTCCAGGGCCCTGCCCGGCCACGGGTGCCGCGACGGAGTTGCTAGAGGTTGGTGAGGTCCACCGGGATCCTCGGCTCGACGCCGTCCCGCAGGACGGTCGCCTCGATCAGTCCGTAGGGCCGGTCGGCGGCGAGGTACACCTCGTTGTCGTTCTTGAGGCCGAACGGCTCCAGGTCCACCAGGAAATGGTGCTTGTTGGGAAGCGAGAAGCGGACCTCGTCGATCTCGTCGCGGTTCTCGATGATCCGTGAGCCCATCTGGTACAGGGTCTGCTGGAGGGAGAGCGAGTACGTCTCGGCGAAGGCCTGGAGCATGTGCTTCTTCACCTGCTCGTAGGAGGTCTCCCAGTCCGGCGCCTGCTGCTGGTCGTCGGACCAGTTGAAGCGCCAGCGGGCGGAGACCTCGGTGGCCAGGATGCGGTCGTACGCCTCGGGCAGGGTCGTGTACTTGTCCTTGACGTAGCCCCAGAACTCGGAGTTGGTCGAGTTCATGACGGTCAGGTCCTTGAGCCCGGAGACGACCTCCCAGGACGAGCCGTCGTACGTGACCTGGGTCAGGCGGGTCTCCTGGCCCTGCCGGACGAAGGAGTGCTCCTCCTCGCCGGCCGCCTCGATCCGCTCCCAGGCGTACTCCTCGATGCGTATCCGCGCGGTCCTGATCGGCTCCTGCGAGGTCACGAAGTGCCGGGCGAGGTGGATGCCGAACTGCTCGGCGGACTCGATGCCGTGCTCCTTGGCGAACGCGAACACCGTGTGCTTGGTGGTGTCGGTCGGCAGTACGTTGGCGTTGGAGCCGGAGTAGTGGACCTCGTCCATGTCGCCGCTCAGGGACACCGAGACGTTGAGGTCCTTGATGTGATGGGTGGCGCCGTCCCGCGTGATCCTGACGACTCGGTTCTCGGCCTTGCCGTACTGGTTCTGTCCGAGGATCACAGGGTGGGCAGGGCGGGAATTGACAGTCATTTAGCTAGCTCCCTCGGTAAACGGAGTAGCCGAACGGGTTGAGCAGCAGCGGTACGTGGTAGTGCTCGCCGGGCTTCACGGCGAAGGTGATCGCCACCTCCGGAAAGAACGGACCGCTGTCCCGATTCGCGGGGGCGTCCTGCTGCGCATCGGCTTGCTTCTTCTCGAAATACGGCTCCACCGCGAAGTCGAGCCGTACGTGGGTGGTTTCCTCCGGCAGCGCCGGCAGGTCCTTGCACCGCCCGTCCGCGTCGGTCGCGCTGCCGCCGAGCGCCTGCCATGCGGCGTCCCGGCCGCTGCGGGCCGCGAGCTGGACGGCGACGCCCCCGGCGGGGCGGCCGATGCTGGTGTCCAGGATGTGCGTGGACACGGATGCGGTGGTGCTGGTGCTCATGTCGCTCAGTCCTCTTCGGCGATGCGGGCGAGCCGGATACGGTTGATCTTGCCCAGCTCGGTGCGGACGATCTCGCGTTCCCGCTCCGGCGAGTTGCCGATCCGCTCCTCGACCGCGTCGCGCATCTGCTCGCCGGTGCGACCGGTCGCGCAGATCAGGAAGACATGACCGAACCTCTCCTGGTACGCCAGGTTCAGTTCCAGCATCTGCGCCTTCAGCTCCTCGGAGGCGCCCGCCATGCCGCGCTGCTCACGGGCCGAGGCCGGGTCGCCGGGCCTGGGGCGGCCGATCGGCGGGTGGCCGGCCATCGCCTCGGCGAGGTCGTCGGCGGTCAGCTCGGCCATGGCGGCGTCGCTGGTGGCGTACAGGTCCTCCGCGGTCGCGTAGGGGCGGGCGGCGAGCAGACGCCGAGCCCACGCCGTCGAGGCGCACACCTCGAGGAGGACCGCGTGGGCCGCGTGCTCCTCCAGGACGTTGAACCGGGCCAGGCCGGGGGACGTGGAAGTCGAAGTCACGGGAGTCAGCTAACGCCCCCACGCGACATCGCGTCAACACTTTGTTGAAAATTCGGGGTTACGAAACCCGCCGGGGTTCGCTGCCTACGCTTTGTCCCGGTTCAGGTAGTTGTAGACCGTGAAGCGGCTCACCCCGAGGGCGCTCGCCACGGTCTCCACGCCGTGCCGTACGGAGAAGGCGCCGCGCGCCTCCAATATGCGTACGACCTCCTGCTTGGCCTTGCGGTCCAGGTCGGCGAGCGGCTTGCCCTGCTTGCGCTCCATGGCGGCAAGGATGTGATCGAGGGAGTCGGCGAGCTGCGGCAGTCGTACGGCGACCACGTCGGCACCCTCCCAGGAGAGCACGACATCCTCGGGGCCGGCCTCGTCCGGCGGGAGCAGCTCGCCGCCCATGGCGTCGACCAGCGGCTTGACCGCCGCGATGAACGGCTCGTCGGTGCTCACGCGCCGGCCTCCCCGACCACGTTGACCTGGAGGGAGATCCGGGTGGCGCCGGAGGCCAGGGTCCTGCGCAGCAGGGCGTCCACGGCGGCGAGCACCTCGTCGGCGCCGCCTTCCGCCGTGTTGCCGAACGGGCCGACGTCCACCGCGTCCAGTTCGGCCGCCTCGATGACCTCGCGGGCCACGAGCGCGTGCGCCGGGGCCTCGTCGAGGTCGAACGGCTCGGTCGTGAACTCCACTCGCAATCGCACGCGCACAACCTAACCCGCGGTGCCGATTTCCGGCGGGCCCTCTTGACAACGCCTTCGACCCGGCGGCAATCTTCCAATAAGCAGAAACTAACTTCCGCATCACGGAAACACTCGCCATGGAAGGGAGCGCCAGGACCCCATGGGATTCACGGAGCAGCGCTTCAACGTCAACCTGTCGATCCTCTTCACGGAACTCCCGCTCCTGGAGCGCCCCGCGGCGGCCGCCGCGGCCGGCTTCACCGCGGTCGAGCTGTGGTGGCCCTGGATCGACACCCCCACCCCCGAGCGGTCCGAGCTCGATGCCCTGAAGAAGGCGATCGAGGACGCGGGCGTCCAGCTCACGGGCCTGAACTTCTACGCCGGACGGCTGCCGGGCCCCGACCGCGGCGCCCTGTCGATCCCGGGCGAGGAGTCGGAACGGTTCCGCGCCAACATCGACGTGGCCGCCGACTTCGCCGGATCACTGGGCGCCAAGGCGCTCAACGCCCTGTACGGCAACCGCGTCGACGGCGTGGACCCGGCCGAGCAGGACGCGCTCGCGCTGGAGAACCTGGTCCTCGCGGCCCGCGCGGCCGACCGGATCGGCGCGATCCTCCTGATCGAGGCCCTCAACGGGCCGGAGTCCCCGCTGTATCCGCTGGTGAGCGCACCCGCGGCGGTGGGGATCGTCGACAAGGTGAACCAGGCGACCGGCCTGGACAACGCGCGCTTCCTGATGGACCTCTACCACCTGTCCATGAACGGCGAGGACCTGCCGGCGGTGATCGAGGAGTTCGCCCCGAAGACCGGGCACGTCCAGATCGCCGACAACCCGGGCCGCGGCGCGCCCGGTACCGGCTCGCTGCCCCTGGAAGACCTCCTCGACCAGCTGAAGAAGGCGGGCTACGACGGCTGGGTCGGCCTCGAGTACAAGCCGGGTGACCGCCCGAGCGCCGAGGCCTTCGACTGGCTGTCCCGCTGACCCCCCGTACTGAGAGGCACACCCCATCATGAGCAGTCTTCCCAAGATCGCCTGGATAGGCCTCGGCATCATGGGCTCCCCCATGTCCGAGAACCTGGTCAAGGCGGGTTACGACGTCACCGGCTTCACCCTCGAACAGGACAAGCTGGAGCGCCTGGCCGCCGCCGGTGGCACCGCGGCCGGTTCGATCGCCGAGGCCGTGCGGGACGCCGACGTGATCATCACGATGGTGCCCGCCTCCCAGCAGGTGGAGGCCATCGCGTACGGCCCCGAGGGCATCCTGGACAACGCCCGCTCCGGCGCCCTGCTGATCGACATGTCCTCGATCACCCCGCAGACCTCGGTCGATCTGGCGAAGGCGGCGAAGGACAAGGGCATCCGCGTCCTGGACGCGCCCGTGTCCGGCGGTGAGGCCGGCGCGATCGAGGCCGTGCTGTCCATCATGGTCGGCGGTGAGCAGGCCGACTTCGACGAGGCAGCGCCGATCTTCGACGCGCTCGGCAAAACCATCGTGCTGTGCGGTCCGCACGGCTCGGGCCAGACCGTGAAGGCCGCGAACCAGCTGATCGTCGCCGTGAACATCCAGGCGTGCGCCGAGGCCGTGGTCTTCCTGGAGAAGTCGGGTGTGGACCTGAAGGCCGCGCTGGACGTCCTGGGCGGCGGGCTCGCCGGCTCGACGGTTCTGACCCGCAAGAAGGACAACTTCCTCCAGCGCGACTTCAAGCCCGGCTTCCGGATCGACCTGCACCACAAGGACATGGGCATCGTCACCGACGCCGCCCGCAACGTCGGCGCGGCCTTGCCGGTCGGCGCCGTGGTCGCCCAGCTGGTCGCCAGTCTGCGTGCGCAGGGCGACGGCGGCCTGGACCACTCGGCGCTGCTGCGGGCCGTGGAGCGGCTGTCCGGCGCCAAGGTCTGACACCAGATCTGACACCAGATCTGACACCAGATCTGACACCAGGTCTGGCACCCCCCGAAGACTCCGGGCGGCGCCACCGCTGACATCTGTCCTGTCGCGCCCAGGCGGTGGCGCCGCCCGGAACCATGTCCACCCGTTCAGCAGCCTCGGGCCCTTCCATGCCGCCGACTCCGAGTACGGCCGACGCGGGGAGGTGCGCGAGGACCGATACTCCCTGACCGCACCCGACGCGCCCGGCGACCCGGATGAGGGGTGGTCGCCCGGTACCGGGTGCGGTCAGGGGAGGACCGCGGCGGCGTGCGAGCCAGTGCGGTGGTGAAGGGACCGGGCCCTCCTTCTTCGACCTGAGGGAAGGAGCGCGCCCCGGTTCCGTCGCTGCCGCCGCGGTCCCGGCAAGGCCGGTGTGCACACAGAGCGCCGGATACGGACGGTCCCGTATCCGGCGCTCTGCCGTGCGGCGGGCACGGTCACCGGGGTGCGGATTCCGGCCGGCCGCAGGACGCTGATGTCATGGCAGCACATCCAGCACAGCATCCGCACGTGGTGGTGCACGCCCCGGCCCTGGACGGCTCGCGGCGGGTCACCGCGGACGACGAGAGTCTCGGCGTCGCCTCGCACCTGGACGACGTCGTGGAGTTGCTCCGGCTCGCCGACCTGGACCGGATCGAGGTCGAGGACGACGACATCGTGGAGTGGCAGGGTGGCGGTCCCGACGACTGGCCGGGGCTGTCCGAGCACCCAGAGCGGTGAGCGGGGGTACGGCAGCGGTCGTAGGCCGGCTACGGAACCCTCAAATCAACCTCTGAACATGATTCAGGGGGCTTCACCCGAACCCTGCCGCGGGCCATTCTCTACGGGTGAGGCTCGTCGGCACGGGGGCGGCGGGCTTCGCGACGGGGGACGGCTTCGGGGGAGCCGGGCACGGGAAAGGGCGGTCCGACCATTCGGTGGGACCGCCCTTCAGTGCGTGGGGTCAGACCTTCAGCGGTCTGATCGACGTCGGCGCGTGGGCCGGCTCCGTCGCGATCTCCTCGAACTCGACCACGTTGCCGATGTCGTTCGTCGTCGACATCGAGATGTTGGTGACCCGTTCCAGGATGGCCTCGACGACCACCGGGACCTGGAACTCGGCGGCGAGCTTCTTCGCCTGCTCCAGGGCCGCGCCCAGTTCCGCCGGGTCGGTCACCCGGATCGCCTTGCAGCCGAGGCCCTCGGCGACCTTGACGTGGTCGACGCCGTAGACGCCCAGTTCCGGGGAGTTGACGTTCTCGAACTCCAGGTTGACCTGGAAGTCGATGTCGAAGGCGCGCTGGGCCTGGCGGATCAGGCCCAGGTAGGAGTTGTTCACGAGGACGTGGATGTACGGAATCCGGTGCTGGGCTCCGACGGCCAACTCCTCGATCATGAACTGGAAGTCGTAGTCCCCGGAGAGGGCGACCACCTGTGCCTCCGGGTCGGCCTTGGCGACGCCCAGCGCGGCCGGGATCGTCCAGCCCAGAGGGCCCGCCTGACCGCAGTTGATCCAGTGACGCGGCCTGAAGACGTGCAGCATCTGGGCGCCGGCGATCTGGGAGAGGCCGATCGTGGAGACATACCGGGTCTCCGGGCCGAAGGCCTTGTTCATCTCCTCGTAGACACGCTGCGGCTTGATGGGGATGTCGTCGAAGTGCGTACGGCGCTGGAGGGTCGCCTTCTTCTCCTGCGCGGCGGCCGCCCAGGCCGAGCGGTCGGGGAGCCGGCCCGCGGCCTTCACCTCCCTGGCCACCGCGACGAAGAGCTCCAGGGCGGCCTTGGCGTCGGAGGCGATGCCGTAGTCCGGCGCGAAGATCCTGCCGATCTGGGTGGGCTCCACGTCGACGTGGACGAACTTCCGGCCGGCCGTGTAGACGTCCAGCTTGCCGGTGTGGCGGTTGGCCCAGCGGTTGCCGATGCCGAGGACGAAGTCGGACTCCAGGAAGGTCACGTTGCCGTAGCGGTGCGAGGTCTGCAGGCCGACCATGCCGGCGTTCAGCTCGTGGTCGTCGGGCAGGACGCCCCAGCCCATGAGGGTCGGAACGACCGGGATGCCGGTCAACTCGGCGAACTCGACGAGGAGTTCGGCGGCGTCGGCGTTGATGACCCCGCCGCCGGCGACGATCAGCGGGCGCTCGGACGCGTTGAGGAGAGCGAGCGCCTTCTCGATCTGCGCGCGGCTCGCGACCGGCTTGTAGACCGGCAGCGGCTGGTACGTCTCCGGGTCGAACTCGATCTCGGTCAGCTGGACGTCGATCGGCAGGTCGACGAGGACCGGGCCGGGGCGGCCGGAGCGCATGAGGTGGAAGGCCTGCTGGAAGACGCCGGGGACCTGGGCCGCCTCCAGGACGGTGACCGCCATCTTCGTCACCGGCCGTGCGATGGAGGCGATGTCGACGGCCTGGAAGTCCTCCTTGTGGATCACGGCGGTCGGTGCCTGGCCCGTGATGCACAGGATCGGGACGGAGTCACCGGTCGCGGAGTACAGCCCGGTGATCATGTCGGTACCGGCGGGGCCGGAGGTCCCGATGCAGACACCGATGTTGCCTGGGTGGGTCCTCGTGTACCCCTCGGCCATGTGCGAGGCGCCCTCGACATGGCGGGCGAGGGTGTGGTGGATGCCCCCTGAGGCCTTCAGCGCGGCATAGAAGGGGTTGATCGCGGCACCGGGGACACCGAACGCGTCCGTGACCCCTTCGCGCTTGAGGATCTCAACTGCCGCGCGGGCAGCGGTCATTCGAGCCATCGAGTACTCCTGCTTCGACTGTCGGATGCGTACTCCCGTCGCGCCCCGCGGTAAGTACTTCCGCAATACGGAATAACTTTTCTGCTATCTGGAAGCAATGTAGGTGCGCGGGTGAAGAGCGTCAAGAGGCGGACAACCGGGCGCGTACTGGAGGACGATGTGGCCATGTCCGAAAGCGTGTCGGTGCGCTGCCCGGTCTGTCGGCGCGATCACCTCTACGCGGCGCCGTCGTACCCGTGCGAGTGCGGCGCCCCCGTCTGCCCGCCGCTGGACCCGCGCGGCACCCCCACGGCCGTCACCCACCAGGTGTGGGACGAGGCGTGGGTCGCGGTGGAGTGCGCGGTCTGCGGCCGCGAGGCCGAGTGGCCGCAGCCGGAGCTGGGCTGTGGCTGCGGGACGGTCCTGCGGATTGCGGTGGCCGGGGACAGCTGCCCGCGGGCGGAACCGGACATGGCCGCCGCTCCCCCGCGCCGCGCCTTCCAGCCGATCACGATCCGCACCGCGCGTGACGCCGTCACCGCCACCGCGCTGTATCTGCGCTGGCTCGGCTACCAGGACATCCGGCGCGCGGACCAGCGGCCGCCGTCAGGCATCGGCCTCGCGGCCCGCGGGCTGCTGGCCCAGGTGGACCCGACCGTGCGGCGGGCCTCACCGCGGGACGTGGAGTGCCTGTGGCTGACGGCCATGACGGAGTCCGCGCACTGCGTGTACTTCTCACTGGCCGGCTACACCACCGAGGCCCGCACCTGCGCCGACGCCCTCGGCGTCCCCCTGTTCGTCCTGGACCTGACGGGCACACCACAACCGGCGAACAGCCTGGCGGACGAACTGGACGGGGGGTAGGCCTTCGGCGGTCCGGGGTGGTCCACAAGGTCAGGGCGTCCGGCGTGCGGACGGCACACCGTAGAGGTCCCTCGCGGGCAGCACCCTAGTCGAGTGTGCACCCCGCACACGTCGGCGCGCTCACCCCTCCGCGTACGTCTCCCGCAACTCGACCTTGCGCACCTTCCCGGACACCGTCATGGGAAAGGACTCCAGAATCCGCAGCCGGCTCGGGATCTTGTAGTGCGCCAACCGCCCCTCGCAGAAGCCGCGCAGTTCCTCGAGGGTCGGCGGGTGCTGCGGGTCCCGCGGGATGACGCAGGCCAGCACCTCCTCGCCGTAGCGCTCATGAGGGACCCCGACCACCTGGACGTCCGCGATCTTCGGGTGGCCGTAGAGGAACTCCTCGATCTCGCGCGGGTAGATGTTCTCGCCGCCCCGGATGATCATGTCCTTGATGCGGCCGACGATCTCGACGTACCCGTCCTCACGCATCATCGCCAGGTCGCCGGTGTGCATCCAGCGCCCCGGGTCGACCGCCTCCGCCGTCTTCTCGGGCTCGTTCCAGTAGCCGAGCATCACGCTGTAGCCGCGCGTGCACAACTCCCCCGCTGTGCCCCGGGGTTGGGTGACCCCGGTCGCCGGGTCGACGACCTTGACCTCGATGTGCGGCAGGACGCGGCCGACCGTACCGGTGCGGTGCTCCAGGTCGTCGTCCCTGCGGGTCTGCAGGGACACCGGGGAGGTCTCGGTCATGCCGTAGCAGATGGACACCTCCGACATGTGCATCTCGGCGACCACCCGCTTCATCACCTCCACCGGGCAGGGCGAGCCCGCCATGATGCCGGTGCGCAGGGAGGAGAGGTCGTACGTCGCGAAGTCGGGGAGGTTCAACTCCGCGATGAACATGGTCGGCACGCCGTAGAGCGAGGTGCAGCGCTCCTGCTGGACCGCCCGCAGGGTCGCCGCCGGGTCGAAGGACGGGGCCGGGATGACCATGCAGGCGCCGTGCGAGGTCGCCGCCAGGTTGCCCATCACCATGCCGAAGCAGTGGTAGAAGGGCACCGGGATGCAGATCCGGTCCTGCTCGCTGTACGAGATCGACTCACCCACGAAGTAACCGTTGTTGAGGATGTTGTGGTGGGAGAGGGTGGCTCCCTTGGGGAAGCCCGTCGTGCCCGAGGTGTACTGGATGTTGATGGGGTCGTCGCAGGACAGCTCCGGGTACTCGGCGGCGGCGCGGCCCCCGCGTCCGAGCAACTCCCCCCAGCTCGGGTCGCCGAAGTACACCACCTCCCGCAACTCCCGGCACCTGCCCCGCACTTCGTCGACCATCGCCCGGTAGTCGCTGCTCTTGTGGCTGAGCGAGGCGAAGAGGAGGGAGATCCCTGCCTGGCCCAGGACGTACTCGACCTCGTGGGTGCGGTAGGCCGGGTTGATGTTCACCATGATCGCGCCGATGCGGGCGGTGGCGTACTGGACGAGCACCCACTCGGGGCAGTTGACCGCCCAGATCCCCACCCGGTCGCCCTTGGCGACCCCCGAGGCGAGCAGCGCGGACGCCAACTCGTCGACCTCGGCGCCGAATTGCGCGTACGTCCAACGCCGTCCGGACGGCACGTCGACGAGCGCCTCACGCTCCGGCCAGGTGGCCACGGCCCGGTCCAGGTCGGCCCCGATGGTGTCGCCGAGCAGCTCGGTCGTGCTCACCCCGTGCGTGTACGAGTTCACCGGAAGTCCTCCTCGCGGTACTCCGCGTCCGACCCCGCCGCCGTGGCCTCACGCAGCTCGATCCGCCGGATCTTCCCCGACACGGTCTTGGGAAGCTCCCCGAACTCCAGCCGCCGGATCCGCTTGTACGGCGCCAGTGCCTGACGTGAGTGCTCGAACAGCACCTTGGCCGTGTCGGGACCGGGCTCCCAGCCCTCCGCCAGCACCACGTACGCCTTCGGCACCGCGAGCCGCAGCTCGTCCGGCGCGGGCACGACGGCCGCCTCGGCCACCGCCTCGTGTTCGAGGAGCGCGCTCTCCAGCTCGAAGGGGCTGATCTTGTAGTCGGAGGCCTTGAAGACGTCGTCGCTGCGGCCGATGTAGGTCAGGTAGCCCTCCGCGTCCCGCGAGGCGACATCTCCCGTCCGGTAGTAGCCGCCCGCCATCGCCTCCGCCGTACGGTCCGGGTCGCCGTGGTAGCCGGTCATCAGGCCGACCGGACGGGCCGACAGGTCCAGTGCGATCTCGCCCTCGGCCGCGCCGGGCGCGCCGGAGACCGGATCGAGGAGTTCCACCTTGTAGCCGGGGCTCGGGCGGCCCATGGAGCCGGTCTTCAGGACCTGCCCGGGGCTGTTGGAGACCTGCACCGCCGTCTCGGTCTGGCCGAAGCCGTCCCGGATGGTGATGCCCCACGCCCGCCGGACCTGCTCGATGACCTCGGGGTTCAGGGGTTCACCGGCCGCGACCACCTCCCGGGGCGGGGTGCGCAGCTGGGTCAGGTCGGCCTGGATGAGCATGCGCCACACGGTCGGCGGGGCGCAGAAGGTGGTGACCCCGGCCCGGTCCATCTCGGACATCAGACGGCCGGCGTCGAAGCGCGTGTAGTTGTGGATGAAGACGGTCGCCTCCGCGTTCCACGGCGCGAACAGGTTGGACCAGGCGTGCTTGGCCCAGCCGGGCGAGGAGATGTTGAGGTGCACGTCGCCGGGCTTGAGGCCGATCCAGTACATGGTCGCCAGGTGCCCGATCGGGTACGAGGTGTGCGTGTGCTCGACGAGCTTGGGGCGGGCCGTCGTCCCGGAGGTGAAGTACAGCATCAGCGGGTCGTCGGCGAGGGTCGGCCCGTCGGGCAGGAACTCCTCGGAGGCGGTGTACGCGTCCTCGTACGGCTGCCAGCCCTCCGGGACGCCGCCGACGGCGATGCGGGTGTAGTCGCCGGGCACCTCGTCGAACTTGGCGGCGTCCTCGGCCCGCACCAGGACGTGCCGCACCCGGCCGCGCTCGACGCGGTCGCGCAGGTCGGCGGGGCCGAGCAGCGGGGTCGCCGGGATCACGACGGCACGCAGCTTCATGGCCGCGAGGGCCGTCTCCCACAGCTCGGCCTGGTTGCCCAGCATGACGAGGATCCGGTCCTCGGCCTCCACTCCGCGTTCGCGCAGCAGGTTCGCGACCCGGTCGGAGCGTTCGGCCATCTCGGCGAAGGACAGCCGGACCTCGCTGCCGTCCTCCTCGACGATGTGCAGGGCGATGCGGTCGTTGCCCCGCGCGATGACGTCGAACCAGTCGAGCGCCCAGTTGAAGTGCCGCGGGCGGGGCCAGGCGAAGCCCTCGTACGCCGTGGCGTAGTCCTCGCGGTGCTGGAGCAGGAAGTCCCGCGCCCCGCGGAAGTCCTCCGTAGCCGTCATCTTGCGTCCTCCTCGTACCGGACCATTGCCGGGCGGCTCTCTGCCATCGTGTAATCCGTGATGCAGCTCTCACTACCCCCGAACGGGGGTGTGTGCCGCGGTGAAGGGACGAACAGGTGACAGTGGACGCGGCCGGCGCGGTGGAGATCCGGCGTGCACTCACGCGGCTGCGGCGCACGACGGGCCTTCCGGTGGCCTTCGGCGGTCTGGTCGAGTCCGGGCGCCCGCAGATACGGATCAGCGAGCTGAGCGGCACGGCCACCACCTCACTCCTCGCGCTCGCGGTGACCTCGGGCAACGGCCTCGGCGGCAGGACGGTCGCGCTGGCCCGACCGTGCGCCGTCGCGGACTACTCCCTGTCCCAGCAGATCAGCCATGAGTACGACGCCGCCGTCGCCGCCGAGGGCCTGCGCTCGGTGCTGGCCGTGCCCGTGGTCGTACGGCGCCGGGTGCGGGGCGTGCTGTACGGCGCCCTGCGCGACGCCCGGCCTCTGGGCGACCGCACGCTGACGGCGGCGGTGGACGCGGCACGGGACGTGGAGCAGGCGCTGGTCGTCGGTGACGAGGCGCGGGACGTGCTGATGGCGGCGCGGGCCGAGCCCGGTCACGGCGACGCCTCGGCGTGGGAGCAGGTCCGGGAGGCCCACACGGCGCTGCGGGCGCTGGCCTCCCGGATCGGCGACCCCGCGCTGCGGGCCGAGCTGCTCGACGCCTGCGCGCTGCTGAGCACGGATCCCGCGCCCTCGCAGGGGGTCGCCCTGGCCCCTCGTGAGCTGGACGTCCTGTCCTGTGTGGCGACCGGGGCGACGAACGCGGTGGCGGCGGACAGGCTGGGCGTGACCGCCGAGACGGTCAAGGCGTACCTGCGGTCGGCCATGCGCAAGCTCGGGGCCAGGACGCGTGGCGAGGCGGTGGTCGCCGCACGCCGGGCGGGACTGCTCCCGTGACAACCCGGCGGCTCCCGTAACATTCGTAGACATCCCATTCATTCACGGGCGCTTTGAATCTCTCCATGCGGAACCGGTTGTTATTTCCCTCACCGCATCTTCTCGCCGAATTTCGAAGCACCTTGCCTAATATTGGCCAGGACACGACACAGGGAGGGGAGCGGTGACCGTGCCACGCGACTTCCAGGAGCCTGCGAGATGCCGCCCCGACCTGGTCATCGGCCGGGACGAGCTGTTCGGCCAGGCCCGTGAGCAGCTGGCCCGCGGCGGCAGCGTGCTGCTGCACGGTCCGGCCGGAATAGGAAAGTCGACCGTGCTGCGGGCCCTGGCCGCGGAATACGGCGAAGCGGCCCACACCGTGTTGCGCTGCTCGGCCACCGAGTCGGAATCGCACCTGCCCTTCCTGGCGCTGGCCGACCTCTTCGGCCTGGCCCTCGACGACATCTCCGACAAGCTGCCCGCCGCCCAGCGCACCGCGCTGGAGTCGGCGCTCACCGGACGCGGCGAGTCCACTCTCCAGCGCGACGGCCTCGCCCTGCGCCTGGCGGTGCTGTCGGCGCTGCGCGCCCTCGCCGCCGAGGGGCCGGTCCTGGTCGTCGCGGACGACGTGCAGTGGCTGGACCCGGCGAGTCTGGAACTGCTCGGCTTCGCCGCCCGCCGGCTCGGCGACATCCCCGTACGGATGCTGTGCGCGGTCCGGACGGACGGCCCCGAGTACGACCGCCATCTACGCGTGTTGCCCCCGGACGCTCTCGCCGTCCGCTTCAACCCGCTCACCCGCGCCCAAGTGGCCGCGCTGCTCGACCACCGCGGCTACACCGGCCTGCAGCGCTCCACCGTCCGGGACATCCACCGCACCAGTGGTGGCAACCCGTTCTACGCCCTTGAACTCGGCCGCGCGCTCTCCGAGAACCCGACCCCGCCCCGCCCCGGCGAGCCGCTGCCGGTGCCCACCTCGCTGCGGGCTCTGGTGCTCAGCCGCCTGGAGATGCTGTCCGAGGAGGCCCGGCGCACCCTCCTGGTGGCGAGCGCGGGCGCCCGCCCCACCCCGGCCCTGCTGCACGCGGCCGGCCGCGGGGACGCCGAGGCCGAGATGGCCCAGGCGGCCGCGCTGGGCCTGCTCGCGACGGAGCCCGAGGGGCCCGCCGTCCGGTTCGCGCATCCGCTGATCTCGGCCGCGCTGTACGCGGAGGCGCCCGCGCAGGACCGGCGGGACGCGCACCGGGCGCTGTCCACGGCCGCCTCCGACCCGATCGAGCGGGCCCGCCATCTGGCCCTCGCGACCACCGGCACCGACCCGGAGGTGGCCGCCCGGCTCGCCGAGGCCGCTGCCCTGGCCCGGGACCGCGGCGCGCCCTCGATGGCCGCCTCCCTCGGACTGCTGTCGGCCCGGCACACTCCGGCCGACAGCGTGCCCGCGCCCGACGTACGGCGCCTCACCGCGGCCGAGGACGCGATCACGGCCGGTGAGCTGGACCTCGCCCGGGACATAGCCCGGGACGTGCTCACCCGGGCCACCGTGCCCGCGGACCGGGTGCGGGCCTGGATCATCGTGATCGACACCGCGGGCCACGCCATGACGGAGGTCGACGCGGTCTTCCCGCAGGCACTCGCCGACGCGGGCGACGACCCCGAGCTGCTCGCCCTGATCCGCTACCAGCTGGCCTGGCGGGCTCTGCTGGTCGAGGGCGACTTCGACGAGGCCCGCGAGGAGGCCGCCCGCTCGGCGGCGCTGGCCGCGCAGGGCGGCGACCGGTACAACGAGCTGATGGCGCTGTCCTTCCAGGCCCAGATCGAGACCCTGATGGGCCACCCGGACGCCCCCGCGACCATCAAGCGCGCTCTGAAGGAACCCCAGGACCCCCGGGTGGCCATCCATCACAACGGCGCCGGCTACTCCCGCTTCCGCTGGCTGATCATGAGCGACCAGCTGCCCGAGGCCCGCGCGACGGTCACCGCGCTGCTGCGCGAGGTGCGCCGGCGCGGGTCGGTCGAGAGCGAGGTGCACTTCCTGCGCGGGGTGGCCGAGACCGAACTGCGCTCAGGACACTGCGGGCGGGCGCTCGACCTGGCCCGGGAGAGCCTGATGATGGCCCGGGACACCGGGATCGGCGAAGTGGCCTCGGCCGTGCTCGCCTCCCTCGCCGAGGCTTCGGGCGGCAATGTCGAGCGCGCACTGGAGCTGGCCCGGGAGGCGGTCGACCACGCCGAGGAGAACGGCGACCAGATGTACGAGTCCCGGGGCCTGGCCGCCCTCGGGTACGCGCAGCTCGTCGCCGGGGACGCGCAGGGCACGGTCCGTTCGCTGCGCCGGGTGCGCGAGCTGGAGCACGGGCTCGGCATCACGGACCCGGCGCGCGGCCGCTGGCAGGGCGACCTCGCCGAGGCCCTCGTACGCATCGGCGAGACCGGCGAGGCACAGGACGTCATCGACGTGACGCGGGTGAACGCGCTCCGGCTGGGCCGCGAGAGCGTGCTCGCCGTACTGGACCGGGCCGAGGCACTCGTGCGGGCGACGCGGGGTGAACACGACGCGGCGCTGGTGCAGTTGACGTCGGTGCAGGATCGTCTCGCCAAGCTGGGGCACGGCCTGGAGGAGGCCCGCGCCGCCTTCGCCCTGGCCCAGCTGCGCACCCGACGGCCCGGTCCGACGTCGTACGACGAGGCGGCCCGGCTCTTCAGGCGCTGCCGGGCGCTGCCGTGGCTGCGTCAGGTGGAGGCGGCCGCGCTGGCCCGGCCGGTGGAGCCGGAGCCCGCGCCGACGATCGCGCCGGACGGACTGGAAACCCTCGAAGGGCTGGCCTCGATGGAGCGTCAGGTGGCCGCGCTGGTGATGGAGGGCGCCACCAACCGGGAGATAGCGGCCCGGTTGTTCATCAGTGTGAAGACGGTCGAGGCGACACTCACCCGCGTGTACCGCAAACTCGGGATCCGCTCCCGCGTGGACATCGTTCGGCTGGCGGCGGGCCGCCGACCGTAGCCGAGGGTCCCTCAACGCAGCTCTCCTCAGGGCCGACCGAGGGTTTTCCCTGCCCAACTCCCTTAGGGGGTTCCCTCATTGGGAGGGGGAACTTCCGCGTTCTAGCTTATGAACATGCCGCTCGCCCGGGCATACGGGGGTCGGTCCCGCGACCCCCGTGTACCACCCCCCACACCCGCGCGACCCCCCACCGGCAACCCTGAGGAGACTCACCGATGTTCGGTCTCACCCGTGCGAAGAAGGCCGGCGCCGTCGCTCTCGCGACCTCCGCCGCCGCCGCCACCGCGTTGCTCGGCGCCCCCACCGCCGTCGCCGCTCCCCAGCCCATCGTCGGCGGTACGACGACGACCACGAGCTCGTACCCGTTCATGATGCAGATCACGGACGCCTCGCAGAACCAGTTCTGCGGCGGCACCCTGGTCTCCGCGACCAAGGTCGTCACCGCGGCCCACTGCATGGTCGGTGAGACCACCAGCAGCGTCAGAGTCGTCGGCGGCCGCACCTACCTCAACGGCACCAACGGCACGGTCAGCAAGGTCAGCAAGATCTGGATCAACCCGGGCTACACGGACGCCACCAACGGCGACGACGTGGCCGTGCTGACCCTGTCGACGTCGATGCCGTACACGACGGCGTCGTACGTCTCCTCCTCCCAGACGAGCGTGTACGCGGCCGGCACCACGGCCCGCATCGTCGGCTGGGGCACCACCTCGGAGAACGGCAACTCCTCCAACCAGCTGCGGACCGCGACCGTCCCGATCGTGTCCAACTCCAGCTGTGCCGGTTCCTACGGCTCCGACTTCGTCGCGAGCGACATGGTTTGCGCCGGATACACATCCGGCGGCGTAGACACCTGCCAGGGCGACAGCGGCGGCCCCCTGCTCATCGGGGGCGTCCTGGCAGGGATAACTTCATGGGGAGAGGGCTGCGCGCAGGCCGGTTACCCGGGTGTCTACACCCGGCTGACCACCTTCTCCAGCCTCGTGACCGCGCAGGTCAACTCATAGGTCCCCAGAGGTTCTCCTGAGCATTCCTCAGGTGAGAGACCGGGGGCGTTGCGGGCCACCACGAGCGGCCCGCAGCGCCCCCTATCCATGGGGGCGAACCGTGTTTGAATGACCGCCATGGTGTCCACGGACCGCGTTCTCGCCTTCGCCGCGATGTCACTGCTCGTGATCGTCATCCCGGGACCGAGCGTGCTGTTCGTCATCGGCCGGGCCCTCGCCCATGGCCGGCGCACCGCGGTGGCGACGGCGCTCGGCAACGTCTTCGGTTCCTATCTGCTCGTCGTGGCCGTCGCGATCGGGATCGGTTCCCTGGTGGAACGGTCGGTGGCCGTCTACCTGGCGGTGAAACTGGCGGGCGCCGCGTATCTGGTCCTCCTCGGCGTCCAGGCCTTCCGCCACCGGGGTGAGCTGAAGGCCTCCGCGATCGCCTCCCGGTCCGCGGGGCCGGCGCGGGGCGACCTGCGGACCGTGCTCGACGGCGCCCTCGTCGGCGTCACCAACCCGAAGGGCATCGTCTTCTTCGCCGCCGTGCTCCCCCAGTTCGTGGACCACTCCGCGGGCCACGTCCCGGCGCAGATGCTGCTGCTCGGACTGGTCCCGATCACCATCGGCCTGGTCACGGACACCCTGTGGGGCCTGACCGCCTCGGCCGCCCGCACCTGGTTCGCCCGGTCCGACCGACGCCTCTCGATGATCGGCGGCGCGGGCGGCTTCACGATGATCGGGCTGGGACTGACGGTCGCGGTCACGGGCCGGGCGGACTGAGAGTCCCCTGACCGTCGGGTCACTCCCCTACGACGGTCCCGAACCGGATGTCGTACGACGCCCCCGGGTACAGCGTGGCGAGCATCCGCTCCCCCTCGGCGGTGACGTCCTCCCGCTGCGCCTTGGTGAGCCGGCCGAAGGGCTCGACGACGACGGCGTCCGCGGTGAGCTTCCAGACGCCCGCGAGGAAGCCGTCGACGAGGAGCGTGCAGTGGGCCTGGTTGCCCTGCCAGCTGCGGCCCCAGTACTCCTTCGGCACCACGCGGGTGCGGTCGGCGTGGGAGAGCATCAGATTGTCGAACTCCGGCAGGAAGCGGGGCGGGGCCGGGGTGTCCTCGGCGGGGCGGGGGGCGTCGGGGAGGTCGAAGAGCTCGACGCCGTTCTCGTCACGGAAGATCCGCAGCTGGGGGCGGAGCCTCTCGAAGGCGTCACGCAGGCGGGTGAGTCCGGCCCAGGTCTGCATGTCCTTGACGGAGGCGGGGCCGAAGGCGGCGAGGTAGCGCAGGACGGTGGCGTCGGGGGTGGGGGCCGGCTCGGCGGGACGGCCGAGCCAGTGCTCCGCCGTGGTGAGCGCGACCTGGCCGCTCCTGCCCCACAGCCCGCGGGGGGTGACCTGGACGAGGGGCAGCTTGCAGCGGGCGGCGATGGCGAGGGCCTGCGGGTCGGCGTCCGGCCACTCGGTGAGGAGGGCCTCGCGCAGCTGCTTCATGGTGCGCGGCTCGGCCTCGACGAGCTCCCGGGCGAGAACGGCGAGACGGTCGAGGTCGACGCCCTGAAGTCCCTTGCGGAAGTTGGTGAGTTCGCGGTCGCGTGCGGGCTGCACGAGGGGCCGCAGGGTGAGACAGTCCGCGGCGGTGTGGGTGTGGATGGTCGAGCGCATGGTGACGATCCGGACGACCTCGCGGTCGGCCATCGGCTCCGACAGCGCCTCGGGGGTGAAGCCATCGAGTCGGGCGGCGAGCGCGTAGTACGGCGGCCTGACGTTCTGGGCCTGGAGTCCCAGCAGATGCCCGACGGCGGCCTTCGCGGACAGGCCGGACCGGCGCAGGAGCAGCTGCCGGTCGAGGGTCGCGCGGTTCAGGGCGCGGACGCCGAGCACGGGGGCCGACGTGGTCGTCTTCGTCATGAGGAACACGCTAGAGGCCCTTGCGGACAAGTCCTGTCCGCAAACCCTTGCGGATTTCCGAGTCGCACCCCACCTGGATGCGATTCGCCCCGTATACCCTGCTCCGTGATCACGCCGACATCGGCTCGACCCGAGAGCGAGAGGCAGCCACGATGTCCGAGCGACGCGCCCGCCCCGCCGCGAAGAACTCCGACGCGAAGAACTCCGCCTCCAAGGGCTCGAGGAAGTCCGTCTGGCGCCGCGCCCTGACCCCGCCCACCGCGCCCCCGGAGACTGCGCTGCCCGCCGACGGGCCACCCGCCTCCGAGACGGCCGAGCCGCCGAGCATCGTCCAGGCGGCCCTGTACCGGGACGGCGTACGCGTGTCCTCCCCCGCGACGCTCGCGGACACCTTCCGCGAACTGCGCGAACAGCCGTCCGGCATGGCCTGGATCGGCCTGGCCCGCCCGCCGGAAAGCGAACTCCTTTCTCTGGGTGCGGAGTTCGACCTGCACCCCCTGGCCGTCGAGGACGCGATGGAGGCCCACCAGCGCCCCAAACTGGAGCGCTACGGCGACACGCTCTTCGTGGTCCTCCGGGCGGCCCGCTATCTGGACGCCCCCGAGGAGGTCGACTTCGGCGAGCTGCATGTGTTCGTGGGCCCGGACTTCGTGATCACGGTCCGGCACGGGGCGGCCCCCGACCTCACGGCGGTCCGTCACCGCATGGAGAAGACACCTGAGCTGCTGCGACTCGGCCCCGAGGCCGTCCTCTACGCCATCCTGGACGCGGTGGTCGACGGCTACGCGCCGGTCGTCGCGGGCGTCCAGAACGACATCGACGAGATCGAGACGGAGGTCTTCCGCGGCGACCCGGAGGTCTCTCGCCGCATCTACGAACTCTCCCGCGAAATGGTCGAGTTCCAGCGCGCCACCCGGCCCCTCGTCGGCATGCTGCACGCCTTGATGGCCGGCTTCGCCAAGTACGGCACGGACGAGGAACTCCAACGGTATCTGCGGGACGTGGCCGACCACGTCACCCACACCAGCGAACGCGTCGACGGCTTCCGCCAGGCCCTCACCGACATCCTCACGGTCAACGCGACCCTCGTCACCCAGCAACAGAACGCGGAGATGCGGGCGTTGGCGGAGGCGGGGTTCGAACAGAACGAGGAGATCAAGAAGATCTCGTCGTGGGCGGCGATCCTGTTCGCCCCGACGCTGGTGGGGACGATCTACGGGATGAACTTCGACCGGATGCCGGAGTTGCACTGGGTACTTGGATACCCGTTCGCAATCCTCCTCATGGCGGTTGTATGCACCAGTTTGTACGTCATCTTCAAGCGGAAAGACTGGCTCTGAGTAATCGCCCTGGGGAGAATGAGACGCGCCCCGATGCGGGCGGTCTCCTGCGAGACGGGGCGTTGACCTGTGGAAGCCTTGCCGCTGAGGCGCGGGCTGGGAGCACACCGAGTCTCCGCCGGAGCCCCGACCCCGGTACGGCCCTTCAGCGTGCTCGCTCCCGCGTCGGACCGGCTGTCCCAGCTGATGCTCGTGTGGTTGTCCTGTACACCGAGCCGCGCCGCGCCGCGCCGGGGAGATCGTGGGCCATGCCAGAAATCAGCTACGCCACTTCGGGGCCAGGCGTCCTCCTGGGTGGATGCGTCAGCAAGAACGAGTGCTGGCGCTCCAGGTCCAGGGTCGTGTCAGGTGACCAGCAGGCGGTTGAAGAACGAACGGTAGTGGCGCAGTGCCAGACGCAGGTCCTCGGTGTTCGCCTGTTCTCCCCGGTTCCACTGTCCTTCCAGTTCCTGTTTGTGGTCGGCGAATGTGGCGGCCAGCTTCTGCATCACGTCGGCGACGAGGGCGTCGGCGGTGTGCACGGCGTCGCGCGGGTCGTCCACGAACTCGTTCTGCACCTCCTGCCAGCGTGTGCGGAACGCTTCCTCGTCCTCCGGGGTAAGCAGCTGGGGGGCCTCGTCCTCGGAGCGCGCGCCAGAATCGTTGGCTTGGTGCTGACTGCCCGGGTCGGCTCCCGCGGCCCCGTCCTCGACGGGCTTGCTCGGCGTGTTCGTGCTCTCGCCGGGGAAGGTCGGCACTTCGGCCGACGTGCTCGCCGCGCTCTCCCGCGTGGACGTATCGCGGGGCTCGGCGAGGTCCTCGGTGGACAGGCCGCTCGCGGCGGCGGTGTCCGGTGTGTCTTTGCGTTGCATATCTTCTCCGTTCCCGGACGCCGGGGCTTCCCGGATCGCGGCGACGGGCTGTTCGCCGAGCCGTTCAGGCCCGGGCGTGGCGGGGTTCGCCACCGTCGGAGAGCAGCTCGTCGAACAGGGCCCGGTAGTGCACCATGGCACCCCGCAGTTGTTCGGTGGTCGCCTCGTGCCGGGTGCTGAGCGCATCGACATCGTGGGCGGCCCGATAGTGCTCGAGCGTGCGGCCGTGCTCGACCGACAGGTCCCTGAGCTGTTGTTCGAAGTCCTGGGTCGGGTAGCCGCGCTCGTGCATCAAGGAGGTCACCAGGCGGTCCGCGTCGTGAACGGCGTCCTCTGGACGGTCCACGAACTCTTCCTGCACATTGGTCCAGTCCCGGGTGTACCGATCCCGGACAGTGCCGTCCAGCGGCTTGATGTCCAGCGAGTCATGCCGCTTCTCGCGGGCCCTGAGCTCACGCTCGCCGGCCGCGCGGCTGTCGGCATCCTCCATCGTTCGTGCATACTCCGGACCGAAGCGTTCGCGCAGCTTCTTGCGGCGCACGACCAGCCAGGCCATGACGGCCACCACGGCGATCACCACCACGATGGGAATGATGATCGCTAGCATCGTCCCAGTTGACATCGGGCAGACCCCCTAACGCGCGCCCTATATGCCCTCTTTATGACAAGTTGCCGCTGCTTCCGCGTTGAAACGGAGATGCGCAGGCGAATCGCCACGAACAGGCATATCCGGCCCTAGGGGGTCTACAACATCGACTGCGAAAGTGCGGGTGCCGGACAGCTCAAGACCGGAGATGAGCCGGCTGCGCGGCATCGGCCGCGACCGTCAGGAACCGCCCGGGAACATCCTGCTCCGCCTAGCGCGACGACGGTACGTGGATGCTGGAGTTCCCAGGGCCGGGCACCCGCCACCCCTGCTGATCACCCACGACGGCGACGCCCGCTACCTCACCGCCCGCATGCCACCGAATGTCTGCCCGCCCGCACCACCGTGCTGCTCCGCACCGACGGACTGATCGAACGCCGCGGCGAAGGTCTGGATGCGTGCATGACCCCACTGCGCCCGTACGCCGCCGCTCTCTCCCGCGAGCCACTGGAGACCTTCTGCGACGAACTCCTCACCGGCCTGGCTTGCCCACTCCAGCGCTCAGGCGATGACCGATCCCATGGCGCAGGCGGAGCGGACGGTGGAGCTGACCGACGCGTACGAGACGGCCTCGCAGCACTGGCGGCAGTTGGCCGGAGGGGTTCAGTCCGCCGTCACCGCTCACGCCAAACGGCCGGACAGGCCCCGCTTCGACACCGAGGGCGCGGTACGAACCAAGGCCCGGCGTCCGCGGCCGGAACCACAGCCTGCAGCAGCGTAGAAGCAGGGAGTACGGCGCTCTCCTGCGGAAGGCTCGGGCGTATGCCCGCACGATGATGCCGGACAGGCGGCGCAGAGCAGCCGGGCGAATTGCGGTGACGTCAGCAGCATGGGGCGCGGACGGCGGTGGCGAGCAGCAACCCGGTCGGAAAGATGCCGCTGTGGCATGCGCACCCGTCTCCCGCACTGCTCCCGGGGAAACGGCGCCAGGGTTTACAGCCAGTGGAAGTGCGGTTCGCTTTGCTGGAGCTGGGCGTCGGTCTGCGTAGGCCCTGGTTGCCTTCTAGCGGCAGGGGGTACGGCACCGTGTCCCGTCCTCCCCCGGGCGATGAAGGCGGGCAGGCTGTGCGGTGCCATGGCGGGCGGGCCGCGATGGCACGCCAGCGCCAGCTCCGGACGGCGGAGGTCGCCGACCAGCCCAGCAGGAATGTCGGCAACGTCGTGCCCGTGAGTCTTCGCCAACTCGCCGCGGGCAGCCCGGGCGGTCCTTCACCTCATACCCCCGTACGGTCTACCTGACCGCCCTTCCGATGCCGAGACCGCGCATCCGGCGTGCTGCCGCACTGCACCGGCACGACCAAGATCCGGACCAGGCCCGGGCCCCTTTTGGTCGGGCAGCCCGACTTCCGCGGCAGCGCCGGAATGGGTCATGAAATGCCCAAAATATTGCAAGGTGGAATAATCGACTTAACTTGGGAACGCCGTCACCGGTGTCCCCCCACCGACCGCGAAAAGGCGGATCCGACCATGTCGAAGAAACCACGTTCGTCCGAGCCACCGCACGGAAAGGGTCCCAGCCGTCACCAGGGCACCGGACAGCACGGCTGGTCGCCCGATGTGGACGAGACGCGCCAGCAGGACAACCCGAGCGCCGAACGCTCCTTCCGTGCCGAGCATGCCGGCAAGCCCGGTCCGGGCCGGACGAAGTCCGCCGAGGAGATGAAGTCCGTCCCCGGTGACACGGTCGAGAGCCCGAACGCGAGCGGCGAGCAGTACGGCGACGCGGACGAGAAGGGCAGGCGCGACACCGGACACAAGGGCCGCTCCCAGCGCCCCAGCGGCACGAAGGACGCTGCCGCCAAGACCGGCGTGGACCCACAGGATCCGCCGTCCGGGCGCTGACCGGATCACCCCTCCGATCGGGCCAGGACGGCAGGCTCCTCGTCCAGCGACACCCCTGTCAGCAGATCCGCGGCAGCTGCTCCCCGATCGGCAGATCGACCACCCGCGTCCCGCCCAGGCCGGTCTGTGCCACGACCATGCCGGGATGGTCCTCCACGGCCTCACCGATGATCACGGAGTCCGCGCCCAGCGGATGGGCGCGCATCGCCCCGAGGACGGCGTCGGCGTGCTCGCGCGGGACGAAGGCCACCAGCTTGCCCTCGTTGGCGATGTACATGGGGTCCAGTCCGAGAATGGCGCAGGCGTTGGCCACAGCCGGCGGGACCGGGACGTCGCGCTCCTGGATGACCACCCCGGTCCCGGAGGCCTGCGCGATCTCATTGAGCGAGGCGGCCAGGCCGCCTCGGGTGGGGTCGCGCAGGACGTGCAGATCAGAGGTGACGGCGAGCATGGCGTCGACCAGGCCACCGAGCGCCGCGCAGTCGCTCTTGATCTCCACTCCGAATTCCAGTCCCTCGCGCACGCTCATGACCGCCACCCCGTGGACGCCGATGGCGCCGCTGACGATCACGACGTCGCCGGGGACGACCCGCTGAGGGCGCAGATCGACGCCCGCCGGGACGAGGCCGATGCCCGCGGTGTTGATGTAGATCCCGTCGCCGTGGCCGGCCTCCACCACCTTGGTGTCGCCGGTGGCCACCTCCACACCGGCGGTGCGCGCGGCCACGCCCAGCGCCTCGGACACGCGCGTGACCACGTCGAGCTCGACGCCCTCTTCCAGGATGAATCCGCAGGAGAGGTAGGCGGCGCGGGCGCCGCTCATGGCGAGATCGTTGACGGTGCCGTTGACCGCCAGGTCGCCGATGCTGCCGCCGGGGAAGAACAGCGGCCGCACCACGTAGGAGTCGGTCGAGAACGCCAGCCGGGCACTGCCCAGGGAGAGGACGGCGGCGTCACCCATCTGGGCGAGCACCTCGCCCCCGAAAGCGGGAGCGAAGATCTGCTGGACCAGTTCGGCGGAGAGCACTCCGCCGCCGCCGTGGCCCATGACGACCCGCGGCCGGTCCCGCAGCGGCGCCGGACACGTCCACGCCTCGACGTCCAGGGCGGGGACGGGGAGATCGGTGGTGTCAGACAACTGGGGTCGCCTCCTGGGCCTTGGTGGCGGGCATGTCCAGCCGCCGGTAGAGGTAGTACGCGGCGCAGGCTCCCTCGCTGGAGACCATGGTGGCCCCCAGCGGTGTACGAGGCGTGCACAGCGTGCCGAAGGCCTCGCACTCGTGCGGCTTGAGCAGCCCCTGCAGGACCTCTCCGCTGCGGCACTCGGCCGGCTCCTGGGTGCGGATGCCCTCGACGGAGAAGCGGTGCTCGGCGTCGTAGGCGCGGTACTTCGGCGCCAGCCGCCAGCCGCTCTGCGGGATCACCCCGATGCCGCGCCAGGCGCGGTCGGTGACCTCGAAGACGTCCTCCAGCATGGCCCGGGCAGCCGGGTTGCCCTCCGAGCGAACGGCACGGGCGTAGGCGTTGTCGACGGTGTGCTCACCGCGTTCCAGCTGCCGGACGGTCCGGCGCACGCCTTCGAGGATGTCCAGTGGCTCGAAGCCCGTCACGACGATCGGCACCCGGAAGCGCTCCGCCAGTTCCGGGTACTCCCCCATGCCCATCACGCTGCAGACATGGCCGGCCGCGAGGAAGCCCTGCACCCGGCAGCTCGGCGACGACATGATGGCCTCGATGGCGGGCGGTACGCGGACATGGGACACCAGCATGCTGAAGTTCGGAATGCCCAGCTTCCGGGCCTGATGAACCGTCATGGCGTTGGGAGGTGCGGTCGTCTCGAAGCCGATGCCGAAGAACACCACCTCGCGGTCCGGGTTCTGCTGGGCGATCCGCAGCGCGTCGAGCGGTGAGTAGACGACGCGCACGTCACCGCCCTCTCCGCGGACCTGGAACAGGTCACGTCCGGTGCCAGGCACGCGCAGCATGTCACCGAAGGAACAAAAGATCACCTCCGGTCGGGAGGCGATCTCCAGAGCCTTGTCGATGACCTCCAGCGGAGTCACACACACCGGACAGCCGGGTCCGTGAATCAACTCGACCTTTTCCGGCAGGAGTTGGTCGATGCCGTGGCGGATGATGCTGTGCGTCTGCCCTCCGCACACCTCCATCAGGGCCCACGGCCTGGTCACCGTGGCGTGAATGTCGTCGAGGAGCCGGCGTGCCAGCTCCGGGTCCTGGAACTCGTCGATGTACTTCACTTGTTACGCACCTCTTCCACCGGTTCCGAGCCCGCCGCCTCCGCCGCCGCCGTTTCCCAGGGATCACCGAACTCCTCCTGCAACAAGCCGAGTTCGGCGAAGAGTTCGAGCGTCTGCCGCGCCGACTCCTCGTCCAGCCGCTGCAGGGCGAACCCGACGTGGACGATGGCGTACTCGCCGACCTGGAGGTCGGGCAGATACTCCAGGCACACCTCCTTGACCACGCCGCCGAAGTCGACGGTGGCCATCCGGGTGCCGTCCCGTTCCTCGATGTCCAGCACTCTGCCGGGTACCGCCAGGCACATGAGCCTCTCCTCGCTGTGGGTCGCGCGTTTGCTCAGTCGGTGGGAGTGAGTGTGGGAGTGGCGCGGGCGGCCACCATCAGTTGGCCCAGCGCCAGGCCACCGTCGTTGGGCGGCACCAGGTGGTGCCGCAGGACCGTGAAGCCGTCCTCGCGCAGGGTGGCGGCACAGGCCGAGGAGAGCAGCGTGTTGGCGAACACGCCTCCCGTCAGGACGACAGAGTCCAGCCCGTGCCGCTCTCGCGCCCGCGCGCACATCCGGTGCACCAGGCCGGTCACGCCCCGGTGGAAGCGCGCGGCGACCAGGGCCGGCTCGACACCCACGCGCAGGTCGCCGACGATCGCCGCGAGTACGGGTGCCGCATCGGCCCGTACGACGCCGTCCCGGTTCTCCTCCGACGCGTGCAGCGCGAAGGCGTACGCGGTGGTGTCGTCAGCCGGTGCGTGCAGGGCCGCCCCCTCCAGTTCGACGGCGGCCTGTGCCTCGTACCCGGCCAGGTGGCACACCCCGGCGAGAGAAGACACCGCGTCGAAGAGCCGGCCCATGCTCGACGTGGGGACACAGTTCAGGCCGCGGTCCAACTGCCGTTCCAGGACCTGGAGTTCGTCGGGCGGGCAGGCGGTCGTACAGGCGAGGTCGTCGGACCAGTCGATCCCGGCCGCCCTCAGATGGGCCAGCGCCATGCGGTACGGCCGGCGCACCGCGGCGTCACCACCGGGCAGTGGAACATACGCGAGATGTCCGAACCGGGTGAAGCGGTCGTAGTCCGCGACCAGGAACTCCCCGCCCCACACGGCGCCGTCATCGCCATGGCCGGTGCCGTCGAAGGCGACGCCGATCACCGGCCGGGTGCCGTCCAGTCCGTGCTCGGCCATGGCGGCGGCGATGTGCGCGTGATGGTGCTGGACGCGTACGACGGGCCGGTGCGCCGCGTTCCGGTCGGCCCATCCGGCGGAGCGGTAGCCAGGATGCCGGTCGGAGACCAGGGTCTCGGGGCGCACCCCGGTAATGGACTCCAACTGCGCCACCGCGCGCTCGAAGACCCTCTGTGTGCCTACGTCGTCCATGTCGCCGATGTGCGCCGACAGCCAGGCCTGCCGGTCCGTCCCGAGACAGAAGGCGTTCTTCAGGTCGCCGCCGACGGCGAGGGCCGGACGCACGGGCAGTGGGAGGGAGACCGGCAACGGGGCGTAGCCACGCGAGCGGCGGACCACCAGTGGCTCCCCGTCGCAGACGCGGACCACGGAGTCGTCGCACGGGACGTGGATCGGCCGGTCGTGCGTGAGCCAGGCGTCGGCCAGGTGCCCGAGTCGCTCCAGCGCCTCGTCGTCGTCGGTGACGATGGGCTCACCGGACAGGTTGCCGCTGGTCATGACGAGCAGCCTGGGGCCGTCCGGGTCGCCGGGCAGACCGAGCAGCAGATGGTGCACGGGCGTGTAGGGCAGCATCAGGCCGAGGTCGGGACTGCCGGGTGCCACGGCCTCGGCGGGCCGGGGATCCCCGCCGGCGTGCGGACGCCTCCTCACCAGGACGACCGGCCTGGCACGGCCTTCGAGCAGGCGCCGCTCCGCCGGGCTCAGCCGGACGAGGTGACGGACGTCGTCCGCGGTCTTGGCCATGACGGCGAACGGCTTGTCCCCGCGCGCCTTTCGCCGGCGCAGCAGGGCGACCGCATCCTGGTTCGAGGCATCGCAGGCCAGGTGGTAGCCGCCCAGGCCCTTCACGGCGAGGATCGCGCCCCGCGTCAGCAGCGCGCGGGCGTCGGTGAGCGGGTCCGCCCCCTCGACATTCCCGATCCGTGCCTCCTGGGCGAGGACCAGCCGCAGGCGGGGCCCGCAGGCCGGGCAGGCGACCGGCTGCGCGTGGAACCGGCGGTCGGCCGGATCCGCGTACTCCCGGGCGCAGTCGGCGCACATCGTGAAGCCGGCCATGGTGGTGTTCGCCCGGTCGTACGGCACGCCGGTGACGATCGTGAAGCGCGGGCCGCAGTGCGTGCAGTTGACGAACGGGTGCCGGTGGCGCCGGTCCGCCGGGTCGGCCAACTCGGCGAGGCAGTCGGCGCAGGTGGCGGAGTCGGGGGAGACCAGGGTGCGGGCCGGTCCGCCGGTGCGCGAGGTGAGGATGGTGAACGCGGTGCCGCCGACGGGAGGCATCTCCCGGTGGTGGACGGACTCCACGCGGGCCAGCGGCGGCGCCTGGGCGGCGATCAGGTCGCAGAACCGGGCCACGGCCGAGGCGTTGCCCTCGACCTCCGCGACGACGCCCTCCGGGGTGTTGGTCACGTGTCCGGCCAGGGCGAGTTCGGTGGCAAGGCCGTAGAGGTAGGGCCTGAAGCCAACGCCCTGTACCACTCCCCGGACGGTGACCCGGCGACGTCGTGGAGTCTTCTCGGCGACGGCGGTCGGAACCTGCGGACCGCTCACGAGTGGGTGCGGGCCATGGTGCCGGTGGCCTCCGGGTGCGGGTGAGTGTGGTGATGAGGCTGCCGGGTCATGACCGGCGAGTGGACAGGTGTGCCGTCGATGGCGGCCAGCGCCCGGTCGAGCAGCGCGCCGACTCCCTGTCCCCGACGTGCCGAAGTCAGGACCACCTCGACTCCGGGGTTGACCTGCTGCACATTCGCGCGGAACGCCGCCTCGTCGAACTCGACGGCCTCCGCGATGTCGGTCTTGGTGACCACCACGAGGTGGGCGAGGCCGAAGGCGGTGGGATACTTGAGTGGCTTGTCCTCGCCCTCCGTCACGGAGGCGAGGGTGACCCTCAGGGTCTCCCCCAGGTCGTAGGAGGCCGGGCAGACCAGGTTGCCGACGTTCTCCACGAACAGCAACCGGGTGTCGTCGGGCAGCCACCCGTCCAGGTGCCCGGCGAGCATCCCCGCCTCCAGATGGCACAGCCCGTCGGTGAGTACCTGCTTGACGGGAACCCCCGAACGCGCCAGCCGGGCCGCGTCGTTCTCGGTGGCCAGATCGGCGCTCAGTGCCGCGACGGGAACGCCTCGCTCCCGTGCCCGCAGCAGTTCGCGCTCCAGCAGCGCGGTCTTGCCGCTGCCCGGACTCGACAGCAGGTTGACGACCGCGATGCCTCGAGCCGCGAGGTGGGCGCGCAGTTCGTGGGCGCTCGCGTCGTTCTTCGCGAGTACGGCCTGCCGCAGGTCGACGACACGACACATGGTTCAGCGCTCCTCGGGGATCGGTTCGCGGGTGGGCGTGTGCGCGGGGCCGAGGCCGTCCTCCCAGTGCACGTCGAGGATCTGCAGTTCCCGGCCCGCGAGCAGGTCGGTCTGCGTACCGCCGCACGCGGGGCAGGTCAGCCGGGGCGGCATGCCGACGGCCCATTCGTGTACGCAGGGGGTGCAGCGGGCCCACCCCGGCACCGCTTCCGTGATCAGTTCGGCGCCTTCCAGCAGGGTTCCGGCGCAGGCCAGTTCGAAGGAGAAGGCGAGTGCGTCGGGTACGACGCCGGCCAGTTCGCCCACCTGGAGCCGTACCGATCGCACCACCGTGACGCCTTTGGCCCGTGCGGCGGCCTCTTCCACCTGGTCGACGACGGCCAGCGCGATGGACATCTCGTGCATGGTTGCCGTCCTTCCGTCCGCGGCTGCCTCCGGTCGGCCT
Source organism: Streptomyces sp. NPDC005402 (assembly GCF_040606575.1). Taxonomy (NCBI): domain Bacteria; kingdom Bacillati; phylum Actinomycetota; class Actinomycetes; order Kitasatosporales; family Streptomycetaceae; genus Streptomyces; species Streptomyces sp. NPDC005402. The sequence continues at coordinate 62,725 of NZ_JBEXFB010000027.1, forward strand.
TCATTAGAGGCGCGCGCGGCCGGGTCGCACGGCCCGGCACGCCGTGGCCGGCCGGCGGGTACGCCGTTCGACGCAACCGCGCGGCACACCGGTGGCTCCCACGGTTCACATCCGTCGGATCCGTAGGTAGCGCCGGACGTCGGGAAGCACCTCGGCGACGACAGCGATCAGGGCGGCGAGGGCCGCTCCGCCGATGACGATCTTCTTCATCCCGTCTCTCCTCATGTCGAGATCCCACCGGCCGTGGCCCGCGGCGCGGACTCTCCCGGCTCCCCGTGCCTCAGCAGCCTTTCGATCAGCCGGACGGCCTCGGGTACGGCGTCGGACACCGGCGGGCTGAGACCGATGCCCTCGTCCACCGAGGCCGGTTCGCATCCCACGACCAGGACGCGGCGTGGTGGCTCGCCGCCGGTCCCGGCGCACAGGGTGCCCAGCAGCGCCAGGACGGCGTCGGGGGTCATCCGGTGGCCGTCCAGTGTGGCCGCGGGGGGCGAAGGGCTGCCGCCGATGTCGTGTTCGATCACGTACAGCGTGCCGGGGGCTTCGCCGCGTGCCGTGGCGTCCACGAGAACGAGGGTGTCGTAGCCGTCCAGCAGCTGATAGGCGAGGTGCACCCCGCGCACCCCGATGTCCACGACCTCGATGTGTCCGGGCAGGTCGTGCTCGGCGAGCCGGCGGGCGGTCTCCACACCGAAGCCGTCGTCTCCGAGGAAGACATTGCCGATGCCCGCCACGAGCGTCCTTGGACCAGGCGGTGGGGGAAGGTTCATACGTCGTCCTCCAGCGGTGTGACCTCGTCGGGCTGGAAGTACAGGAACCGTCCCTGCTCGCGGCGGACGTCGGCGCCCGGGTCGCCCTCGACGGTGACCGCCAGGTGCACCCCGCCGTCCACGTCGTGCAGCACCCCTTCGACCTTCGCGGTGCGGCCCCGCAGGAAGATGTCCTGCGCGTCGGTGCGCCGCGCCCCCGGACGCAACTCGACGCGGCTGCCCTTGCCCACCGACCGGCCGTCCACGACCACCCGGTCCCGCTCGGGGTCGAAGCCCGCGTCGCTCGCGGGGTCCCACCAGGGGGTGTCCTGCCGCATCACCCCGTATTCGTCGGGGAAGCCGCCGTCCGGGGCGGCGGGGCCGGGACCGGTCACCTCGCGCAGGCTCCGCACCGCCCCGTGCAACCGCTCCAGAACCTCGGCCGGCATCGAGTCCGCCAGTTCGATCACGGCGGCCGCCCGCTCGTCGGTGCCCCGGGCCTCGCGTTTCTCCTCGTCGGTGAGGGCCGCGGTGCGCAGCGCGAGGATCTCGTCGATCTCCGTGGCGTCGTAGAGCGCGCCGGGACTCTCCGGCGCGATGGCCGGATGGTCCTCCAGGATGATCGGCGAGGACAGCACGAGGTCCGCACGGCCGGCTTCGCCCGCGAGTACGGGCCAGGTGTGCAGGTTGCGGCAGCCAGCCACCGCGCCCTTCGCCCACTCAGGGGGATCGGTCATCGACAGGAAGGAGCCGGAGCTGAGGGCCATGAGGAGGTGGGTGGCCACCAGGGAGTGCGGCAACGCCGCCTCCCGGTCCACTCCGCGGCCCTCGGAGGGTGTCCAGTCGCTGGTGTTCTCGATGACGGCGGTCAGCCGCATGGCCTGGTAAGGACCGTCGAGGTCGAGGGCGGAGAGCCGTACCGTCCCGCTGATCTCTTCGCAGCGCCGGACCAGTCGGCCGACGGTGCGGCCGGCCTCGTCCAGGACCGGCTCGGTGTCCTCGCGGGCGGGGAGTCGGAAGGGGTACGTGACGCCGTCGCCGAGGAGGTCGTCGACCGACGCGACCACCTCGACGCGCTCCTCGCTTCCCTCGTCCCAGGGCACCAACACCCGGTCGTCGAGGCGGAGTTCGGGCACCGTGTCGAAGCCGCCGTCCGGACGGGCCCGCTGCACCGTGCGCCTTCGGGCGTGCAGGAAGCGCACCTCGACCGAGAGGGTCGCCCCCGCCTTCGGTTCCATCAGGCATTCGGTGTGCTGGAAGTCGTGCTCCTCGCACTCGGTGCCCCAGCCGGGTGGCACGAGCACCCCGAACTGCCAGCGCAGCCGGTTCTTGGCCGCCGAGGCGCGGTACGGGTAGAGCACATAGCCCTCGAAGAGGACGGCGTCGGCCACCTGCCGGGCGAGAGCGAAGCGCTCCTCGGTCTCGGGGGCGAACGCGGTCACGGTCACGGCTCGGTCCTTCCGGTGGTGGCGGTGAGGGCGCGCAGCGGGTCGTGCGCGGGCGGGTCGGCACCCTCCAGCAGCGCCGCGACGGTCGCCTCCCAGGAGGGAAGGGCGTGCCGGGAGCGGTAGGCGAGGAGGGCGTCCATGGTGTCGCGGGGCAGCCTGATCCAGCCGCAGCCGGGGAAGTGCTGCTCGACCATCTCCCGCCAGGCGGTGACGGGCATCCGGAAGGCCGCCTCGCGGTCCCACGGGACGGGCTCCACCTGGAAGCCGCCGGTTCCGGTGAACGCCGTACCGGAGAAGAGCATCAGCAGGGGGACCTCGCCGTCGGTGAGGGCGGTGAGGTAGCGGGTGGCGGCGATCTCCATGTCGTAGGTGCAGGGAACGACGAGGTCGGTCTCGATCTCTCCGGTGAAGCTCGGGACCATGACCGAGACCTGGGCGAACTGCACCGGCTGGAGGGTGCTGCCCCAGCGTGAGCGCTCGCCGAAGAGGTCCGCGAGACCGTCCGCCTCGGCGGGCGCGTAACCGCGGCGGGCGGGCTCGATGCGGATCTGACAGCGCAACGCGAGGGCGTGCACGCGCGCGTTGTCGGCGGCGGTGACGCGCAGCCGGAAGACGAGGGTCGGTCCGGCGGCGTACCGGTCGGCGCGAACGCCGGTGCAGGCGAAGGAGAACGCGGTCACGGGTGACCCACCTCGCCCAGGGGCCGGACGCGTCGCGCGACGTTTGCGAAGAACGCGTCCAGCGCGGCGCGGGCTTCGGCTCCACCGTCGAAGCCCTGCCACAACAGGCGCATACGGCCGACGAGTTCGTAGCAGATGTCGATGGGTACGAGGTGGCACTCGAAGCGGCCGTCGGTGCGGCGCAGCAGCAGCGCCTCCACGTCGGGTTCGAGCAGTTCGGCGAGGCGGCTGCCGCCGAGGATGTCCGTCCACGTGGCCGGGTCGAGTTCGCTCTCGGTGGCTCCGGCCGGGCTCGGGTAGAGGGCGACCAGCCGGTCGAGCGCCGCGTTGCGGAAGAGGAAGGCGACGCCGACCGGGATCTGCAGCGCCTCCCACGCGCTCTCGTCGAGGCGGTGTCCGGGGTCGGTGAGGTAGCGGGCCGGGACTGTACGGAAGCGGCCAGCGGCGGCGCCCGGCTGCTCCATCAGCAGCGCGCACGGTGGGCAGGCGCAGACGAGGGCGCGTTTCTCGGTGTCGACGAGATGACGGTGGCCCGCCTCCACCGCCACGGCGCACAGCTCACACCGTTCGGGCTGCGGAGGCTTCTCGGTGAGGAACCTCCGCAGGCCGGGCGGGCGCGTCGCCGGGGACGCTGTCATCGGGCCCCCGTCGGTGCCGTGCCGATCTGGAGGAGCGTCGGCCCCGCCGGGGCGGTCTGTACGTCGACCGCTCTGACCTCCGGTGCGAAGCAGGCGAGCGCTGCCTCCGCGGCCTCCCGGGCACCCGTGCCGGAGCCGCAACCGCAGCCGCCGGCCTCCCGGGCCCGCACCGTCAGGGTGCCGCTCTCCTCGTCGAAGCCCACCACCTCCAGGGTGTGTTCCGGGACACCGTCGAGGGCGCGGGCGATGCGGGTGTCGCGGTCCTCGGGGTGCAGGTCGTGCAGGACGAGCAGGCTCGCGACCAGTTCGTCACCGAGCAGTCCCGCCGGGAGTTCGCCGGGAGCGGCGGACAGCAGGTGGAGCATGCGGGCCAGGCCGGCACCGTAGAAGTCCATGAGGGACCGGACGAGTTCCTCCGCCGCCGCGGCGGCGGCCGGGTCGCCGCTCTCGGCCAGCCTGTCGAGGACCTCCTCGACCCGGCGCCCGGTCTGCTCCGTGGAGCTGACCGCGCTCATCCGCCCAGTCCGCTCAGGCCGGTGGGCACGTGCATCGACTTCACCGTCTTGCCGCCGCCTACGTACATGTGGACGCCACAGGGCAGACAGGGGTCGAAGCTGCGGACGGCGCGCATGATGTCGATGCCCTTGAAGTTCTCCGGCGTGTTCTCCTCGAAGATGGGCGTGTTCTGCACGGCGTCCTCGTACGGGCCGGGCGTGCCGTAGGTATCCCGGACGCTGGCGTTCCAGGGGGTCGGCGGGTACGGGTGGTAGTTGGCGATCTTGCCGTCCCGGATCACCATGTGGTGGGAGAGGACACCGCGGACCGCCTCGGTGAAGCCGACGCCGATGCTCTCGTCCGGAACCTCGAACTTCTCCCAGGTCTGGGTGCGTCCGGCGCGGACCTCCGCCAGTCCCTTCTCCGCGCAGTGCAGGGCGACGGCGGCGGCGTACGCCTGGAAGTACGTGCGGGCGCGGTTGCGCTCCAGCGCGTTGGACCACTTCGGGATCTTCCACTCGAAGGTGGTCTCCGGCTTGGTCATGGTGCGGGGCAGGTTGATGACCACGCTGTGGCCGGTGGCCTTGACGTACCCGATGTCGACGAGACCGGACAGGGCGGTCGACCACAGGCGGGCGATGGGGCCGCCACCGGTGTCCAGGGCGAGGTGGTCCTTGCCGTCGAACCAGCGCGGGGACATGACCCAGCTGTACTTGTCGTCGAAGTTCCGCTTCTGCGGGGTGGGGATGGTGTGCTGGTTCCACGGGTGGCGCGGGTCCACCGGGTTGCCGAGCGGGTCGTGGGTGACGAACTGTTCCTGGCCCTGCCAGTCCTCGTAGTAGGAGCTGCCCAGCAGGATGCGGATGCCGAGGTTGATCTCGGTGAGGTCGTTGGTGACGAGCTTGCCGTCCACGATGATGCCGGGGGTGACGAACATGCGCCGGCCCCAGTCGGTCATGTTGGCGTAGGTGAAGTCGCAGTACTCGGGGTCGTTGAGCGCGCCCCAGCAGCCGAGCAGGACACGTCGGCGGCCCACTTCCTCGTACCCGGGCAGCGCCTCGTAGAAGAAGTCGAACAGGTCGTCGTGAAGGGGCACGACGCGCTTCATGAACTCCACGTAGCGCATCAGCCGACTGAGGTAGTCGGTGAAGAGCTGCACGGAGGCGATGGTTCCGACGCCGCCCGGATAGAGCGTGGAGGGGTGCACATGGCGGCCCTCCATCAGGCAGAACATCTCGCGCGTGTAGCGGCTGACCTGGAGGGCCTCGCGGTAGAACTCGCCCTCCAGGGGGTTGAGCGAGCGCATGATGTCGGCGATCGTGCGGTAGCCGTGCTCCGCGGCGTGCGGGGCCTCGGTGCGCTCGGCGAGTTCGAGGACGCCGGGGTTGGTCTCCTTGACCATCTTCTCGCAGTAGTCGACCCCGACCAGGTTCTCCTGGAAGATGTTGTGGTCGAACATGTACTCCGCGGACTCGCCGAGGTTGATGATCCACTCGGCGAGGTGCGGGGGCTTCACGCCGTACGCCATGTTCTGGGCGTACACCGAGCAGGTGGCGTGGTTGTCACCGCAGATGCCGCAGATGCGGCTGGTGATGAAGTGGGCGTCGCGGGGGTCCTTGCCGCGCATGAAGACGCTGTAGCCGCGGAAGACCGACGAGGTGCTGTAGCACTCGGCGACTCGCTTCTGCTTGAAGTCGATCTTCGTGTGGATGCCCAGGCTGCCCACGATCCGGGTGATCGGGTCCCAGGCCATCTCCACCAGGCCGCTGCCGTCGTCGGCCGCCTTCGTCGTCGGTGCCATCTGTGTGCCGTGCCCTTCGTTGCGCGGGAGGTTCGGGTGGGGGGTGCATGCACGAGAACGGGGAGCGGATCTCTGCGGCGGACGCTCACCACGGGGGTCGGTATCCGGTGGTGATCCTGTCTCCGGTACGGCGCCACTTGGGTTCCTTGTCCACCGTCTTGGCCGTGATCGACCGCAGCTTGCGGACCACGGCGCCGTACGCTCCGCTGGCGTTGCTCGACACCTTGGCGCCGGGGGGTTCGTCCATGAACGGCATGAACTTGTCGGGGAAGCCGGGCATGGTGCAGGCGATGCAGATGCCACCGACGTTGGGGCAGCCGCCGATCCCGTTCATCCAGCCGCGCTTGGGCACGTTGCACTTGACGACCGGGCCCCAGCAGCCGAGCTTGACCAGGCACGTCGGCGAGTCGTACGACAGGGCGAACTGGCCCTGCTCGTAGTAGCCCGCGCGGTCGCAGCCCTCGTGCACGGTGGCCCCGAACAGCCAGGTCGGGCGCAGCTTGTCGTCCAGCGGGATCATCGGGGCGGCGCCGGTCGCCTGGTAGAGCAGGTAGGTGAGCGTCTCGGAGAAGTTGTCGGGCTGGATCGGACAGCCGGGGACGCACACGATGGGGATGCCCGCGTGGGACTTCCAGTCCCAGCCGAGGTAGTCGGGCACGCCCATCGCGCCGGTCGGGTTGCCCGCCATGGCGTGGATGCCGCCGTAGGTGGCGCAGGTGCCGATGGCGACGACCGCCAGTGCCTTCGGGGCGAGCCGGTCGATCCACTCGCTGGTGGTGATCGGCTGGCCGGTCTCCGGGTTGTCGCCGAAGCCGCACCAATAGCCCTCCGGCTTGATCGCCTCGTTGGGGATGGAGCCCTCGACCACCAGGACGAACGGGTCGATCTCGCCCCGCTCCCCCTTGAAGAACCACTCGATGAACGTGTCCGAGCCGCCGACCGGACCGCACTCGAAGTCGATGAGCGGCCAGTGGACGGCGATCTTCGGAAGGCCCGGCAGCACACCGAGCACGATCTCCTCGATGCTGGGCTGCATGGCCGCGGTCAACGCGACCGAGTCACCGTCGCAGCTCAGGCCCGCGTTGATCCAGAGAATATGGATCGTGGGTGTCTCGTCGGCGGGCGCGCCGCTTGCGTCCGTAGCGCCGACCGTGTCCGGCGTCGCCTCAGTCATGGGACCGCCTCCTGGGGAGGTAAGGGATGAAAGCCCAGATTTCTACCATTCCGTCTCTTCGTATCAGCCGTTCGGTCGTGATGAGACGCCATTGAGGGCCGTTCCGGTGACATCCGGGGCGGAGGGGGTCGGACTGGTTTGCGCAACCTGGGCGGGACCGAGATGCGGCGGGGTGCACGCCGGCCGCTCCTTGTGGACGAAGGAACGACGCAGCGAGTGGTACGGGGCGTCCGGGTCGTCGAAGGTCCGGCGCATGCGGGCCAGCTCCTGCTCGCGGAAGCCGGCCAGCGGGGTCACGCTCTCCAGCCGGTCCAGCTCCGTCTTCTTCGCGGTGACCCGTGACGCCGTCGCCGGCAGTGCCGCCAGACGCGCCGCCAGGCCACCGACCTCCTGCGCGAACTCCTCAGGAGCACAGTCGACCACCCGGTCGACGAGCCCGAGGCGCAGTGCGCCCGCCGAGCTCACCGGCAGAGCCTCACGCATGAGCCGTTCCGCCGTCGCGGGCCCCACCCTGCGGGGCAGGGTGTACGTCCAGTACTCGGAGCCGTACAAGCCCATCAGGCGGTAGTGAGGGTTCAGCACGGTGCCCGAGCGGCACCACACCTCGTCTGCCGCCAGAGCGAGCATCACCCCGCCCGCAGCGGCGTTGCCCGCGACCGCCGCGACCACCAGTCGGTCCGTCGTCGTCAGGACAGCCTCGACCAGATCGTCGATGGCGTTGATGTTCGCCCAGGACTCGGCAGCGGGGTCGTCCGCGGCCTCGATGACGCCCAGGTGGATCCCGTTGGAGAAGAAGTCCCGTTCGCCGCCCAGCACCAGTACGGACGTGGGCCGCTCGCACGCTTCCCGGTAGGCGTCCAGCAAACGTCGGCACTGCCCCGCGCTCATGGCGCCGCCGGGGAAGGAGAACGAGAGGAACCCGACGTTCCCGTGCTCCCGGTATCGGATGTCCGTCCAGGTACGGTGCCGTACCTCGGGCAGCAGGGGCAGGGCCTGATCGGGCAAGGGCGGCAGCAGGTCGCCCAGTGCCCGCACGGCAGGCAGTTTGAACGTGGGCGGCTGCCCGGGCACGCGCCGGGGGCGCAGCTCGGGGATCCACACGGCGCCGTCCTTGGTGGCCCGGCACACCGCCCCGGCCCTGGTGGCCAGCAGCTCGCCCGGGCGACCGCGCAGCACGCTCTCGGGATGACCGCCGTGCAGATACCACTCACGGCCGAGCAGGACGTCCAGCACACCGGGCTGCGAGTCCGCCGCTCTCAGCTTGCGCAGGACGTCCTGTGTGGAGTCCTCGGCCCAGTCGATCCGCCGGACGCTCTGGTCGAGGTAGGGGCGGGGGCGCAGACGGGCGTCGGCCGTGCGTGCCACGTCCTGCTTGCGTGGTACGTGGGTTCCCTCCGCGAAGCGCTCCACCGCGAGCATGACGGCCTCGAGCGCGGCGTCGGCGATCTCGCCCCGGTACAGCTCGCTCTTGGGAACCGGAGGGACCCGGCACGGTACACAGGCCCACACGTCACCGGCGTCCATCTCCCCGTCGGCCTGCAGGACGGTGACGCCCCACTGGTCGACGCCCTCGTGAATCGCCCAGTCCAGGGAGGAGGGACCGCGGTCGCCCACGGGCCCCGGATGGACGATGAGGCAGGTGTGCGCCGCCCATACCTCCTCGGGAATCGCCGTCTTCAGCATCGGCGCCACGATGAGCTGCGGTGCATGCCGCCGCACGGTTTCGGGCAACGGGCTGCCGGGCAGGGCGAGTTCCACCGCCACGGTGTGGCCACGGTCGCGCAGCTCCGCGTGGACACGCTGGGTGAGGCTGTTGAACGCACTGGCCAGTAGCAGGATGTGCACGGCTGCCTCCGGGACGGACGAACGGCAGGCAGGGATGGCCGCCGGACGCGATCCTCGGGCAAGGCGGCCTGCCGTTCCCGACGACAGGCGGTCGGATCATCCGAAAGCGGGCGCCGATCCGCCGTCCGGCCTCACTGGCCACGGCCGACGGCCGCACCGACGGTCCGGCTCACCGAGCCGGCCGCGGTAAGTGCTCACATGCGTCGCAGGCCGCTGGTCATGCGCTCCCACCGGGAGCGGGTGGCACCGAAGTGGGTCTCGTGTGCCCAGATGTGGGTGCAGGACCGGCACTGCAGGTGAAGCAGGCTGCCGACGTGGGAAAGCAGGTAGCGCCAGTGCTCGGAACAGGTGCGCCCCTGCTCGCAGGTGGCGCACCCGCGATGGTCGTCGCAGTTCGGGCAGGCCACCCAGGCGCGCCGCCCGATGTCCGCCTGCGGGTCAAGCGGCAGCATCGCTGCCCCCTCTCCGAGGCAGCACACCGGCCGAGACCAGCTCGTCGTACACGCGCTGTTGCTCCGCGCTGAGGCCGGAATACAGCAGCTCATACGCCGCTTCCTCACCGCGCAGCACGGCGACGGGGTCCCAGTCGGGGCCGAGAGCGTCCAGGACATGAGCGCGCCGGAGCAGTTCATGTGAGCTCAGGTCGACGTCCAGGTCGACCGTCGGGAGCGAGTCGGGTCGGTCCGTCGCGGGCATGCTTTCCGCGGCGGTTTCGTCCGGTTCGCCTGGAAGGGCGCGGCCATGGGAGGACATGGGACCGAACGTAGGCAAGCGCTTCTCGCCCCGGCAAGAGCAGGTGGGAGAAGTCACAGCAGGCCCGCGCCCCCGCTGCGGAGGTCGGCCCGATCCCGCCGGAACACGTCAACACTTTGCTGAGGCCCCCTATATCGGGTTCGAGATCAAGATCCGGACACGACTTCACGAGGATCTCGGCTGATCCCTCACACATCACCGGCCTGAGCCGACGCGGCCCCGGCTGCCACCGGCTCCGGAGCCCGCGCCCGGCCGACTCTCAGAACGACTTCCCGTAGCGGGCGGCAAACGCGGTGGCGCGGTCGTGCAGGGACGTGCGCAACGCTTGCGGTGTCAGGGCTTCCGCGTCCGTGCCGAGCTGCCACAGCGCCCACTCGGCGTGTCGCAGGTCCTGGAACGTCACCTCCAGCCGTAGCCAACCGTCCGCGTCGGGTTCGGCGGTGCGAAGGGCCACGGCGCTGGTCAGCAGGTCCTCTCGCCGCTCCGGGTTCACCCGTACCTGCACGGCGATGTGGTCCTCGGACAGGAACCGCGCGCAGCGTTCCCACCAGACCCGGTCCAGGTCGACCCGGTCGGGCCGCTGGGCCGGTTCGGGGAGTCCCTCGGCGGCCAGCACCCGCGACAGCCGGTACGTACGGTCCGCGCCCGATCTCGTGGCCAGTAAGTAGCCACGCTCGCGTACGGTGACCAGGCCGATCGGGTCCACGGTGCGCCACCGCGGCGTCTGGTCGGTGGCCGCGTAGTGGATGCGCAGCCGGTGCCCGGCGAGCACCGCGCGCCGGATCTCGCTCATCGTGGTGCCGGGCACCTTCTCGGTGACCGGTCGACGGGAGAGCAGGTCGGTCTCCGGCTCGACGAGGAACCGCCGGGCCGCGTCGCTCGCGGTGGCCAGATGGCTCTCGGGCAGCGCGTCGACCACCTTGCGCAGGGCCGAGGCGAGCGCCGGGCCGAGGCCGAACGCCTGCTCACCGCGCCCCAATCCAGCGGTCAGCAGGGCCAGGGTCTCGTCGTGGTTCAGTCCCGTGAGCTCGGTCCGGAAACCGGGCAACAGGGCGAACCCGCCGTGTCGGCCGCGTTCGGCATAGACCGGGACACCGGCCGCGGACAGCGCCTCGATGTCGCGCAGCACCGTACGGGTGGACACCTCCAGCTCGCGGGCCAGCGTGGCCGCGGTCAGCCGACCGCGCTGACGCAGCAGCAGCACCAGCGAGACCAACCGATCGGCGCGCACCCGGAGACCCTATCGAATACATGACCGAGGGTGTCGTGATGTGCCGGAAGGGTGGTCGGCACGGACATCGGCGGCGGCCACCGCGCCGATGGACGTACGCACGGACCTACGCACTCCCGACGAATCGAATGGAACTGATGTGGCAGTGGAACGAACGGCGGTCAACCCGGTGACATGGTCGCTGGAGATGGGCTTCAACCAGGGTGAGATCGTCTCCGGGCACACCCGGACGCTGTACTGCTCCGGACAGACCGCGATGGGCGACGACGGCAGACCCCGGCATGAAGGTGACATGGCCGCGCAGTTGGCGCTGAGCCTCGACAACCTGGAGGCCGTGCTCGGCGAGGCGGGCATGTCCCTCGCGCACCTCGTCCGGCTCAACGTCTACACCACGGACGTCGATCTGCTGTTCCCGCACTACGGCGTGCTGGCGTCACGGTTGGCCGCGGCCGGGGTGGCACCGGCGACCACGATGCTCCAAGTGACACGGCTGGCGATTCCCGGCCAGATGGTCGAGCTCGAGGGGACCGCCGTCGCGTGAGGCGACTCGCCGCCTGAGCTGCCCGTGCCGGTCGGACCGGCACGGGCAGCGGTACGTTCCCGGACCGTTTCACCGGGCGCCGGTCATCCGCGGTGCGCGTCGCCGCCGCGGTCGGTGGGTGCCGTGGTGCTCGTGACGGGAAGGCGTCGGTAGGCGGCGCGTGCGTGGCCGAGGCGGGCCAGGGCCGTACCGGCGAGAGCGGCGGCGAGCAGACAGGAGAGCCAGAAGGCGTCGCGCCGCACGGACCAGCTGAGGGTGCCGGCGGGCGGGATGGCGAAGCCGTTGAGGAAGAGCCAGCACAGCACCGCCGTACCGGGAGCCGCCGTGAAGCGGGCGCACCACCCGAGCAGGGAGGCGAGAACGGACAGGACGGCGAGAGCGAGCGCGGGCCGGCCCGGGCCGATGACCGCGTTCACCGAAGCCACGAGCAGAAGCGCGCCGCCGAAGGCCGCGAACCAGACCAGCGCCGTGGACGCCGGCTCGGGTACGGGCCGCGCACCGGCACGCAGGGACACCCACTCGACCACGGTTCGACTCCTTCCGGCGGACGGCCCGCCCACTAAGCGTTCCATGGCGCGACGGCTCACGGGAGGGCGGGTTCGCCCGGGAGGGCGTCCTGTCGGGGCGTCAGTATGTACAAGGGAAAATCCGGTTCATCAGTGCGCAAACGCGTCGCTGGATCGGTGTAATCGGCACAAATGCCGGTCCCTGCGGGGATCTAGCGTCGGAGTGCACGGGGCCGCACGAGCCAGAAAGGCATCGAGTCACTCATGCCCATCCCGCACACCGACGTCATGCCCGCCATCGAGTTCGACACCCCGACCTCCGCACCCGGCCCCGGCCACCCGCCCGCCGATCCCCTCCTGCTTCCGGTCGACGAGTTGCCCGCGTCGATGTCGGAGCCCGACGCGGTCTGCCGTCGGGTGCGTGACGAGCTGATGCTCGACGGCAACGCCCGGCTCAACCTCGCCACCTTCGTGACCACGTGGATGGAGCCGCAGGCGCGGGAGTTGATGGCGGAGACGGCGGAGAAGAACCTCGCGGACCGGGCGGAGTACCCGCAGATCACCGCGATGGAGGAGCGCTGTGTGCGGATGCTCGCCCGGCTCTGGCACGCGCCCCGCCCCGAGCAGGTCCGCGGCTGTTCGACCACCGGTTCCAGCGAGGCGGCGATGCTCGGCGGGCTCGCGCTCAAGCGGCGCTGGCAGGCCCGCCGGCGCGCCCAGGGCAAGGACACCGCGCGCCCGAACCTGGTGATGGGCTCGAACGTCCAGGTGTGCTGGAAGAAGTTCGCCAACTACTTCGAGGTGGAGCCGCGTCACGTCCCGATGGAGTCGGGCCGCTACCACCTCACGCCCGACACGCTCACCGCCCACTGCGACGACAACACCATCGGTGTCGTCACCGTCCTCGGCTCCACGTTCGACGGCTCCTACGAACCCGTGGCGGACATCTGCCTGGCCCTGGACGGCTATCAGGCGGCCACCGGCACCGACATCCCCGTGCATGTCGACGGCGCGTCCGGCGCCATGGTGGCCCCGTTCCTCGACCCGGGTCTGATGTGGGACTTCCAGCTCGAACGCGTCGCGTCCATCAACACCTCGGGCCACAAGTACGGGCACGTCTTCCCCGGGCTCGGCTGGGCCCTGTGGCGTGACGCCGAGGCCCTCCCCGACGACCTGGTCTTCGAGGTGGACTACCTCGGCGGCAGTTCCCCCAGCTTCACCCTCAACTTCTCCCGTCCGGGCGCGCACGTCGTCGCGCAGTACTACAGCTTCCTGCGGTACGGCTTCGAGGGACTGCGCAACCTGGCGGCCCGCAACCGTACGACGGCCCGTGCGCTCGCCGCGCGGATCCGGGCGATCGGCCCCTACGAGCTGGTCACGGACGGCTCCGACCTGCCCGCGTTCGCCTTCCGCCTCACGCCCGGCACCGAGGGGCTCACGGTGTTCGACGTCTCCCAGGCCATGCGCGCCCGCGGCTGGCACCTGCCGGCGTACACCTTCCCGGCGCCCTGCCAGGACGTCTCCGTCCTGCGTCTGGTGGTCCGCACCGGTTTCACCGCCGAACTCGCCGGCATGTTCATCGCCGACCTGACCGAGGTCACCAGGCGCCTGCACACCGACCGCCTGTCGTCTCCGCCCCGCTAGGACCCCTCCGGTCCCAGCGAGGCACGGACGAGAGCGCCCAGCTCCTCGTCGGTGACGTCCAGCGCCTCCTGGGACCGCAGCCGGATGGTGCCCCTTCCGCTGAGGAGCTCCGGGTGCCGGGCGAGGAGGTCCGCGCCCGCGTCCTGGTCCCAGCCGTACAGCGAGACGCCGTGCCGCCACACGCCCACGTGCAGCCCGCGGGCACCGACGCGGTAGGTCGGCATCCCGTAGGCCAGCACGACGTCCGCCTCGGGGTACGCCGCCAGGATCAGCCGGTGCACCCGGTCGAAGAGCGGACGGTGCTCGGGGGCGATCGCGTCGATGTAGGTCTGCGCTTCGGCGTTCATACGCCCTATTTGTACAGGGGAGACCGGCGTCACAGTGTCGTTGCGGGCAAGGTCACAGCCGTGCCCTCTGCTGCTCCTTTGGCCATCTGGCCTAGCATCCGAGCATGACGGTCCTGCCTGACGACGGGCTCTCGCTGGCCGCCGAGTTCCCTGACGCGAACCTTGATCAGTGGCACAGCCTGGTGGCGGGTGTCCTGCGCAAGTCGGGCAAGGAAGTCTCCGGCGCGGCAGCGGAGGACGCCCTGTCCACCGCGCTCGAGGACGGGCTGCGCACCCGCCCTCTGTACACCGCGCACGATGCCGCGCCCGACCCCGGATTCCCCGGCTTCGCGCCCTTTGTGCGCGGCGCCCGCGCCGAGGGGAACACCACCGGCGGCTGGGACGTACGGCAGCGCCACGCGGTGGCCGACAACGCCGCGGTGCTCACGGACCTGGAGAACGGCGTCACCTCGCTGTGGCTCGTCGCGGGCGACGGCGGCATCCCGGTCGCGTCGCTCGGCAGGGTCCTCGACGGTGTCTACCTCGACCTCGCGCCGATCGTTCTCGACGCGGGCAGCCAAGTCGTCCCGGCCGCACAGGAGTTGCTGCGGCTGTACGCCGAGCGCGGCATCGACGGCACGGCCGCGCGCGGCAACCTCGGCGCCGACCCGCTGGGCCACGAGGCCCGTACCGGCGAGGCGTTGGACTTCGCGCCGGTCGTCCCGCTCGCGCAGAGGTGCGCCGAGGAGTACCCGGGGCTGCGGGCGCTGACCGTGGACGCGCTGCCGTACCACGAGGCGGGCGGTTCGGCCGCGCAGGAGCTGGGCGCCTCGATCGCCACCGGTGTCGCCTATCTGCGTGGGCTGACCGAGGCCGGGCTGAGCGTCGAACAGGCCTGTGCGCAACTGGAGTTCCGGTACGCGGCGACCGCCGACCAGTTCCTGACGATCGCCAAGCTGCGGGCCGCGCGCCGGCTGTGGGCGCGGGTCGCCGAGGTGTGCGGGGCGCCCGGTGCCGGTGCGCAGGCGCAGCACGCCGTGGTGTCGCCGATGATGATGACCCGCCGTGACCCGTGGGTGAACATGCTGCGCGCGACGATCGCCACCCTGGCCGCCGGGGTCGGCGGCGCCGAGGCCGTCACCGTGCTGCCCTTCGACCACGCGCTCGGCCTGCCGGACGCGTTCGCGCGCCGCGTCGCGCGCAACACCTCGACGATCCTGGTCGAGGAGTCGCACCTGTCCCGGGTGATCGACCCGGCGGGCGGCTCCTGGTACGTGGAGCGGCTGACCGACGAACTCGCCGAGGCCGCCTGGCGGTTCTTCCGGACGATCGAACGCGACGGCGGCCAGGCGGCCGTCCTGCGCTCCGGCCGGCTCCGCACCGACCTGGCGACGACGTGGGCGCAGCGCTCCAAGAAGCTCGCCACCCGACGCGAGCCCATCACCGGTGTCAGCGAGTTCCCGCACCTCGGCGAGAAGCCCGTGGAGCGCGCCCCCGCGCCCGAGCCCCGTACCGGCGGTCTGCCGCGCGTGCGGCGCGACGAGGCGTACGAGGAGCTGCGCGCCCGCTCCGACGCCCACCTCGCGGCGACCGGATCCCGGCCGCGGGTCTTCCTGGCCGCGCTCGGCCCCGCCGCCGCCCACACCGCGCGCCTGACGTTCGCCGCGAACCTCTTCCAGGCCGGCGGCATCGAGCCGGTCACCGAGGGCACCTTCGAGGAGAGCGGCGCCACCGAGGTCTGCCTGTGCTCCAGCGACGCGCTGTACGAGGAGCGGGCCGACGACGTCGTACAGGCCCTCAAGTCGGCAGGTGCGCGGCACGTGTTCCTCGCGGGGCGGCCCGGCGAGTACTCCGGTGTGGACTCCTACGTCTTCGCGGGCTGCGACGCCGTCGCCGTGCTCACCGCCACCCTCGACCGCATGGGAGTGTCCTGATGACCGCCTCCGCCGGCCCTTCCGTCCCCGACTTCACCGGGATCGAGCTGGGGACCCCGGCCACGGACGGCGGCGCCGACGAGTGGCGTACGGCCGTGAAGCAGGCCACGCAGGGCGCCGAGCCGGTCTGGGAGACGCCGGAGGGCATCGACGTCAAGCCGCTCTACACCGGCGCCGACCTGGAGGGCCTGGACTTCCTGGAGACGTACCCGGGGGTGGCCCCGTACCTGCGCGGGCCGTACCCGACGATGTACGTCAACCAGCCCTGGACGATCCGCCAGTACGCGGGTTTCTCCACCGCCGAGGAGTCCAACGCCTTCTACCGCCGCAACCTCGCGGCCGGCCAGAAGGGTCTGTCGGTCGCCTTCGACCTGCCCACCCACCGCGGTTACGACAGCGACCACCCGCGCGTGACCGGTGACGTCGGCATGGCGGGCGTGGCGATCGACTCGATCTACGACATGCGGCAGCTGTTCGACGGCATCCCGCTGGACAAGATGTCGGTGTCGATGACGATGAACGGCGCCGTGCTGCCGGTGCTGGCGCTCTACATCGTGGCGGCGGAGGAACAGGGCGTACCGCCCGAGAAGTTGGCCGGGACCATTCAGAACGACATCCTCAAGGAGTTCATGGTCCGCAACACCTACATCTATCCGCCGAAGCCGTCGATGCGGATCATCTCCGACATCTTCGCCTTCACCTCGCAGCGGATGCCCCGCTACAACTCGATTTCCATCTCCGGCTACCACATCCAGGAGGCGGGTGCGACGGCCGACCTGGAGCTGGCGTACACGCTCGCGGACGGTGTCGAGTACATCCGCGCGGGACGCGAAGTCGGTCTGGACGTGGACGCGTTCGCGCCCCGGCTGTCCTTCTTCTGGGCGATCGGCATGAACTTCTTCATGGAGATCGCCAAGCTGCGGGCGGCGCGTCTGCTGTGGGCCAAGCTGGTCCGGCAGTTCGACCCGCAGAACGCCAAGTCCCTTTCCCTGCGCACCCATTCGCAGACCTCCGGCTGGTCGCTGACGGCGCAGGACGTGTTCAACAACGTCACGCGCACGTGTGTCGAGGCGATGGCGGCGACGCAGGGCCACACCCAGTCGCTGCACACCAACGCCCTGGACGAGGCACTGGCGTTGCCCACCGATTTCTCGGCGCGTATCGCCCGCAACACCCAGCTGCTGATCCAGCAGGAGTCGGGCACGACCCGGGTCATCGACCCGTGGGGCGGCAGCGCGTACGTGGAGAAGCTGACGTACGACCTCGCCCGCAGGGCCTGGCAGCACATCCAGGAGGTGGAGGCGGCGGGCGGCATGGCCAAGGCGATCGACGCCGGCATCCCCAAGTTGCGCATCGAGGAGGCCGCGGCCCGCACGCAGGCCCGCATCGACTCCGGACGCCAGCCGGTGATCGGCGTCAACAAGTACCGGGTCGAGACCGACGAGGCGATCGACGTCCTCAAGGTCGACAACTCCTCCGTGCGCACCCAGCAGATCGAGAAGCTGCGGCGGCTGCGGGCGGAGCGGGACGAGACCGCGTGCCGGGACGCGCTGGACGCGCTGACCCGGGCCGCGGACGGCGACGGCAACCTCCTGGAGCTGGCCGTGCACGCGGCCCGCGCGAAGGCCACCGTCGGCGAGATCTCCGACGCCCTGGAGAAGGTCTACGGCCGGCACGCGAGCCAGATCCGTACGATCTCCGGCGTGTACCGCAACGAGGCAGGGGAGTCCGAGAACGTGGACCGCACCCGCGCGCTGGTGGACACCTTCGAGGGGGCCGAGGGCCGCCGGCCGCGCATCCTGGTCGCCAAGATGGGCCAGGACGGCCACGACCGCGGCCAGAAGGTGATCGCCACCGCCTTCGCCGACCTGGGCTTCGACGTCGACGTCGGCCCGCTGTTCCAGACCCCGGGCGAGGTGGCCCGTCAGGCCGTGGAGGCGGACGTGCACATCGTCGGCGTCTCGTCCCTGGCGGCCGGTCACCTCACCCTCGTACCGGCGCTGCGCGAGGCGCTGGCCGAGGAGGGCCGGGAGGACATCATGATCGTGGTGGGCGGGGTGATCCCGCCACAGGACGTACCGACCCTGCTGG
Source organism: Streptomyces sp. NPDC005402 (assembly GCF_040606575.1). Classification (NCBI taxonomy): domain Bacteria; kingdom Bacillati; phylum Actinomycetota; class Actinomycetes; order Kitasatosporales; family Streptomycetaceae; genus Streptomyces; species Streptomyces sp. NPDC005402. The sequence goes on from NZ_JBEXFB010000027.1 coordinate 80,581, forward strand.
AGATGGGCGCGGCCGCCGTGTTCCCGCCGGGGACGGTGATCCCGGACGCGGCCCACGACCTGGTGGAGCGTCTGTCGGCCGACCTCGGGCACGGGCAGTGATCGATCTCGACGCGTATGTGAAGGGTGTCCTCGACGGCAAGCGGGCGATCGTCGCCCGCGCCATCACCCTCGTCGAGTCCACCCACCCGCGACACCGGTCACTGGCCCAGGAGTTGCTCACCGAGCTGCTCCCGCACAGCGGCCGGGCGCGACGGATCGGGGTCAGCGGGGTGCCGGGCGTGGGGAAGTCGACGTTCATCGACGCGTTCGGCACGATGCTGACCTCGCTGGGGCACCGGGTGGCGGTGCTCGCGGTGGACCCGTCCTCCACGCGTACCGGGGGCTCGATCCTCGGCGACAAGACCCGCATGGAACGCCTGGCGGTCGACCCGGCCGCCTTCGTACGGCCCTCCCCCAGCGCGGGCACGCTCGGCGGGGTGGCCAAGGCGACCCGGGAGTCGATGGTCGTGATGGAGGCCGCCGGCTACGACGTGATCCTGGTCGAGACCGTCGGCGTCGGGCAGTCGGAGACCGCGGTCGCCGACATGGTCGACTCCTTCCTGCTGCTGAGCCTGGCCCGAACCGGCGACCAGCTCCAGGGCATCAAGAAGGGTGTCCTGGAACTCGCCGACGTGATCGCGGTCAACAAGGCGGACGGCCCGCACGAGCGCGACGCCCGCGCGGCCGCCCGTGAACTGGCGGGCGCCCTGCGGCTCATGCACGGCAAGGACGCCTTCTGGACTCCGCCGGTGCTCAGTTGCAGCGCCCGCGAGGCGACCGGCCTGGACGTGGTCTGGGAGCGCCTGGAACAACACCGGACGCTTCTCGACTCCACGGGGCGGCTCACCGCCAAACGGCGGGACCAGCAGGTCGGTTGGGCGTGGGCGATGGTCCGGGACGAGCTGCTCGGCCGGCTGCACGCCAGCCCGGCCGTCCAGTCCCTGGCCCCGGAGCTCGAACAGCAGGTCAGGGACGGCCGGTTGACGGCCACGCTGGCCGCCGAGCGGATCCTCGAGGCGTTCGGCGGCACGGCGAGCGACTGACCGACCGCGGGTACGCGACGAGACGGGCGACGGCGACGGCCGAAGAAGCTCTCGCCGAAGCACGGCAGGGCCACCGGAGTGCACGCGGCCGGCGAAGGCCAGGTCCCGCTACTCCGGCCCCGCCTCCCGCACCTTGGCGACCGCCGCCGCCATCTGCTGTTGCACCTCCTGCGGCACCGGGGTTCCGTGGACGGCGCCCATCAGGTCCTGGGCGAGGTGGTGCAGTTTGGTGTTGGTGTTCTGGGAGGCGGTGACGAGCACCGTCCAGGCGTCCTCCGCGCTCAGTCCGAAGGAGGCCATGACGATCCCGCGGGCCACGTCGATGGCCGGCCGGGTCCGCATCGCCCGGCGCAGCTGGTCGACCTCCAGGCGCAGCTCCTGGTCGACGTCCACGGGCTCGGGCAGTTCCTCCTCGACGGGGACGGGCTCGGCGCCCGGGGTCTGCGAACCGGCGGGACTTCCAGCATGCTCGGTCACGAACAACTCCCGGGCCCCGGTCAGGTCGAGCAGGCGGGCGACGGTCGGACTGCAGGCCCGGACAGTGACCGTCTTGCCCTGGTCGAGGGCCTCCCGGCGCAGGGCGAGCAGGACGTTGAGGCCGGCGCAGTCACAGAACCTGACCTCGTCGAGATCCAGGTCCACCCCGGTGGCCGAGCGGTCAAGGACGGCGTAGAGCTCGGACCAGAGCTCCTGGGCTCCCATGTCGAACTCACCGCGGCAGGTGACGACAGCCCGTTCCCCGGTCACCACGGCTTCGATCGTGGCCAGACACGGCGGGCGCCCGTCCAGGGTGACGAGGGGCTGCGCCGAGTGCGCAGGTTTCGGCATGGCCCTCTCCCTCATGTGCTCGGCCTCTCCCTCAGATTCCCCGTCCCCGCCAACATACGTCAACCAATACACGAAATGAAGTTCAGGTTTTTGAATGCGTGAATACGTGGTCGCTAGACTGCTGCCATGGATGGAGTGCCCGAGTCTCACACCGGATGGACGTTCGTCACGAACCATGCGAGGGTGCTGGCCGCGATCGCCGACAACCCCAGCACCCGGATCCGTGACATCGCCGCGCACTGCCGGCTCACCGAACGCGCCGTGCAGAAGATCATTGCGGACCTGGAGCAGGACGGCTACCTCTCGCACGTGCGGGCGGGGCGCACCAACACCTACCGCATCGACCCGGGCAAGGTGCTACGTCATCCCGCCGAGGCCGGCCTGACGGTGGCGTCGCTGCTGTCCCTGCTCGTCCAGGACGAGGCCGACCGCACCCCGCTCCCGCTTCCCGACAGCCGGCGGCCCACCCGGGCCTGACACGCGCAGCGAACGGAACCTCCCCGGCCCGCGCAGCGTCGCGCCCCCGCTCCACCACCCCGTGACGCCGATCAGCGGCGGTGAGATTCCAGAAACATCGCGGACATGACACTCCGCCCGCGTCGGTAACAACCGCTTTCTAGCGTGACGGGCCGTGGGACCCGAGTCGTATACAGGGCCAAGAACCGCTCACGCCGGCCCGTCGACTCCCCGGCCTGCCGACGACGCCACGCGGGGCTCCCACGCATCCCCCACCGCCCGCATGACGAGCACCACTGGGAGGCGTGACATGAGCACCACAGAGTCACGGCCGGCAACGGCAGACCCTTCGACATCCGCCGACCAGGCGGTCAAGGAGACCCTGGAGGACTACACCCTCCGCTTCGCACCCCGCAGTTACCGCCGCTGGACCCCCATGGTCGTGGCCACCACGGCCCTCGGCGGCATCGCCTACATGGCCGACTTCTCCATCGGCGCCGGAATCGGCCTGGCCCACGGCACCGGCAACGCGCTCGTGGCGATCGCGGTCGCCGCCGTCGTCATCTTCGTCACCGGCTTCCCCCTCGCCTACTACGGCGCCCGCTACAACATCGACCTCGACCTGATCACCCGCGGCTCCGGTTTCGGCTACTACGGCTCGGTCCTCACCAGCGTCATCTTCGCCAGTTTCACCTTCATCTTCTTCGCCCTCGAAGGCTCGATCATGGCCCAGGGCCTCAAGCTCGGCCTCGGACTGCCTCTGTGGCTGGGCTACCTGGTCTCCACCCTCATGGTCATCCCCCTGGTGATCTACGGCATGAAGGCGCTGAGCAAGCTCCAGGTGTGGACGACGCCGATCTGGCTGCTGCTGATGGTCGGCCCGCTGGTCTACCTCGTCTCCACCGACCCGGGCACCGTCGACCGCTTCCTCGCCTACGCGGGCACCGACGGCGACGGCGGCGTCAACACCGCGTCCGTGCTGCTCGGCGCGGGCGTGTGTCTCTCGCTCATCGCGCAGATCGGTGAGCAGATCGACTACCTGCGCTTCATGCCGCCCAAGACCGAGGCGAACAAGCGCAGTTGGTGGACCGCGGTCATCATGGCCGGACCCGGCTGGGTGGTGCTCGGCGCGCTGAAGCAGGCCATCGGTGTCTTCCTCGCCGTGTACATCCTCGCCGAGGTCGGTCCGGACGTGGCTCCCGAGCCGATCCAGCAGTTCAAGGGCGCCTTCGACGCGATGATGCCGTCCTGGCTGGTGGTCCCGCTGGCCGTGGCCCTCGTCGTGATCAGCCAGATCAAGATCAACGTGACGAACGCGTACTCCGGCTCGCTCGCCTGGACGAACTCCTTCACCCGGCTCACCAAGCACTATCCCGGCCGCATGGTCTTCGTCCTGGTCAACCTGGGCTTCGCGCTGGTCCTGATGGAGGCCGACATGTTCAGCTTCCTCAACGACATCCTCGGCTTCTACTCGAACTGCGCCATCGCCTGGGTCGTCACCGTGGCCACCGACATCGGCATCAACAAGTACCTGCTCAAACTCTCCCCGCACGCCCCCGAGTTCCGCCGCGGCCTGCTCTACGCGGTCAACCCGGTGGGTGTCGTGGCCTTCGTCGCCGCGTCCGGTCTGTCCATCGCCATGTACTTCCACGCCCTCGGCGACGCCCTCCAGCCGTACTCCCCCGTCGCCGCCGCCGTGATCGCCTTCGTCCTCACCCCGCTGATGGCGATCGTCACCAAGGGCAGGTACTACCTGCGCCGCACCGACGACGGCATCGACGAGCCGATGCTGGACCCGGACGGCAACCCGAGCGCGGTCACCTACGACTGCCACGTCTGCCGCCAGCCCTACGAGCGCCCCGACCTGGCCGCCTGTGCCACGCACGACGCGGTGGTCTGCTCGCTGTGCCTGAGCACGGACAAGACCGGCGACCACGTCCTGCCCGCCACCGCCTGACCCCAGCCGGTAGGCACCGGACCACACCCGCGAGCGCCCGGCGAGTCCGGGCCTCGCGGGTGCGTACGTTCTCGCACACGAACTCCAGGAGCACGTCGAGGCCCCTGTCCAGACGGGTGGCTCCGGACCACCATGAGAAAGCGGGGCCGTCGGTATGCCCGCCCGACCTCGTCGAGCAGCCGGTGAGGGTGCCGCGGCCGAACTGGTGGACGCGCTCGATTCCCGCCCCGGCGCCCGGTTCTTGGAGACGGTCGCCCTGTCCCCGTCGCGCCCGGCCGGATCGGCATCCGCGGTGGGTCCAGCCGCACGGCCGACCCGAGGACCGGCTCGAACTCGGCCGCCAGCCTGCCCTGTTCGCCGTACGACCCGTACGAGGCTCCGCCGCCGCGGACACCCCGCCCGTCGGGTCGGAGTCGCCCTGTCGAATCGACGGCACGCTCAGGCGGCCGCGCCGAACCACCTGGGCAGCCGGTCCAGCAGTTCCCGCTGGTCCTCGCCGGCCCAGGCCACATGGCCGTCCGGCCGCAGCAGTACCGCGGGGGCCTCCAGTTCCTCGCCGGTGTCGATGACGTGGTCGACCCGGTCCGCCCAGCCCGCCACCGAGAGGCGCCCGGTCCGGTCGAGCAGCAGTCCCCGGCCGGCGTGCATCAGCTCGTAGAGGCGGCCGCTCTGCAACTCGAGGTCCCGCAGGCGTCGGCCGAGCAACTGATGGCCCTCGCCGAAGTCGTAACGGACGCCGATCGCGGTGATCTTCTCGATCAGGTACCGGTTCACCTCGTCGAAGTCCATCAGCTCGGCCAGCAGCCGACGCACCGCCTGCGGCCCGGGCTCGGTGGACAGCAGCTCCATCTGCGCGCGGGTGTTGTTCAGGACGTCGGCGGCGACCGGATGCCGTTCTGCGTGGTAGCTGTCCAGCAGGTCTTCGGGCGCCCATCCGGCCACCTCGGCGGCCAGTTTCCAGCCCAGGTTGAACGCGTCCTGGAGGCCCAGGTTGAGTCCCTGTCCGCCGACCGGCGGGTGGACGTGGGCCGCGTCGCCGGCCAGCAGTACCCGGCCGACCCGGTAGCGCTCGGCCTGCCGGGTGGCGTCGCCGAAGCGGGAGAGCCAGCGCGGTGAGTGCACACCGAAGTCGGTCCCGGCGACCGCCCGGAGCCGGCGCTTGAACTCGTCGAGGGTCGGCGCGACCGAGCGGTCCCCGCTCACCCCCTCGGCGGGTACGACGACCCGGTACAGCCCGTCCCCCAAGGGTCCGAGGCCGAACAGCCGCTGGGTCCGGCGGATCTCGGTGACCACGGCGGTGACCGTCTCCGGCTCCACACCCACCTCCATCGCGCCGAGCAGCGTCTCGGTCCTGGCGGGTGCGCCGGGGAAGCCGACCCCGAGCAGCTTGCGCACGGTACTGCGGCCGCCGTCGCAGCCGACGAGAAAGCGCGCGCGCAGCCGCGTACCGTCGGCGAGTTCGGCGCTCACCCCGGCCCCGGCCCCGTCGTCGTCGTACTGGCTCAGCCCGACCAGCTCGCAGCCGCGCCGGACCTCGGTGCCGAGCTCGACGGCGCGCTCGGCCAGCAGGCGGTCGGTGACGGTCTGCGGGATGGCGAGGACGTAGGCATGCGCGCTGTCCAGCCCGTCCGGCCACGGCCTGTCGATGCCGGCGAAGTAACCGCCTGCCGTGAACTGCTTTCCGTGCGCGAGGAACCGCTCCAGCAGCCCGCGCTGGTCCAGCACCTCGATGCTCCGCGCGTGCAGCCCGAGCGAGCGGACGATCCCGGTCGGTTCCGCCGCCTTCTCCAGCACGACCACCCGCACACCGTGCAGCCGCAGTTCGGCGGCCAGCATCAGGCCGGTCGGCCCGCCACCCACGATGATCACGTCGAACACGAGTTCCCCCTCCATGAGCGAGCGCCACGCACTCCGCGAATCACCTGTTTCCGCAGGTGCCGGCCTCGGACGGAGATTGTGCGGCACCACCGGGGCCTTGTCGCAAGGCCCCCCGTGAGCTATACGTTGAAGAGGGCAGGGAGGTGGTGACCTCCTTGCCTTTCCTCATGTGTGCGCGGAATCCGGATCAGGACTGCGGTTGCAGGTACCGCGCCAGCAGGTCGTCCAGCGTCACCATGCCCGTGAGGGTGCCGGCGCCGTCCCGTACGACCGCCAGGGAGGCCCGGTTGCGGCGCAGGAGGTCGATCGCGTCGGCGACCTTGGTGTCCTCCGTCAGCTCCGGGACCGGACGGGCGAGGGTACGGGCGGTGGCGGTGCGGCCCTGGGCACGGGCGACCAGGGCGTCGCGGGCGTGGAGCGAGCCGAGCACGAGGTCGCCCTCGCGGACCAGCATGCGGGTGCGGTCGTGCTCGGCGGCCGTGCGCAGGACGGCGCCGAGGTCGGCGGTGCCGGGCACCGAGGTGATCTCCGCGGCCGGGATGCGGAGCTCGCCGACCGGGGTCTCCGGCTCGGTGAGCGAACGGGTGAGCAGCTCCGAGTCGGCCTCGCTGATCAGTCCGAGACGCTCCGACTCCTCGACGAGATGGGTGAGTTGCTCGCGGTTGTGCACGGCGGCCAGCTCGTCGCGCGGGGTGACCCGGCACAGCCGTACCAGCGCGTTGCTCATCCTGTTCAGCACCGAGATCAGCGGCCGGACCACCTTGACGACACCCCGGAAGGGCGGTGAGAGCAGCATCGCGGAGCGCTCGGGGTGGGCGATGGCCCAGGACTTGGGGGCCATCTCGCCGAGCACCATGTGCAGGAACACCACGACGACCATCGCGAACACGAAGGCCACGCCGTAGCTGAGCGTGTTGGGCAGGCCCACGTCGTGCAGCAGCGGGTCGAGTTCGTGGGAGATCGCGGGCTTGGAGACCGAACCGAGGCCCAGCGTGCAGACGGTGATGCCCAGTTGGGCACCGGCCAGCATCAGCGACAGCTCGCGCATCCCGGCCAGGGCCGCCTTCGCCCCGCGCCGCCCCTCGGCCGCGGCCTTCTCCATGCGGTGCCGCTTGGCGGCGACCAGGGCGAACTCGGCGGCGACGAAGAAGCCGCTGCCGATCAGCAGCAGGACGGTGACGAAGAGCGCCATCGGGAAACTCATGTCGGCTCCACCCTCTCCACCCTCTCCACGCGGACGCGTTCCGGCACGTGCCGGTCCAGTGTCCGTACGTCGATCACCGCGCGGCCCCCGTCGAGCAGGTCCACGGTGACCCGGTCCCCGATCGCCGGGAAGCGGCCGAGGCGGTCCACGACCAGTCCTGCGACGGTGTCGTAGTCCTCCTCCTCGGGCAGTTCGACGCCGGTGGCGTCGGCGATCTCGTCGAGCCGCCGGCCGGCGTCGACCAGCCAGCCGTCCCCGTCGGGCACGGCGGGTTCGGTGACGGTGTCGGTCTCGTCGGCGATGTCGCCGACCAGTTCCTCGGCGATGTCCTCGTAGGTGACGATGCCGGCGACGCCGCCGTGCTCGTCCAGGACGACCGCGAACTCGTCGTCGCGCTCCCGCATCTGCTCGACGGCCTCCGGCAGCGGGAGGGTGTCGGGCAGCAGGAGCGGGGTGCGGGCGAGGGCGCCCGCGGTGGCCCGGGTCAGTTCGCCGGCCGGCAGGCGCGTCAGCTCCCGTACGCCCAGGACGCCCGGGATGTCGTCGGGGTGGTCACCGAGGACGGGGTAGGTGGAGTGGCCGTGCTTGGCGATCAGGTCGACGGCCTCGGCGGCGGTGGCGTCCTTGCGCACGAAGACGGCGTCGACGCGCGGCACCATCACCTCGTCGAGGGTGCGCTCGGAGAAGTCCAGGGCGTGGTCGAGGAGTTCGGCGGTGTCCCTGGGCAGTTCGCCCTGTTCGTGGGACTCGCCGATGAGGTGGCCGAGCTCCTCCAGGGTGGCGCCGTGGTGGAGTTCCTCGACGGGTTCGATGCCGGCCTTGCGGAGCAGGCGGTTGGCCGCCCCGTCGAAGACGTGCACCAGCGGGCCGACGACCTTGAGGTAGCCGAGCGTGGAGGGGGCGAGAGCCTTCGCGAGCCGCTCCGGGACGGCGATCGCGAGGTTCTTCGGGGCCAGCTCGCCCAGGACCATCTGAACGACGGTGGCCAGGACGAAGGCCAGCACGACGGAGATCCCGCCGACGGCCCCCTCGGGGACGCCCAGGCCGGTCAGGGCGGGTTCGAGCAGGGCGGAGACCGACGGTTCGGCGATGAAGCCGACGACCAGACCGGTGACGGTGATGCCCAGCTGGGCGCCGGAGAGCATGAAGGACAGCCGCTCCAGCACCGTCAGCGCGCTGGCGGCCTTCCTGTCGCCGGCGTCCGCCTCGCGGGAGAGGGCGAGCCGGTCCGCGGAGACGTACGCGAACTCCTGGGCGACGAAGTAGCCGGTGCCGGCGGTCAGCAGGAACACGGCCAGCAGGCCCAGCAGGGCACTCGTGGTACTCAACGGCGGGTCGATCGCGTCGGGCGGGAGTCCGTCGGTGTGGCGGACACGGGCTTGCTCCTTCGGTAGTGATGTGTGCTGTGTGAACGACCGGGGCGAAGGCGGCGTTCCCCCGTTCTACCGGCCGGGCGGCGTCACCGCCCGGCGGTCACGCGGCGGCCGGCGTCGGCCCGACCAGTTCGCTGAGGACGTCCTCCATGGTCACGAAGCCGAGGACGGTCCCCGTCTCCCCCGTCACCGCCGCCAGATGACTTCCGTCGGCGCGCAGCGCGGTGAGGGTGTCGTCCAGCGGGGTGTCGATGCGGACCCGGGTGACCGGGTGCAGGGTGCCGCGCGGGAAGGGCCGGTCGCGGTCGGTGACGCCGAGGGTGTCCTTGATGTGCAGATAGCCCAGCAGGGTGCCGTCCGGGCCGGTGACCGGGAAGCGGGAGTAGCCCGCCTCGGCGGCGACCCGCTCCAGGCGGGCCGGGGTCACCGAGGCGTCGACGGTCCGCATCTTCGGCACCGGGACCAGGATCTCGCCGACCGGCCGGGTGCCGAGCTCCAGCGCGTCCCGCAGCCGTTCGCCGTCGGCGGGCGAGAGCAGCCCCGCCTCACGCGCGTCGACGACCATGCGGGCCAGCTGGTCGTCGGTGAACACCGACTCGACCTCGTCCTTGGGTTCGACGCGCAGCAGCTTCAGCAGCGCGTTGGCGAAGGCGTTGATGCCGAACACGAAGGGCTTGAGCGCGCGCGTGAGGGCGACCAGCGGCGGTCCGAGGAGCAGCGCGGTCGGCACGGGGGCCGCGAGCGCGATGTTCTTCGGCACCATCTCGCCGATCAGCATGTGCAGATAGGTGGCGAGCGACAGGGCGATCACGAACGCGATCGGGTGGACCAGGCCGTCCGGGATGCGGGCCGCCGCGAAGCCGGGCTCCAGCAGGTGGGCGATGGCCGGTTCGGCGACCGCGCCGAGCACCAGCGAGGAGACGGTGATGCCGAGCTGGGCGGTGGCCATCATCGCGGAGAGGTGTTCGAGACCCCACAGGGTCATCCGGGCCCGCTTGTGGCCGTCGCGCGCGCGTGGCTCGATCTGGCTGCGGCGCACGGAGATCAGGGCGAACTCGCCGCCCACGAAGAAGGCGTTGGTCAGCAGGGTCAGGGCGCCGACGAGCAGCTGGACGGTGGTCATCGGACCTCCTCCCCGGTCCGGACCAGGGCCGGTGCGGTGATCCGAACACGGTCGGCCCGGTGATGGTCGACCTCCAGGACCTCGATACGCCAGCCGCCCTGCACCTCGATGTCGTCGCCCTTGGCGGGGATGCGTGCGAGGCGGGTGGCGACCAGTCCGGCCACGGTCTCGTACGGCCCCTCGGGTGCCGTGAGCCCCGTCTCGCCGAGCTGGTCGACGCGGACGGATCCCTCGGCCTCCCACACCCCGTCACCGGCGGGCCGCAGATCAGGTGTCTCGACGGGGTCGTGCTCGTCGCGGACCTCGCCGACGACCTCCTCGACGATGTCCTCGACCGTCGCCACGCCCGCCGTGCCGCCGTACTCGTCGATGACGACGGCCATGGTGCGGGTGGTCCGCAGCCGCTCCAGGAGCCGGTCGGCGGTGAGGCTGTCCGGGACCAGGAGGGGCGCGGTGGCCAGGTCGGTGACCGGGGTGGCGGCCCGCTTCTCGGGTTCCAGGGCGAGCACGTCACGGATGTGCACGGTGCCGATGACCTCGTCCAGGCTGTCGCGGTAGACCGGGAAGCGGGACAGGCCGGTGGCGTGGGTGAGGTTCGCGGCGTCGGCGGCCGTGGCGTGGGCTTCGAGGGCCTTGACGTCGACGCGCGGTGTCATGACGTTCTCGGCGGTCAGCTCGCCCAGGTGCAGGGTGCGTACGAACAGTTCGGCGCTGTCGGCCTCCAGGGCGCCCTCGGCGGCGGAGTGCTCGGCCAGCGCGACGAGCTCCTCGGGGCTGCGGGCGGAGACCAGTTCCTCGGCGGGCTCCAGACCGAAGCGTCGTACGAAACGGTTCGCGGTGCCGTTGAGATGGCGGATGAACGGGCCGAACAGGGCGGTGAAAGCGCTCTGGGGTCCGGCGACGACCTTGGCGACGGCCAGCGGGCGCGAGATCGCCCAGTTCTTCGGCACCAGCTCACCGACCACCATCAGCACGACGGTGGACAGGGCCACGCCCAGCGCGGTCGCCACCGGAGCGGCGGCCCCACCCAGGCCGACGGCCTTCAGCGGGCCCTTGAGGAGCGCCGCGAGGGAGGGCTCGGCGAGCATGCCGATCACCAGCGAGGTGACCGTGATGCCGAGCTGGGCGCCGGAGAGCTGGAAGGTCAGCCGGCGTACGGCCTTCAGCGCGCCGTCGGCGCCCCGCTCACCGGCCTCGGCGGCCCGCTCCAGGTCACCGCGCTCGACGGTGGTCAGGGAGAACTCGGCGGCGACGAACACGGCGCAGGCCAGGGTGAGGAGGAGGGCCAGCAGGAGCAGCAGGATCTCGGTCACCGGGCCACCCCCGCTCCCCTGGTCGGGCGGTGGACGGCACGGCTGGTACTGGGAGGCTCACCCATTGCGGGACTGTGGCTCCTTCTCGTCGGTCGGGGACGTTCCACTCAAGAGTAAAGGATGAGCAAAGTAAAGACCGTCGCTGGTCCGTGGCGGTGCGGGGTACCCTGCCGGTCCGGCGGGCATCTCGTCCGACTTCGGTGTCACCCTGACGGAGGCCTTCTCCATGTTCGGACTGAGCGAGCTCGCGATCATCCTGATCGTCGTCATAGCGGTCATCGCCGTCAAAAAGGGCCCGGAGCTGACGCGTACGGCGGGCAGGTCGGCGCGCATCCTCAAGGCGGAGGCCCGCGCGGCGAAGGCGGGCCGCCCCGAATCCCGGGTCGTCCCGGGAGAGGTCCTCCGGCCCGGGACCACCGGGGAGAGCGAGCCGGGGCACGGCGCCCGCTGAGGCACCCGGCATCCTTGGGCGGTCCGCTGTTTCCCCGCCGACCGGCCCCGCGATGATCCATGATGAGCGGGTCATGCACCCGCCCGCCACGACGACTCGCGCGCCGCTGCCCGTTCTGCGGGCCGCGGTGTTCGCCGTCGTCGGCACGGTGCTCGGGGTCAGCGCCCACCATCTGCTCGCCGAGGGCCCGGTGCCCTGGAGGCACGGTGTCGCCGCGACGGCGGTGCTCTTCGCGGTGGGCCTCATCGGTGTGCAGCGGCCCAGAAGCCTGGCGACGGTCGTCGCGTGCAGTGTCGCGGGACAGTCCGGGCTGCATCTGTGGCTGACGCTCACCGCGGCCCCGCATCGCCCCGGCGGCCATGTGCACGACGCCCACGCGGTGCGGCACGAGCGGCTCCACGGCTCCCTCGCCATGACGGCCGCCCACTCGCTGGTCGCCGCGCTCGTCGCCGTCCTGCTGCACCGCGCGGACGCGGCCTGCTGGACGGTGGCCCGCGGGGTGACGGCGGCACTCGACGCGGTACGGGACCGACTGGCCGCCGCCCGGTTGCTGTTCAGCCGGCCGACGTCACCCGCACCGACGAGCGCGGCGGTCGTGGTGCCGACGTACGACGAACGGCCGCTCACCGCACAGCCGTTGCTGGCGCACGCGGTGGTACGGCGGGGTCCTCCGGCGACGAGCGCAGCTCTCGCCAACTGACCCCGGGGACGCCGGTACGGCCCACGCCGGACGGCCGCCCCGCCGTGCCACCCTGCCTGGAGACCTCCATGTCCCGTATCCCCCTGTCCCGTCTGTCCGTTGCGGCCGCCGGAGCCGCAACCGCCGTGCTCCTGACCGCCGTTCCGGCCGCCGCCCATACCGAGGTCGAGGCCGACAAGGCGCAGGCACTCGCCGAGAACGTCACCGTCTCCTTCCACGCCGAGGCCGAGTCCGACACCTCCGGCATCAAGGAGGTACGGGTGGTCCTGCCCGAGGGCATCGCCCCCGCAGACGTGACGTACGGCAAGGGCCCCGAGGGCTGGAAGTTCAGCGCGACCGACGACGGCTACAGCGTCAAGGGCGCGGAACTGAGGACCGGCGAGAGCGCCGAGTACTCCGTCGTCGTACGCCAGTTGCCCGACGCCGAGGAGGTGCCCTTCAAGACCCTCCAGACCTACGGCGACGGGCACGTCGACCGCTGGATCGAGCTGGACGAGAACGGGGACAACCCGGCGCCGACACTGAAGCTGAAGGCGGCCGCACCGGGCTCGAAGCCGGTCAGCCCCTCGCCCGGCGTCTCCGAGAGCCTGTCCCCGACAGTCGCGGAAACGACGCCCGCGGCCTCCCCGCAGGCCGCCGACAGCGAGAAGGACGACGAGGGCGGGCTGTCCGCGGGGGCCTGGACCGGGATCGGCGCGGGCATCCTCGTGGCGGTGGCCGCGGTGGTCTTCGCGGTACGGCGGCGGGGCGGCGCGGAGGAGTAACCGCACCCGGTCGGGGGTTTTCCCGCGGGCTCCGGATGAATCCCCCGCCTCCGGGTAGGCCAGCCACACGGCGTACCCGGAGATGGAGTGCCATGACCTGCGCGAACTCCCCTGCACGGCACGGGACCTGGGCGGTGGCCCTGACCGTCACCGCCCTCGTCCTCACCGGAGCCTGCGACGACAGCGACGGCGGCGGAGACGGCGGGGCCTCCCGGACGGCCCGGTCCTCCGCCGCCGGATCGCCGGGCCCGACCACGGCCGGCGGCTCCCCGTCGCTCTCCGCCTCCCCGTCACCGACCGCGACCGCGCCCTCGGATCCGGAGCAGACGGAACAGGACATCCGGGAGGCCTGGACGGTCCTCTTCGACCCGAAGTCCTCCCTGGACCAGCGCAGTGACGTCGTCGAGGACGGCGACGAGAACGCCCTGATGATCGACAACCTCTTCCGCGACCCGAGCGGCAGCAAGCTGCGCGCGGAGGTGACCTCCGTGTCGTACACCTCGGACGTGCACGCCGAGGTGGCCTACGACCTCACGCGCGAGGGGCGCCGGCTGGACTCCGGCGGTCCGGGGGCGGCCGTACTCCAGGACGACGGCTGGAAGGTCGCCCTGCGCACGGTCTGCGCACTGACGCGGCACGCCGAGGACGCCCCCGAGGCGCCGAGCTGTGTGGTGCCGTCCTACGGCCCCGCCGCTAGCCCTGCGCCCAGCCCTGCCGGAAGAGGTCGTTGAGTTCCGTCTGGGAGAGCTGGTCGGCCGCGTAGGAGAAGGTGCCCAGGTCGGCCAACTCCCGTGCGGCGTCGAGCAGATGGCGGTACATCGCACGGGCGATGCTGCCGCCGACCGTCACCCGCCGGACGCCGAGGGCGCGCAGGTCGTCGAGGGAGAGCGCGTTGCCGGTCAGGCCCATGACCACGTTGAGCGGGCCGTCGATCTCGCGGGCCAGCGTGCCGATGGTCTCGGCGTCGGCAGCGCCGGGGACGAACGCGCAGTCGGCACCCGCCTCCAGGTAGGCGTTGGCCCTCCGTACGGCCTCGTCGAGCGTGCCACCGACCAGCAGCGCGTCGGTCCGGCCCACCAGGACGAAGGGCTCACCCTCGGCCGCCAAAGCCTCGCGGGCGGCGCGGATGCGGTCGGCGGAGAGCTTCTCGTCGTAGAGGGGACGGGTGCGGTCGCCGGTGAAGTCCTCGATGTTGCCGCCCGCGGCTCCGGCGGCGAGGGTCTTCGCGACGGTGGTGGCGACGGTCTCGGGCGACTCGCCGTAGCCGTCCTCCAGGTCCGCGCTCAACGGCACGGCGATCCCGCTCGCGATCTCGCCGACCCGGCGCAGCATGGTCGCGCGGTCGACGCGGTCCTCCGGCGGTTGTTCGGCGAAGAAGTCGTGGTCGGGCCGTCCGAGGGAGAACGCGACGCCCGCGCTCGTCGTCGCCACGGCCGGGAACCCGGCCGCCTCCAGGATCCGGGCGCTGCCCACGTCCCAGGCGTTGGGGAGCAGAAAGCACCCCTCCCGGTGCAGATCGGCGAAGCGCTGTGCCTTGGCTCGGCTGTCGGTGTCCACACGGTCCTTCCCGGCCCGCCGCCCCTCGGCGGGCTCCCGGAGAACGTACGCCGGAGGACGCGCGGGCGGACTCCTTTTACGGCGTGGTCCTCGGCGGCCGCCGTGGGGGGACCGGGGGCCGTCGGAGCAGGTCGGGCGGACGGCCTCGTCGTCGCGAGAACCGCCCGCGCATCGACTCGGCGCTCCCCGCCTCGCTCCTCGGCCGGTTCCGGGGAAATCGGGCCCGACAGCCCGCGTGAACTCTCTCAGGGACGCCGGGCGGGTTCGCCGTACCTCTGCCACGGCCGGGCCCGCAGTCGGGACGGGGCGTGGGAAGCGACGGGGCCCGAGCCGGAGGGCGTGCTCTGAACGAGGGGCGGCGCCGGGCCGTACGTAGGGCGGACGGCGTGGAGGCACAGCCGTGACACAGCCCCCTCTAGGATGAGCCCGATGACCAGCTCCGAGCAGCCCACCGCGCGCCCGCCGTTGTGGCGGGCGCTGCTCGTGCTCGGGCTGCTCGTGGGGGTGCTGGGCATGCACGCCCTGGCGCCCGGTGGCGGCATGGGCGGGCACGAGAGCAGGTCCGCGCACGTGGCGACGGCCGCCGTCACCGTCGACACAACCTGTCACGACGGCTGCGGCTCGGGTCATCTCCACCACGCCGACGCGACCTGTGCGTCGGGGGCCGTGAGCGGCGGGCCCGCGTTGCCCGCGCTCGTTCCCGACCCGTCGGGAGGCGCCCCGGGCACGACTCCTCTGTGCGCTCAGACGACCGCGGCCCAGGAAGGCGCCCGCGCACCGCCCTCCCTCGCGGAACTCCAGCTTTTGCGGATCTAGACACGGCGTGTTCCGCCGCGTCCAGATCCCTTTCACAGCACTGGAGTTCCAGCATGCGCACCACCCGTACCCCGATCCGCCGTGCCTGTCTCGCGGCGGTCGCCGTGAGCGCCGCCCTCACCCTCACGGCGTGTGGCGGCGACAGCGGCTCGGCCGCCTCCTCGCCCTCGGCGTCCGCCGAGACCTCGGCCGACGCCCACAACGCCCAGGACGTCTCCTTCGCGCAGGGCATGATCCCGCACCACCAGCAGGCCGTGGAGATGGCCGCACTGGCCGACGGCCGGGCCTCCGCCGCCGAGGTCAAGGACCTCGCCGCCCGGATCGAGAAGGCACAGGGCCCGGAGATCGAGACCATGACCGGCTGGCTGAAGACCTGGGACGAGAAGGTCCCCGAGGCGATGCCCGGCATGGACCACTCGGCGCACTCCGGCATGGCCGGGATGATGGACGGCGCCGACATGGAGAAGCTGAAGAAGATGTCCGGCAAGGACTTCGACTCCATGTTCCTGACCATGATGGTCGAGCACCACGAGGGCGCCGTCGAGATGGCCACCACCGAGAAGGCCAAGGGTGGTTACCCGGCCGCGACAGCCATGGCCGGTGACATCATCACGACGCAGAACGCCGAGATCAGCGAGATGAAGAAGCTCCTCGGCGAGAACTGACGCGCCCGCGTGACGGCCAGGGTGCCCGTGCCGCTCGGCGCGGGCACCGTGGCCGTCACCGGCTCCCCCGGGCCTCCGCAGGGTCCGGTGTCGGCGACCCCGTCGGCCTCCGCGGGCCGACGGCCGCCCCTACACCAATCCGCTCAAGTCGTCGAAGGGCACCGATCCCTGGCTGGACTACTGGGACGGCATGTCCGGCGAGACCGGGGCCACGCCGACGCCGTACACGCTGGTCAACCGCAACAGCGGCACGTGCCTCGACGTGAACTCCGGGGAACTCCCTTGAGACGCACCGCAGTTCGGCTGCTCAGGAGCAGGACGGGCGACCAGGGGGACGCGACCTTCCACGCCGAGTGACCGGACGGTTCGCGGGTCCTTCTGCGGGCACCCGTAGAAGGACTCTCCGGAACCACGAGGAGCGACAGTGACGACAGGGCGACTCCCCGATCACGAACAGCGCCTTCTCAACGAGATGGAACGCGCCCTGCGCCGCGACCGCCGGCTGGACCGCCGGATGCGTACAGGGCGGCTGCGCCGACGGCCGGACCTGTCCCGGGTCGCGCACTACCGGCCGCACGTCCTGACCGTGGGCCTGCTGCTCGCGGTCGCGAGCACGCTCATGGTGACGGGCATCGTCACCTCGCGCCCCGCGGTGATCTGGGCCTTCGCGGCCGTCTGGCCACTGGCCCTGTTCGCCGTGTTCCGGCTGCTGTGCCGCTGGTCGGAACCCTGAGCGTCACGCCTCGCCCTCCTCGAAGGCCGCCTCGATCGGCCGCTCGTCGACCAGGACCCGCCCCTGCGGCGGCCCTGCGAGCAGCGCCCGTACGGCGGTCAGGACGTCCGGCGCCACATGATCGGCCCTCGCCGTCTCCTCGGGCCGGGTCCGCTCGTCCGGTACGAGGATCCCGTGGGCGCCCACCCGGGCCGCGGCCTCCGCGTCCGCCGCGGTGCCGACGACCGCGCAGTCGGTCGGCGCGGTGCACACCCGGCCCGCCGCCCAGAGGATCAGGCCCGGTTCGGGTGGACGGCAGTGGCAGCCGTCACCGGGGCCGTGGGGGCACACTCCCCAGATGTCGAAGGGGCCGAGCAGTTCGTCGACGCGGTGGTTGACGGCGCGCACGTCGGCGTCGCTGAGCCGCCCGTGCCCGATGCCCGGTTGCAGGGCGACGAACCCGGTGCGAACGCCGTGCAGGCGCAACATGCCGAGCGCCTCACGGGCACCGGGCGCCGGGCGCACCCGGCCGGGGTCGGAGGTGTCTTCGGCGAGGATGCTGTCACGGTCGAACAGCACCGTACGCACGTGCGTCATGGGCCACCTCCCGGCTCTCGCGTGCACTTCTTCCTCTCCGCGAGTAACCGCGTACGGCCGGTCCATGCGGCCGGGCGCGATCTACAGGTCAGGGTGAGGCGGTGGGTGCCGGCCCGGCATCGAGCCCGGCGAGGTGCGTCAGAGCTCCTGTGGCCCTGGCAGAGGCGTGGTGTACACGCGCATACGCCTTCCCGCCCACACCCCGCTGCGCCAAGTATGCGAGACCCCTATGAAATCCCCGCTGAGCAGGACGGATTCCCTAAGATCGGCTCGTGGTCACCTTCCTCCTCGAACGAACGGCCCCGCTCTCCCCGGACGAGGCCTGGCGCCGCCTCACCGAGTGGCCCCGCCACGGCGAGGTCGTCCCCCTGACGCGCGTCACCGTCGTGCCGCCGGGGCCGACGGCCGAGGGAACGCTCGTCGTCGCCCGTTCGGGGATCGGCCCGCTCGGCTTCGACGACCCCATGGAGGTCACGGTCTGGCGCCCGCCGGCGGAGGGCGTCTCCGGCCTGTGCCGTCTGGAGAAGCGCGGCCGGGTGGTGCGGGGCTGGGCCGAACTGGAGGTTCATCCGGGCCCGGGCGGCAGGGCGCGCGTGATCTGGCGTGAGAAGCTGCGGGTTCCCCTGCTCCCCCAGTCCTTGCTGCGTGTCGTGGCCCGGTCGGTGTTCGGGCGGGCGCTGAACCGGCTGCTGCGGGGGACCTGAAGGACATGCAACAGTGGCTGCCATGACGGCAGTTGACGGTACGACCGTACGGGTGGACGAGGTCGAGGCGCTCGCGGTGGACGGGCTGCGCTGGTTGGTGGCCGCCGGGCGGGAGACCGCGGACGGCGGACTCGCCTGGCCGACCGCGCCCTCGCAGGAGAAGACCGACCCGACCCTCTACAGCGGCACGGCAGGGATCGTCCCCGTGCTCCTGGAGGCGTGGCGGCACCTGGGCGACGACTCCTACGCCGATCTCGCACTCCGCGCGGGCCGCGGTCTGGCCGCCGCCGTCGACGGCCACGAGGACGACTCCCTGTACTTCGGCCGGTCCGGCATGGCCCTGGTCCTGCACACCCTGCGCGACGAACTCGACGACACCGCCTGCGGTACGGCGGCCGACCGCGCGATGGCTCTCGTGCGCGCGCGCTTCGACGGGGAGCGCTGGGGCGAGCTGTTCGAGCTGATGGGCGGCAACGGCGGGATCGGCCTGGCCGCCCTGACGGTCGGCGACCCCGAGTTCGCCGTCCTCGCGGTGGAGCCCTACCTGCGGGCCGCGGAGAAGACCCCGTGGGGCGTCACCTGGCCGCACCGCCCGGGCACGGACTCCCGTCTGCACCACATGTCCCACGGCACGCTGGGCTTCGCCTACGCCCTCGCCCGGATCGGCCACGCGACCGGCCGCACCGACCTGGTCGACCTGGCGCTGGCCGGGGTCGCGGACGTCGTCGCCCGCGACGAGGGCGGCCCGGACGGGTTTCTGGTCCCGCACTCCACCCCGCAGTTCCTGCCGGACCTGATCGAGCCGGTCAGCTACGGCTGGTGCCACGGCCCGGCCGGTGATGCCCACATGTTCCGGCTGCTGCGCGACACCCACGGCGACCCGGCCTGGGCCGCGCTCGCCGACCGCTGCTGGCACACGGTCACCCACTCCGGCATCCCCCAGCGGCTGCGGCCGGGGTTCTGGGACAACAACGGCCGTTGCTGCGGCACGGCGGGTGTCCTCGCCCTGGCCGGCGACCGGATCGCCGAGCGTGCCGAAGGGCAGGAGGCCCACGACTTCGCGCGGATCCTCGTCGCCGACCTCGCCGCCCGCGCGGTGCGGGACACCGACGGCGCCCGCTGGTCCAACGTCGAGCACCGGGCCACCCCCAGCGACCTCGAACCAGGCACCAGCTGGGCGCAGGGCGGCGCGGGCATCGTGCGTGAACTGCTGCGGTTCGTCCGGCTGAGCCGGGGCGGCGATCCGCGGTACGCCTTCGCGTGGCCGGACCAGCCCCAGGTGTCCGCTCAGGCCACCGAACCGATCCGGCGGGCCGGTGCCGACGTCCCGTCGTGATGGATCGGCGTGTGCGCGCCGGTGAGTGGAGTCCCGCTGCCGCCCCGCCGGTTGGCCACGATCTCCGCCGCGATCGACAGGGCTGTCTCCTCGGGCGTACGAGCGCCGAGGTCCAGGCCGATGGGTGACCGCAGCCGCGCCAACTCCAGTTCGGTCACGCCGACTTCGCGGAGGCGTTCGGTGCGGTCGAGGTGGGTTCGGCGGGAGCCCATGGCGCCCACGTAGGCGACCGGGAGCCTGAGGGCCAGTCGCAGCAGGGGTATGTCGAACTTGGCGTCGTGGGTGAGGACGCACAGCACCGTCCGGGCGTCGACCTCCGTGCGCTCCAGGTACCGGTGCGGCCACTCGACGACCACCTCGTCGGCCTCCGGGAAGCGCGCCTCGGTCGCGAAGACGGGGCGCGCGTCGCACACGGTGACCCGGTAGCCGAGGAACTTGCCGATCCGCACCAGCGCCGACGCGAAGTCGATCGCGCCGAAGACGATCATCCGGGGCGGTGGCACGGAGGACTCGACGAGCACGGTGAGCGGGGCGCCGCAGCGCGAGCCCTGTTCGCCGATCTCCAGGGTGCCGGTGCGGCCCGCGTCCAGGAAGGCGCCGGCCTCGGCGGCGATCGTGCGGTCCAGCTCGGGATGGGCGCCGAAACCGCCGTACCCGGAGACGTTTTCGGGCCCTACGACGAGCGCACGGCCGACGAGTTCCCGAGGCCCGGAGACGATTCGTGCCAGGGCCGCCGCCTGTCCCTTCGCGGCGGCTGCGAGCGCGGCCGTGATCACGGTGCGGACGGGGTCGCCGACCCGGACCGGGGTGACGAGGATGTCGATGACGCCGCCGCAGGTCAGGCCGACGGCGAAGGCGTCCTCGTCGCTGTAGCCGAAGCGCTCGAGGACCGACTCACCGTCCGCGAGGGCCTGTTGGCACAGCTCATAGACCGCTCCTTCCACGCAGCCGCCGGAGACCGAGCCGATCGCCGTGCCGTCGGCGTCCACCGCGAGGGCGGCGCCGGGCCGGCGGGGCGCGCTGCCGCCGACGGCCACCACGGTGGCCACGGCGAAGTCACGTTCCTGCTCGACCCACCGGTGCAGCTCGTCGGCGATGTCCAGCATGTCTCGGTCTCCTTCACAGCGGTTGCGTACGGGCGGGTTCGAGCGGCTAGTGCACGCCCATCCAGATCTCGATCGGGTTGAGGGCGTAGTAGACCAGGAAGATCGCCGTCAGTCCCCACATGAAGGCGCCGATCTCGCGCGCCTTGCCCTGCGCGACCTTGATGGCCACGTACGAGATGACGCCCGCGGCGACGCCCGCCGTGATCGAGTAGGTGAACGGCATGATCACGACGGTCAGGAAGACCGGGATCGCGGTGGCGCGGTCGGCCCAGTCGACGTGGCGGGCGTTCATCATCATCATGGCGCCGATCACCACCAGGGCGGCGGCCGCGACCTCGCCCGGCACGATCGCGGTGAGCGGGGTGAAGAAGAGGCAGGCCGCGAAGAACAGGCCGGTGACGACGGAGGACAGGCCGGTACGGGCGCCTTCGCCGACCCCCGTGGCCGACTCGACGAAGACGGTCTGCCCGGAGGCACCCGCCACCCCGCCGATGGCACCGCCCGCGCCGTCGATGAACAGCGCCTTGGACAGGCCCGGCATCCGGCCCTGCTCGTCGGCGAGTCCGGCCTCGGTGCCGACGCCGATGATGGTGGCCATCGCGTCGAAGAACCCGGCGAGCACCAGCGTGAACACGATCATGCCGACCGTCATCGCGCCGACCTCGCCCCAGCCGCCGAACTCGACCTTCCCGAAGATCGAGAAGTCCGGCATGGAGACCGCGCCGCCGTGCAGTTCGGGGGCGCCGCTCGCCCACTGCTCGGGGGCGACGGCCCCGACCGCGTTGAGGACCACGGCGAGTACGGTCCCGCCGAGAATGCCGATCAGGATCGCGCCGGGGACGCCGCGCGCCTGGAGCATGAAGATGGCGAGGAGGGTGACGGCGAACAACAGGACCGGCCAGCCCGCGAGTTCGCCCGTGGGGCCGAGCGTGACCGGGGTCGCCTTGCCCTGGTGGACGAAGCCGGCCTTGTAGAAGCCGATCAGGGCGACGAACAGACCGATGCCCATGGTGATCGCGTGCTTGAGGGCCAACGGGATCGCGTTCATGATCATCTCGCGCAGGCCGGTGACGACCAGCAGCATGATGACCACGCCGTACATCACGCACATGCCCATGGCCTGCGGCCAGGTCATCACGGGTACGACCTGCGAGGACAGCACGCCGGAGACGGAGAGGCCGGCGGCGAGCGCGAGCGGTACCTTGCCGAAGAAGCCCATCAGCAGCGTGGTGAGGGCCGCCGCGAACGCGGTCGCGGTGATGAGTGCCTTCTGGCCGAGCGTGTCCCCCGCCGCGTCCTTGCCGGACAGGATCAGGGGGTTGAGCAGGAGGATGTACGCCATCGCCATGAAGGTGGTGACGCCGCCGCGGAGTTCACGCGCGACCGTGGATCCTCGCCGGGATATGTGGAAGTACCGGTCGAGCCAGGACCTGCCGGCCGGGACGCGGGTGCCTTCTCCCGCGTCGTCGGCGACGGTCGCCGGCTCCAGTGACTGCTGGGTCATGTGGGCCTACTCCCAAGGTTCACAGGGGCACCCGTCAACCGCCTGTGCGGCTGCGGGATTTGGGAAGGTGGTTCGGCCGCACGACCCGGGGGACGGCCCGAGACGAACGAACTGGGTACTCCGGGCGGCGCGGCGAAGTGTGACGTTCCCGGCGCCGCCCGGAGGGACTGACTACGCCATGCCCGTGAGGTGTTCGGGGCGTACCGGCGTCCTGTTGAGCTCCAGCCCGGTCGCGTTGCGGATCGCCGCGAGCACGGCCGGGGTCGAGGACAGGGTGGGTGCCTCGCCGATGCCACGCAGCCCGTACGGCGCGTGGTCGTCGGCGAGTTCGAGCACGTCGACGGGGATGGTCGGCGTGTCGAGGATCGTGGGGATCAGGTAGTCCGTGAAGGACGGGTTCCTGACCTTCGCCGTCTTCGGGTCGACGATGATCTCCTCCATCACCGCGATGCCCAGGCCCTGGGTCGTGCCGCCCTGGATCTGGCCGATGACGGACAGCGGGTTCAGCGCCTTGCCGACGTCCTGCGCGCAGGCCAGCTCGATCACCTTGACCAGGCCGAGCTCGGTGTCGACCTCGACGACCGCGCGGTGGGCGGCGAAGGAGTACTGGACGTGTCCGAAGCCCTGCCCGGTACGCAGGTCGAAGGCCTCGGTCGGCCGGTGCCGCCACTCGGCCTCGACCTCCACGGACTCCTCTTCCAGCACGTCGACCAGGTCCGCGAGGACCTCACCCCCGTCGGTGACGACCTTGCCGCCCTCCAGGAGCAGTTCGGCGGTGGCCCAGGCGGGGTGGTAGGAGCCGAACTTGCGGCGCCCGAGCTCCAGGACCTTCTCCCGGACGAGCTCGCAGGAGTTCTTGACGGCGCCGCCGGTGACGTACGTCTGACGCGAGGCCGAGGTCGAACCCGCCGAGCCCACCTGAGTGTCCGCCGGCTGGATGGTCACCTGCGTGACGCCGAGTTCGGTGCGGGCGATCTGCGCGTGGACGGTGACTCCGCCCTGGCCGACCTCCGCCATGGCCGTGTGCACGGTGGCGACGGGCTCACCGCCGACGACCTCCATGCGCACGCGGGCGGTCGAGTAGTCGTCGAAACCCTCGGAGAAGCCGACGTTCTTGATGCCGACCGCGTAGCCGACCCCCCGTACGACGCCTTCGCCGTGGGTGGTGTTCGACAGACCGCCCGGCAGCTGCCGTACGTCGGCCTCCTCGCCGGCGGAGCGCCACTGCTGCTCCGGCGGGAGCGGCATCGCCTTGACGCGGCGCAGGAGTTCGGCGACGGGGGCGGGCGAGTCGACGGGCTGGCCGGTCGGCATGATCGTGCCCTGTTCCATGGCGTTCAGCTGCCGGAACTCCACCCGGTCCATGCCCACCGCGTCGGCGAGCTTGTCCATCTGCGCCTCGTAGGCGAAGCACGCCTGGACCGCGCCGAAGCCGCGCATCGCGCCGCAGGGCGGGTTGTTGGTGTAGAGCGCGATGGCCTCGATCTCGACGTCGTCGACGACGTACGGCCCGATGCCGAGCGAAGCGGCGTTGCCGACGACGGCCGGGGAGGCGGAGGCGTACGCGCCGCCGTCGAGGACGATCCGGCACTTGACGTGGGTCAACTTGCCCTCGCGCGTGGCCCCGTGCTCGTAGTGGAGCTTGGCCGGGTGGCGGTGGACATGCCCGAAGAAGGACTCGAAGCGGTTGTAGACGATCTTGACGGGCTTGCCGGTGCGCAGTGCCAGCAGACAGGCGTGGATCTGCATCGACAGGTCCTCGCGGCCTCCGAAGGCCCCGCCCACACCGGACAGCGTCATGCGCACCTTGCGCTCGGGCAGGCCGAGGACGGGCGCGATCTGCCGCAGGTCGGAGTGCAGCCACTGGGTGGCGACGTAGAGGTGGACGCCACCGTCCTCGTCCGGCACGGCGAGACCCGACTCGGGGCCGAGGAAGGCCTGGTCCTGCATGCCGAAGGTGTACTCGCCCCGGACGACGAAGTCGGCCTGCTGCGAGGCCTCTTCGACGTCACCGCGGATGATCGGCTGCCGGTGGACGATGTTGGGGTGCGGGACGTGCCCGATGTGGTGGTCGTCGCGGCCCTCGTGGACGAGGATCGCGTCGGGGGCGGTCGCGGAGGCCTCGTCGGTGACGACGGGCAGCTCGCGGTACTCGACCTTGATCTTCGCGGCGGCGCGGCGGGCCGTCTCCGGGTGGTCGGCGGCGACGATCGCGACCGGCTCACCGTGGTGACGGACCTTGCCGTGGGCGAGGACCGGGGTGTCCTGGATCTCCAGACCGTAGTTCTTCACCTCGGTCGGCAGATCGTCGTGCGTCATGACGGCGTACACGCCCGGCAGGGCGAGGGCCTCGCTCGTGTCGATGGACACGATCTCGGCGTGCGCGACGGTCGAGCGGAGGATCTGCCCCCAGAGCATGTCCTCGTGCCACATGTCGGACGAGTACGCGAACTCGCCGGTGACCTTGAGGGTGCCGTCCGGGCGGAGCGTCGACTCGCCGATGCCGCCCTTGGTCTTCGAACCCTGGGTGATCTTGGTGGGAGTGCCGTTGGGAGTGGACATCTCAGACCGCCTCTCCCTGCCGGGCGGCCGCGAGGCGGACCGCGTCCATGATCTTCTCGTAGCCGGTGCAGCGGCACAGGTTGCCCGACAGCGCCTCGCGGATGTCCGCGTCGCTCGGGTTCGGGTTGCGCTCCAGCATCTCGTCGGCGGCGACCAGCAGCCCCGGCGTGCAGAAGCCGCACTGGACGGCACCGGCGTCGATGAACGCCTGCTGGATCGGGGCGAGTTCGGTGCCCTCGCCGGTGTGGGAGTCCTGCGGGGACGTACCGCAGGCGCCGGTCGGGCAGGACCGCTGCTTCGCGTAGTCCGCGAGCCCCTCGACGGTGACGACCTCGCGTCCCTCGACCTGCCCGGCGGCGACCAGACAGGAACACACCGGGACGCCGTCGAGGCGGACCGTGCAGGAGCCGCACTCCCCCTGCTCGCAGGCGTTCTTCGAACCGGGCAGCCCGAGCCGCTCGCGCAGCACGTACAGCAGGGACTCGCCCTCCCACACGTCGTCGGCTTCCTGCGGACGTCCGTTGACCGTGAAATTGACGCGCATCACGCGACTCCCTCCGTGCGGGCGGCGGTGCCGCGGTACGACTCCCACGTCCAGGTCAGCGTGCGGCGGGCCATGATGCCGACCGCGTGGCGGCGATAGCTCGCCGTGCCCCGGACGTCGTCGATCGGGTTGCAGGAGGCGGCGCACAGGTCCGCGAACTGCTTGGCGACCGAAGGCGTGATGATCTTGCCGTTGTCCCAGAACCCGCCCTCTTCCAGAGCGGCGTTCAGGAACTCCTCGGCGGCCTTGGCCCGAACGGGCGTGGGAGCGGCCGAACCGATCCCGGTGCGCACGGTCCGCGTCGCGGGGTGCAGGGCGAGCCCGAAGGCGCACACGGCGATGACCATGGCATTGCGCGTGCCGACCTTGGAGTACTGCTGGGGCCCGTCGGCCTTCTTGATGTGCACGGCGCGAATGAGCTCGTCGGCGGCCAGCGCGTTGCGCTTCACGCCGGTGTAGAACGCGTCGATCGGGATGAGACGCGATCCGCGCACCGACTCGACCTCGACCTCGGCGCCGGCCGCGAGGAGGGCGGGGTGGGCGTCACCGGCCGGGGAGGCGGTGCCGAGGTTGCCGCCGACGCCGCCGCGGTTGCGGATCTGCGGGGAGGCCACGGTGTGCGAGGCGAGGGCCAGGCCCGGGAGCTCGCCGCGCAGGTTCTCCATGATGTGGGTGTACGGCACGGAGGCGCCGAGCCGCACGGTGTCCTCGCCGACCTCCCACTCGGTGAGGTCGGTGACGCGGTTCAGGTCGAGCAGGTACTCGGGCCGCCGATGGTCGAAGTTGATCTCGACCATCACATCGGTGCCGCCCGCGATGGGCACAGCGGTGGGGTGCTCGGCCTTGGCGGCGAGCGCCTCCTCCCAGCTGGCGGGGCGAAGGAAGTCCATGACCGGCTCTCTTCTTCGTCTTGGGGGTCGTACGGATCGAGCCAGATCGTGTGCGGCGGGCCCGGCTCGTTCATGTGCTGTTCACGTGGAGTGGAGCCAGTACACAGCGGTGTACTCCAACGGGGTCAGTCACGGAAACCATGAAGGAGTTGGCTGGTCGGGGCCCTCATCTTGTAGATTCGTATGAACGGAGGTGCTCAGTAACCTCCATGTTTTCCCCGGGAAACATCCGAGACAGCCCACGTGACCTGGGACACAGCCCCGGAGATGGCGGAAGCCGCTCCCGACCCCACCGGACCCCTTCTCCATCGTAGATTTCGAGACAAAGAACGGCGGCGACGAGAATGCGGCTGCGCGCACTGCTGGACACCGATGCGCTGGGCCTGCGGCTGCTCGGCGGCGAGGACGAACTGGACCGCACCGTACGCGGTGTGATGACCACGGACCTGCGCGACCCCAGCCGCTACCTCTCGGGCGGGGAACTGGTCCTGACGGGCCTCGCCTGGCGCCGGGACGCCGCCGACTCGGAGCCGTTCGTACGACTCCTCGTGCAGGCCCAGGTGGCGGCGCTGGCAGCCGGCGAGGCGGAGCTGGGCGACGTCCCGGAGGACCTGGTCGTCGCCTGCGCCCGGCACCGCCTCCCCCTGTTCGCGGTGCACGAGTCGGTGGCCTTCGCGACGATCACCGAGCATGTCGTACGGCAGGTCTCCGGCGAGCGCGCGGGCGACCTGGCGGCCGTGGTGGACCGCCACCGTCGCATGATGACGTCGGGCCCGGCGGGCGGCGGCCCGGACGTGGTCCTCGACCTCCTGGGTTCGGACCTGGACCTGCGCGCGTGGGTCCTCTCCCCGACCGGCCGCCTGATCGCGGGCCCGAAGGTGGCGGGCCCCGGCCTCCCCGCGGACACCTGCGCGAAGCTCGCGGCCGAACACCTTGCTGCGGCCCGCACAGGCCGCCGAGGCCCCCACCGGGTCACGCTCGGCTCGTCGGCCTACTCCCTCTTCCCGATCCGCAGCAGCGGCCGGTCCCCCCAGGCCTCCAGAGACGTACGCGAGACGGTCCTGTCCGACTGGCTGCTGGCGGTGGAGGCGGACGCCGGCGACTGGCCGGAGGAGCGCCTGGACCTCCTCCAGGGCGTCGCCCAGCTGATCGCGGTCGAGCGGGACCGCAGAGACGCGGCCCGCACGGTCCGCCGCCGCCTGGCCCAGGAGGTCCTGGAACTGGTCCAGACAGGAGCGGCACCGGCCGAGATCGCCGCCCGTCTGCGAGTCGCCGCGCCGGTCCTCCTGCCCGGTCTGGGGGCGGCGCCGCACTGGCAGGTCGTGGTGGCCAGGGTCGAATGGCAGGACACGGAGCTGGAGGGCGGCCCGATGGCGCAGTCCCTCCTGGAGGAGATCCTGGTGGACCCCCTCGCGACCGGCCCCGAGCCCTCCGACCGCATAGCGGTGGCCCACACCGGCGACGAGGCGATCGCGCTCGTCCCCCTCCCCGCGGTCTCGACCGAACACGACGGCTCGGAGTCGGGCATCCTCGCGGACGCCCTGCTCGAAGCGGTCCGGGACCCCCTGACGGCCGGCCTCGACGACGACGGCAGGGTCACCCTGGGCGTCAGCGCGTCGGTCCACTCGGCGGAGGGCCTGCGAGGCGCGCTGGAGGAGGCCCGGCACGCCCGCAGGGTGGCGGCGGCCCGCGCGGGCAGAGTCTGCGCGGCAGGCCACCAGGAGCTGGCCTCGCACGTCCTGCTGCTGCCCTTCGTGCCCGACGACGTCCGCCGAGCCTTCACAGCCCGCCTCCTCGACCCGCTCAGGGACTACGACCGCCGCCACCGGGCCGAGTTGATCCCCACCCTGGAGGCCTTCCTGGACTGCGACGGCTCCTGGACCCGCTGCGCGACCCGTCTCCACTTGCACGTCAACACGCTGCGCTACCGCGTCGGACGCATCGAGCAGTTGACGAGCCGTGACCTCTCGCGCCTCGAGGACAAGCTGGATTTCTTCCTGGCACTGCGGATGAGCTGAAACCTGTGAGCCCCCCGACTCCCACGACTTTGTGAATTCCTTCACCCACCCCCTTGGCCGGGCCCGTCGTTTCGTGCTGAGATGCCGCCACCACTCAAAGCTCGACGGCGCGCTCGGGGAGGGCAACGTGGCGCATACCGCCATGTCTGGTAACGGAACGACCGCCGGTGACGATCCACTCCAGACCGCGGTATGGCGGCTGCGCTCACGGGCCTGCTGGGCCGACGCGGCCGCCCTGCTCCAACCGGTCACCGCAGAGGCGGCCCTGCAGAGAGCGGCACTGCTGGTGGAACGCTGCCTGTACACGGAGCAGGGCTGGCCGGAGGCGGAGGACGCGCTGCGCACCGCCGAGGCGCTGGCCCACAGCGACGACGAACGGGGGGCCGCCGCTTGTGAACGGGGGCAGCTTGCGTACGCCTCGACGCTTCACGGGGTCCGGGACCGCGCGGACGAAGCGCGGGCGGCGCTGGGCCGCGCGGCGGCGCTGATCCCTCCGGGGGCGCAGGGCAGGGCCCTGTTGGACTTCCGCCGGGGTCTGCTGGCGGAGAACCTGACCCACTCCCCCCAGGCGGCCCGAGCGGCCTACCGCCGCGCCCACGCGGGCGCCACGGCCCAGTCCGACTCCCTGCTGCTGTCCTTCACCTGGCGCCACCTCGCCGGACTGGCCCTACGGGAGGGCGAGTTGGCCGAGGCGCGGCACGGGTTCGCCGAATCGCTCCGGATCCGTGAGGAGTTGGGCTACCTGGTGGGCACGGCACCGGCGCTCGCCTCACTGGCGGACGCGGAGGTGGAGCCGGAGGCGTCCCGACTGCGCGAGGAGGCGCGGCGGTTGTACCGGTTGCTGGGCGGAGTACCTACGTGGCTGGCACGGCAGTTGGCGCCGCCGGCGGCTTCGGCGTGAGGTGACGGGGGCGCGCTCAGGGGGTGCCGGGTCGGGCTGCGGGCGCGTGGGGGCTGGTCGCGCAGTTCCCCGCGCCCCTCAGGGCCGCAGTCACCCTGCGCCAGGACGGACCGTTGGCCGCGTACGGCGGGAAGGGGACGGGGTGGGGGGTGTCCGCCCGCAGCGGCCGGCGTCCGTTACAGGGCCCTGCTCAAATGACCGAGCCGCCGGACCGAGGACGGAC
>NZ_JBEXFB010000028.1:0-44306 GCF_040606575.1 Streptomyces sp. NPDC005402
TGCGTTTCCGACTCTATCAGACCGTTTCCGGTTCCGATTTCCTCGGTGCTTTCCAGGTTCCCGCTTCCGCGTTTCCCTTTCCGGCGGTTCCGACTCTACCAGATCCTTTCGGGCCTGATTCCCAGTCAGGGGGCTTGTCTTCCCGGCCGTTGGGCCGTTCCGACGTCTCAAACCTTAGCGGACTCTCGCTGCGGCCCCAAATCGAGGAGCCGCACCCAAATCGAATTGAATTCGGGCACACCGAATTCATCCCGGCTGGGAGATCGTTCTGATGGTTTGAGTGGCCGCTTTCGCGGCGAAGGTGCTGCCGCAGAACCGTTACGGCCCCGTGGCAACCCGAAGAACTCTACGGATCCAGCAGGGGGCTGTCAAGCGTCCTCTGTCAAGATCTTTTCAGTCGAGGTCGCTGAGGCGCCCGCCGGCGTCCGGCTGTGCGTGTTCCACCCTACGCAGGAGCCGGGTGAGGACGTCCCCGAGGGTGTTGCGCTCGTCTGCGGACAGGTCCTGGAGCAGGTCCTCCTCGAAGACCGTGGCGAGGCGCATCGCCTCCAGCCACTTCTCGCGGCCTTCGACGGTCAGCTCCACGATCACGCGGACGCGATTGGACTCGTCCCGCTCCCGGGTCACCAGTCCCTCACCGAGCATGCGGTCGATCCGGTGGGTCATCGCGGCCGGCGTGAGGCCGAGCCGCTTGGCGAGGTCACTGGGCCCCATCCGATAGGGGGCACCGGAGAGCACGAGCGCCTTGAGTACCTCCCACTCGGCGCTGCTGATGCCGAGGGCGGCGGTCTGACGGCCGTAGGCGACGTTCATCCGGCGGTTCAGCCGGGAGAGCGCCGAGACGATCTGCTCGACCTGGGGGTCGAGGTCCTGGAACTCGCGCTGGTAGGCAGCGATCTGCTCTTCGAGCGTGGGCTCGGGGATGCCAGGGGTCTCTGCCATGGCCGCAGTATGGCACGCACCTCCTTTGCCTTGAAGTCCTTCAGTATGTACTCTTTAGCTTCGAACTTTAGCTTTGAAGTCTTCACTCCTAACTAGTGAGAGAGGTGAACGTGACCAGGGCGATGGGCGCAGCGATGCGCCGGATCCACGTGGGCAACGCACTCAGTGCGTTCGGGCTCGGTTTCACCGTCCCCTACCTGTACGTCTACGTGGCGCAGGTGCGGGGGCTGGGAGCCACGACGGCGGGGCTGGTCCTCGCCGTCTTCGCCGTGGCGGCGTTGATCGTGCTGCCGTTCGCCGGGCGGGCCATCGTCCGGCGGGGCCCGCTGCCGGTGCTGCTCACCGCCCTGCTCACGGCCGCACTCGGAGCGCTGAGCCTCGGACTGTCGAGCCATGCGCCGACCGTGCTGCTGTCGGCGGCCGCGCTCGGGGCCGGTCAGGCGGTCATGCAGCCGGCGCTGGCCACGATGATCGTGGACTGCTCCACCTCGGAGACGCGGTCCCGGGCCTTCGCCATGCAGTTCTTCCTGCAGAACCTGGGGCTCGGTGTCGGCGGTCTCATCGGCGGGCATCTCGTCGACACGTCGAGCGCGGCGTCCTTCACTCTGCTGTTCGCGATCGAGGCGGCGATGTTCCTGCTGCTGGTGGTCGTGATGGCGACCCTGCGGCTGCCGCACGCGCCGCGCATCGAGGGCGCGCCGACCCGGTCCGGCACGGGCAGCTGGAAGCAGTTGCTCGGCAACCGGGCCATGGTGCAGCTGTGCGTGCTGGGCTTCGTGCTGTTCTTCGCCTGCTACGGACAGTTCGAGTCCGGCCTGAGCGCGTACGGCGTGGAGGCCGCCGGCATCTCCACCTCCGCGCTGGGGACGGCTCTGGCCGCCAACACCGCGATGATCGTCGTCGCGCAGTTCGCCGTGCTGAGGTTCGTCGAGCGGCGGAGGCGGTCCCGGGTGATCGCCCTGGTCGGGCTCATCTGGGCCGTGGCGTGGGTCACCGCCGGTTACGCCGGGCTCGGACACGGCAGCCAGGAGATGGCCACGGCCGCGTTCGTGTCGACGTACGCCCTGTTCGGACTGGGTGAGGCGATGCTGTCGCCGACGGTGGCCCCCCTGGTCGCCGATCTGGCGCCGGAGGGGATGGCGGGCCAGTACAACTCCGCCTTCGCCCTGGTGAAGCAGCTCGCCCTGGCGGTCGGCCCGGCGGTCGGCGGCCCGATGGGAGCCTCGCTGCACACGCCGTACATCGTGACGTTCCTGCTGTTCTCGCTGGGCATCACGTACCTGGCCCTACGGCTGGGCAGGCAGCTGACCCCGGTGCAGAACCAGCCGTCGCTGCGGAAGAGCCGAGTGGTGGCACAGGGTGGGGCATCGGCGAAGTCTCTGGCCGCCTAGCTGCGACTCCTCAGGGGCGCGGGGAGCTGCGCGGCAAGCTTTCATGCACCCGCAGCCGCCCCGCTCCCTCAGGCCGCTACCCCTTGGGCAGCACGAACTCGCACCAGACCGCCTTGCCACCCCCCGGCGTCCTCCGGGCCCCCCAGTTCGACGCGATGGTCGCCACAATCGCGATCCCACGACCGGATTCGTCGCCCGGTTCGGCCCTCCGACGCCGCGGCAGATGGTCATCCCCGTCCGTCACCTCGACAATGAGCCGCCGATCGGTGCGTCGAAGCCGAAGGCGCATGGGCGGGGTGCCGTGCTGCAAGGAGTTCGCCACGAGTTCGCTCACCGCCAGCACGCCCAGGTCGTGCAGCTCGACCGGGAACCGCCAGCTCGTCAGCACGCCGGAGGCGAACGCACGCGCGCGTGGAGCCGCCTCGACGCCGCCCAGCAGTTCCAGCGCGGCGTTGCGGAAGAGATCACTGTCCGGGCCCGTGTGGGCCGGGTGCTGGAGGACCATGACGGCCACGTCGTCGTCGTGCTCGGCGGTGACGCCGGCCGAGCGGACCAGGCGGTCGCAGATCACCTGGGGGGTGCCGGTGGCGCCGGCCAGGGCGCGTTCGAGGGCCGCGATGCCCTCGTCCAGGTCTTCGTTGCGGCGTTCGACCAGGCCGTCCGTGTAGAGGACGGCGGTGGAACCGGGGCCGAGCGGGATGGAGCCCGAGGCGTGCATCCAGCCGCCGGTGCCGAGCGGCGGGCCGGTGGGTTCGTCGGCGCGCAGGACGACGCCGCTCTCGTCGCGGACCAGGATGGGCAGGTGGCCGGCCGAGGCGTAGACCAGCTTGCCCTCGTTCGGGTCGTGGATGGCGTACACGCAGGTGGCGATCTGGTTGGCGTCGATCTCCATGGCGAGGCCGTCCAGGAGCTGGAGGATCTCGTGCGGCGGGAGGTCCAGGCGTGCGTAGGCCCTGACGGCCGTGCGGAGTTGCCCCATGACCGCCGCCGCGCGCACCCCGCGGCCCATGACGTCGCCGATGACCAGGGCCGTGCGCCCGCCGCCGAGGGTGATGACGTCGTACCAGTCGCCGCCGACCGCGGCCTCGGTGCCGCCGGGGTGGTAGGTGGCGGCGACGCGCAGGTCGTCGGGTTCTTCGAGTTCCTGGGGGAGAAGGGAGCGCTGGAGGGTGACGGCGGTCTCGCGCTGGCGGCGCTCGCTGGCTCTGAGGCGTTCGGCGGCCTCGGCGTGGTCGGTGACGTCGGTCGCGAATACGAGGACACCACTGCCACCACCGCCACCACCGCCTCCTTGGGTCACCGGTGTGCAGGTGAAGGTGTAGGAGCGGCCGTCGGGGGCCTTGCGGGACTTGACCGTGCGTGGCTTGCCGCTGCGCAGGACCTGGTCGAGCAGGGGGAGGAGGCCGATCTCGTCGAGCTCCGGGAGGGCTTCACGGGCCGGTCGGCCCGGGGAGCGCAGGCCGAAGGCGACCACATAGGCGTCGTTGACGTAGGCGAGGCGGTGGTCGGGGCCGTGGACGAGGGCGACGAGGGCGGGGACACGGTCGAGGACCTCGCGTACGGGGAGTTCGTCGACGGCGGGGACCGGCACGGTCAGTTGTTCGGCGCGGGCCGCGGGGACGGCACCCTCGCTCAGGCGGTCCTCGGTGACCAGGTCGTCGGTCCGCGCTGCGGCGCGGCGCTGCGTTCCGGGGAGGCGGGCGCTCCAGCGCGTGAAGTTCACGAATCCTTGCCTCGTGTCGTCGTCTTCGGCGTCTTCGGGCCGGCTCCGGGCCCGGCCGGGGGGCTGGGGACGGCAGCCCGGGGGTGCAGCACGGTGGGAAAACCTCTTGGTTCGAGGGGCGGGCGGCTGCCCGTCCGAAGTCGGGCACCAGTCTGGCAGGGTGACCGACCGGGTCGACATCCGTCAGACGCCGGGGCGGTCCGTGGAGTTCCTCGGTCCGGTCAGGACGACCCCTTCGGGTCGTTCGTCGGGTCGTGAGGATGTTTTCCACCGGCCGCGAGTTCGAACTCCGCTCGGGGGTGTTCGAGTGAACCGAGGGAGACGATCTCCCGCTTGAAGAGCCCCGACAGGGTCCATTCGGCCAGGACACGGGCCTTGCGGTTGAAGGTGGGGACCCTGCTGAGGTGGTAGACGCGGTGCATGAACCAGGCAGGGTAGCCCTTCAGCTTGCGTCCGTAGACCTGCGCGACCCCCTTGTGGAGGCCCAGGGAGGCCACCGAACCGACGTACTTGTGGGAGTACGTCTCCAGGGGCTCGCCCCGCAGCGCGTGCGCGATGTTGTCGCCGAGGACCTTCGCCTGACGGACGGCGTGCTGGGCGTTGGGGGCCGTCTCCTTGCCGGGCTCCTCGGCGGTGACGTCGGGGACGGCGGCCGCGTCTCCGGCCGCCCACGCGTGCGTGGTGCCGTCGACGGTGAGCTGGGGGGTGCATTTCAGCCGACCTCGCTCATTGAGCGGGAGGTCGGTGGCGGCGAGGAGCGGGCTGGGTTTCACGCCGGCGGTCCACACGACCGTACGCGTGGGAAAACGGTTGCCGTCGCTGAGGACAGCGACGCGGTCCACGCAGGACTCCAGGCGGGTGTTCAGCCGTACGTCGATGTTGCGGCGGCGTAGTTCGCTGACCGTGTAGCGGCCCATCTCCTCGCCGACCTCGGGCAGGATGCGGTCGGAGGCCTCGACGAGGATCCACTTCATGTCCTCGGGACGGACGTTGTGGTAGTAGCGCGCGGTGTAGCGGGCCATGTCCTCCAGCTCGCCGAGCGCCTCCACGCCCGCGTAGCCGCCGCCGACGAAGACGAAGGTCAGGGCCGCGTCGCGGATCGCGGGGTCGCGGGTGGAGGAGGCGATGTCCATCTGCTCGATGACGTGGTTGCGCAGGCCGATGGCCTCCTCGACCGTCTTGAACCCGATGCCGTGGTCGGCGAGTCCGGGAATCGGCAGGGTGCGCGCGATCGAACCCGGGGCGAGGACGAGTTCGTCGTACGACAGCTGTTCGCCGCCCGTGCGCTCCTCCTCGGTGGCGAGGGTGGTGACGGAGGCCGTGCGCTTGGCGTGGTCGATCGCGGTGACCTCGCCGACGAGGACGCGGCAGCGGTCGAGGACGCGGCGCAGCGGTACGACGACGTGGCGTGGGGAGATCGATCCGGCCGCCGCTTCGGGCAGGAACGGCTGATAGGTCATGTACGGGTCGGGTGTGACGATGGTGATCTCGACCTCGCCCCGGTCGAGTTCCCGTTTCAGCTTCCGCTGCAGACGCAGAGCCGTGTACATCCCGACGTAGCCGCCGCCGACAACCAGAATGCGCGCACGTTCCTTCACCATCCCATGACGCACCCGTCGCTTGAGTTTGTCCACAGCCTCGACAAATTGTGTGACCGGAAGTCGTCGGCGCGCCGGGTTGGCCGAATCGCCGGAGGGCGCGGAAGCTTCGCAGGTCAACGGGTGTGCGCCGGGCGGGCGGAGGGGGTGCAATCGGGGCGTTTGCCACCCGTACTCCGATCGGGGGGCGCTCCGTGCGGAACCTGCCCCTTCTGAATTGACCCCCACTCAACTATGTTCGTGTGTCGACGGGGTGTAGGGGGATGCGCTCCGGGTCCGCGACGGGCGGACTCGCGAAACGGGCTTGTTCCGCACGCTCCGGCTTTCGATGGCGGGGAGAGTCTCCGGGGGGAGACGTCATTACCGGGGGATTATTTATGCACATTCAGGACTCTCATTGGTCTACCGCGTCCGCCATCGCACCCGGTGGCGGGGCGATGGGCGGCGCGATGGGCTCGGCAATGAGCGCGGCGGGCAACGGACGGGACGGATCGCGTTCGGCCCCACTGCGCGTGGACGCACAGCGCAACCTGGAACACGTACTGCGCGCGGCGCGCGAGGTCTTCGGCGAGCTGGGCTACGGCGCGCCGATGGAGGACGTGGCGCGGCGCGCGCGGGTCGGCGTCGGCACGGTGTACCGGCGCTTCCCGAGCAAGGACGTCCTGGTCCGGCGGATAGCCGAGGAGGAGACCTCCCGGCTGACCGACCAGGCGCGGGCGGCGCTCGGTCAGGAGGACGAGCCGTGGTCGGCGCTGTCGCGCTTCCTGCGTACGTCGGTCGCGTCCGGTGCCGGGCGGCTGCTGCCGCCGCAGGTGCTGCGGGTCGGGGTCGCCGACGAGGTGTCCGACGGCTACGACGGGACGCGGGTGCCGCAGCAGCGGACGACCCCGGGCGCCGGTGAGCTGCGGCTGGTGCCGGAGGAGCCTCCGCTGGTCTCCGCGGACGACGACGCCGGGGCGGCTGCGCTGCTGGAGGTCGTGGGCCAGCTCGTGGACCGGGCGCGGGCCGCCGGTGAGCTGCGGACCGACGTGTCGGTGTCGGACGTCCTGCTGGTGATCGCGACCGCGGCGCCCTCACTGCCCGACGCGGCGCAGCAGGCGGCGGCCTCGGCGCGGCTGCTGGACATCCTGCTGGAGGGGTTGCGGTCCCGGCCGGTGTGACTCGAAAGGGTGACAGTGGGGTGCGGGCGGCTGCCGTCCGCACCCCACAACATTCCAGCGTTTTTCGGGCGCCTGAGCCAACTCCTGCACTAGCCACGACAGTTGAGTCTTCCCCATCCGGGTGATGCTCAGTACTGCCGTGCGGGAAGTCCCCACGGACGGGTGGATGCGCCGTACAGCGGGGCGCTGACCAAAAGCCAATATGGCACGCTGACCCGGTGTTCGGGACTGGTTGGGCCGGCGGCGGGGGCATTCCGCGATGAGCGTTGACGGGCGGAACGAACCCCTCGGTGAGGGCGACGAGGAAGCCGGGGGCACCCCCCGAGTGCCGGGCCAGGGCGGTCGCGGGGGCATCCCGCAGGGCGGCATCCCGGCCCAGGGCGGCGAACCCGTCGACGGCAGCGTTCCGGCGCAGCGCGACCGGCGCGAGGACGGCAGCGTCCTGCCGCCGCCCAGGGAGATGTCGCCCTCCGACGCCGACCTGATCGACCGGATGCGCGCCGGCGACGACATGGCCTACGAGGCCCTCTACCGGCGCCACGCGGGAGCGGTGCGCCGCTACGCCCGCACCTGCTGCCGTGACGGCCACACCGCCGACGACCTCACCGCCGAGGTCTTCGCCCGCATGCTCCAGGCGGTGCGCGGCGGCCACGGCCCCGAGCACGCCGTACGCGCCTATCTGCTCACCAGCGTCCGCCGCGTCGCCGCCGGCTGGACGAAGTCGGCGAAGCGGGAGCAGCTCGTCGACGACTTCGCGGTGTTCGCCGCCCAGGCCGCGCGCACCTCCGAGGTCTCCGACGACGACACGTTGGACCTCGGCGCCGACGTACGCGCGATGCACGTGGCCGAGCAGTCGATGGCCATGCAGGCCTTCCGGTCGCTGCCCGAGCGCTGGCAGGCCGTGCTGTGGCACACCGAGGTCGAGGACGAGTCGCCGAGCGAGGTCGCCACCCTCTTCGGGCTCGACGCCAACGGCACGCGCGTGCTGGCCAGCCGCGCCCGTGAGGGCCTCAAGCAGGCCTATCTCCAGGCGCACGTCAGCACGACCCTCGCCACCGACGAGGAGTGCGCCCGCTACGCCGACCGGCTCGGCGCCTACGCCCGCGGCAGCCTGCGCGCCCGTGCCGAACGGGGTCTGCGCAAGCACCTGGAGGAGTGCGCCAAGTGCCGGCTGGCCGCGGGCCAGATCAAGGAAGTCGCCGGGGGCATCCCCGCCGTCGTACCGATCGCGGTCATCGGCTGGTTCGGGGCCGCCGGGTACGCCAAGGCCCTCGGGCTCATCGCGGGCGGCGCCGGGGCGGGAGCGGCCGGTGCCGCGGGCGCGGCCGCCGCGGCGAGCGGGGGCTCCTCGGGCGGGGCGGGCACGGGCGGCGCCGCGGCCTCGGAGGGGCTCGGAGCTCCCGTGAAGGCGGGGATCGCGGCCGGAGTGGTCGCCGTGGCCGCCGCCGCGGTGGCGCTCGCGCTGATCGGCGACGACAGCCCGGCCAGGAAGCCGGACGCCAAACCGCCGGCATCCGCGCCCGTGGTCGAACCGGCCGTCCCCTCACCCGCTCCTTCGCCGAACAAGCCGGAGCCCCCGCTGGTCCCGGTCGCGGCGGCCGCACCCTCCCCGACACCGACACCGACCCCCACGCCCACACCGCCCTCGAGGCCCACCTCGACTCCTACGCCGACCCCCACCCCGAAACCGACACCGCCCACGAAGCCCACGCCTCCGACGCCCACACCGACACCGACTCCCCCGCCACCACCCCCGCCCCCGCCGGCCGTCTTCCAGTGGAGCGAGCTGGCCTACGACGTCTCCGGCGACGGCCGCGAGCCCGAGATGCGGATCGGCGAGAGCAGCTGGGTGTGGCAGCGCTACGGCGTCTCGATCGCCGACCAGGAGTACGCCCACGGCGTGACCGTGCACGGCCGCTCCTCCGTCACGATCGACCTCAACCGCGCCTGCTCCTCCTACGACGCGATGGTCGGCGTCGACGACATGACGCTCGGCCTCGGCAAGGTCTCCTTCTCCGTGTACGCCGACGGGGTCCGACTGTGGAGGTCCGGGCCGGTCAAGGGCGGCGACCCCGCCGTGCCAGTCCATGTGAACCTCGCCGGGCACAGGACCGTACGGCTGGTGGTCGAGCCGCACAGCCACTTCGACGACCTGATGCTCGCGGACTGGGCGGAGTCGAAGTTCAGGTGTTCATGAGGCGCCGCGTCCGCGTCACCGCGTCGAGCTCGGCGAGGGCCTCGGCCGGGGTGAGGGTCGTGCCCCGGGTGTGTTCCGCCGCGTAGCGCACGGCGCCCAGGCCGCTGCGGGCGCGGGCCTGCGCGCGCTCCACCTCCACCCGCTCGGGGTGAGGACGGGGGTCGCCGCCGCGCCACCGCTCGGCGGCGGCGAGCAGCCGGACCGCGCGCGGGAGGTCGCCGAGGTCGCAGAGCAGAACCGCCGCGCCGTCCACGAGCGTCGCCACGACCGTGTCGGAACACCGCTTCTCGATCGCCTCCCGGACGGTGTCCGCCAGCAGGGGCAGGCCGTGCTCCGGGCCCGACTCGGCGGCTGTCACCGTCGAGGCGATCGAGTTCAGCATCACCGCGAACTGGGGTGGCGTGGGTGACTGACCGATCTCTTCGCGGACCATGTCGACCAACTCGCGCGCGCGGGCGAAGTCCTTGTCCTCCAGGGCGATCTGGGCCCGCATCAGCCTGACGAACGCCCGGGTCTCCGGGACGCCGTACCGGTCACCGGCCGCGCTCGCCTCGTCCAGGGTGGTCAGCGCGGTGGAGCGGTCGCCGATGCGATAGGCGACCTCGGCGAGCCGGGCGATGAGGAACGGCGTCTCGGCGTACGCGCCCACCTCGTGGGCGAGGCTCAGTGCCTCCTCGTACTCCTCCTTGGCCTCGGCGGGGCGGCCGCGGGCCATGGCCGCCTCGCCGGCCGCGCTGCTGACCTGGGCGCGGAGCCAGCGGTCGCCGGCGCGGCGGCTGAGGACGCGGAGTTCCTCCAGGTCGTCGTCGACACCGGTCATGCCGCCCGGGGAGTCGACCGCCATGTGGGTGCGCAGCATCAGGGCGACAGCCACGGCCCAGTCGTCGCCGTGGGTCCGGCAGTGGGCGACGGAGGTGTCCATCAGGGGACGGATGTCCACCGAGTCCTTCAGCGTGAGACCGATCACGGGCCAGACGATGCCGGGGAGGCGGGCGGCGTCGGG
This sequence comes from Streptomyces sp. NPDC005402, assembly GCF_040606575.1. Lineage (NCBI taxonomy): Bacteria > Bacillati > Actinomycetota > Actinomycetes > Kitasatosporales > Streptomycetaceae > Streptomyces > Streptomyces sp. NPDC005402. The sequence continues at coordinate 10,015 of NZ_JBEXFB010000028.1, forward strand.
GCCGCCCTGCGCGAAGTGGTTCCGGACGAGTTCCACATAGCGGCGCAGGCGGGGGTCCAGGTCGCCGTCCATGGGCTCCGTCTCGGCCCTGAGGAAGAGATGGAGCATGCGGAGGTTCATGCGCGGGCGGTGTGCCGGGTGGTCCGTGTCGGTGTGCGCGGCGGTGAGGTAGGCGTCGATCGGGTCCTCGGCCTCGCCGTCGGACGGGGTGTGGTGCCGGTCCGTCATGGCCGCCCTGTCCAGGGCCACCCCGAGGCGCAGGACCCTGTCCACCCAGGTCATGCCCTCACGGCGGTAGTTGCGCAGCCACCAGAACCAGCCCATGCCGAGGGCCAGGGCAGTGGCCTCGGTCTCGTCGTCCGCGATGAGGGTGCGGTCGAAGGCCGCGCGGATGTTGTCCAGCTCGGTCTCCAGGCGGGAGATCCAAGGGAGTTGCCCGGCCGAACGCAGCTGTGGTTCGGCCTCCTCGACGAGCCCGCGCACCCACGCGCGATGCCGGAGCTCGGCGGCGGCGCGCAGCTCGGGGCATTCGGCGGCGCGCTCGACGGCGTACTCGTGGATGGTCTCCAGCATGCGGTAGCGCATGCCGTCGGAGCCGTCCCGCTCGCACGGGGTGGCCACGATCAGGGACTTGTCCACGAGCGCGCCGAGGAGTTCGGCGGCCGGCCCTGTGCACACCGCCTCCGCCGCCTCCAGCTCCCAGCCGCCCGCGAACACGGACACCTCGCGCAGCAGGGTCCGCTCCCGCTCGTCGAGCAGCTCCCAGGACCAGTCGACGACGGCCCGCAGGGTCTGCTGGCGGGGCAGGACGGTCCGGCTTCCGGAGGTCAGGAGGCGGAAGCGGTCGTCGAGGCGGTCGGCGATCTGACGGGGGGTGAGCAGGCGCAGGCGGGCCGCCGCGAGTTCGATGGCGAGGGGCAGCCCGTCGAGGCGCCGGCAGATCTCGGCGACGGCCTCCTTGTCGGCGAGCACGGCGTCCGCGGCGGGGTGGACGGCGGCGGCGCGCTCGGCGAAGAGGCGGTGGGCCTGGTCGGGGAGGAGAGGCTCGACCGGGCGCACGGACTCGCCGGGCACGCCCAGGGGTTCGCGGCTGGTGGCGAGGACGGTGAGCCCCGGGCAGCGGGTGAGGAGGGTCTCCGCGAGGTGGGCCGCCGCCTCGATGACATGTTCGCAGTTGTCAAGGATCAGGAGCTGGCTGCGCGGGGCGCAGTACTCGACGAGCAGGGCGAGCGGGTCGCCCTGCGGGGCCGTCAGCTCGGTGGTCATGAGCACGGTCTCGCGCAGACCGAGCGCGCTGACCACCGCGCCGGGCACCGCCTCCGGCCGGTCGAGCGGGGCGAGCTCGACGAGCCACGCCTGCGGGAGCCCGGCGGCGGCTTCCTCGGCGAGACGGGTCTTTCCGGATCCGCCCGGTCCGGTGAGGGTGACGAGGCGGGCCCTGTGCAATTCGGAACGGATGGCGTCGAGCTCGGGTTCCCGGCCCACGAAAGAGGTAAGGCGCGGACGGATGTTGCCGATACGTTCGGCACGCGGGCGGCCGGGAGGAGCCGTGAGCAGCTCGCAGTGCAGGTTCCGCAACTCCGGGCCCGGGTCGGTGCCGAGACCTTCGGCGAGAGCCCGGCGGGCGGTCTCGTAGGCGGCGAGGGCGTCGGCGCCCCGGCCGCCGTCGCGCAGGGCGCGGATGAGCAGAACGCGCAGCGGCTCGTCGTACGGATGCGCCCCGGTCAGCTCCTTCAGCTCCGGCACGACGGCCTGCGCCCGGCCGAGCAGCAGATCCGCCTCGATCCGGGCCCGGGTGGCCTCCATACGCAGTGCCTCGGGGCGGGTCGCGGCGGTGCGGTCGGGAAGGTCGGCGAGAGCGTCACCGCGCCACAGGGCGAGGGCCGCGGTCAGGTCTCGGGCGGCCGTGAGCGCGTCGCCGTGCGCCAGGGCCGCGGTTCCTCGCCGTACGAGCTGTTCGAAGACATACAGGTCCACGTCCTCCTCGCCGGCGGCCAGCCGGTACCCACCCGGGCCGGACACGATCGCGTCCTTGCCGACGGTACGACGGAGCCGACCGACGAGGGCCTGGAGCGCGGCCGGGGCGTCCTGCGGCGGATCCTCCCCCCAGACCTCGTCGATCAGTGTCTCGGGGCTCGCGGTACGGCCGGGACGGAGGGCGAGGGCGGCGAGCAGGGTACGGAGGCGGGGGCCGCCGAGGGGTATGACGGTGCCGTCCTCGTCCGTTGCCTGGGTGACGCCCAGGATTCTGTACCGCACCGGTTCATTGTCGCCGGGTTCTGGCTCCCGACCGTGTCTTTTCACGGAGCCGGGCCGCCTATGGGGGTGCCGGGTTCGGTTGGGGGCGAGTGCGGGCCGGTGGGGGCTGGCCGCGCAGTTCCCCGCGCCCCTGAGTAGGCACAGTCACCCGCGCCACGACGAACCGTTCACCACCTGACGCGCCATGACGGACCGTTCGCCAGATCGCGCGCCACGATGGGCCGGTAGCCGCGTACGGCGGGAAGGGGACGGGGTGGGGGGTGTCCGCCCGCAGCGGCCGGCGTCCGTCACCGAGCACAGCTCAAGCAACAGCAGCCGCCGGACCGAGGACGGACACCCCCCACCCCGGTCCCGACCCACCCACCGAACCGAACGCGCTGCACAAGCCCCCACCGAAGCCGAAGCAGGCCGCCGCAGGCACCCAGGGGCGCGGGGAACTGCGCAAAACGCCCGCCCCCACCAAGCCGCACCCGAACCCGCTCAACCGCCGGAGGCCCCCGCCCCCAACGCCCCCCGCTGCGGCCGAATCCCCGCCGGCACCGCACGCGCGCGTGCCGGTGTTCCGGTCCAGCACGTGCCGCGGCGGGCCAGCAGTCGGCCCAGCCACAGTTCCAGGGAGACCAGGTCGGCCAGGCCGTCCAGAGGCAGCGGCTCGCCCTCCGCCGCCGCCCGGAGCGCCTTGCGGACCACCCGGGCCTCGACCAGCCCCGCCTGCGCGAGCAACGGCGTGCCGAACAGGGACATCAGGGAGTCCGCCGCCACCCGCAGCCCCGTACGGGTCGCCGCGGCCGAGGAGGCGTGGGACGGGGCGCCCCAGCCCGGCGGGAGGTCGGAGACACCGGCGCCCTCCAGGACCGTACGGAGGATCTCCGCACGGGCTCCCGGCCGGACCCGCAGCGCCTCGGGGAGGGCTCGGCAGGCACGCACCACCTGGTTGTCCAGGAACGGCGTGTGCAGCCGCTGGGAGCGGATCTCCACGGCCTGCTCCAGGACGCGCAGATCCGACGCGTGACGGGCGAGCGCCGCACGCGCGCGGAAGTCACCGGGATGCTGCCCCGGACCGACCCCGGAGCGGTGCGTGGCCCCCTGCAGGCGAACCGATACTTCAGCCAGCGCCTCACCCGTCAGCCACCGCGCCGCGGGCCCCGGTCTGGCCCAGGTGAGCGCGGCGAGAGACGCCCCCACCGCGCCGCCGGGCTCGTCGAAACGCTGGTGCATGAGCCGGTCGGCCAGCATCTCCAGGCCGACCCGGTACGGCGTACGGGCCAGTTTCCGCGCGGCGCCGTACACGCGCGCGGGGACGAGCACGGAACCGTCCGCCTTGGTCAAGGCGGCCACGGGCCGGACCAGATGACGCCGTTTGCGGTCCATCAGCAGGTCCGCGAGGCGCGCCGGATGCGCGTCGAGCACCTGCCGGGCCCCGTACCCGGTGAAGTGGTCGGCGCTGCCCGCGGCGAGCCGGGCCCGATGCCGCGCCGCCGTCACCAGACACGGCCCGGGTTCGTCGGTCAGGGGCCCGTCCAGTTCTGCGTACGGCAGCGTCTCCTCGGCGCCGGTCACCACGACGTGGTGCAGCCGCGGATTCGCCGCCAGCGTCCCCGCCCGCTCCAGTTCGGCCTCCCGGCCGCCGACCGCGAGGTCGTTGAAGGTGACCGCCAGCAGCCGCTCGCCGGCCCCGGTGCCGTGGCCGAGGACGGTCCCCGGCATCCCCGGCAGCCCGGCGGCCAGCAGGGCGAGCGTCCCCGACGCGGGCCCCCCGGACAGGTCGGCCCCGATCCCGGGCACCGGCATCCCGCGCGCGGCACGGCGTTCGGCGGGCCCCATGCCGGGCACCGGACCGGGGTCGATGTCGGGCACGTGCCGGGGCGCGGACAGCCGGGCCCGCACCGCCTCGACGAGCGCGTCCCGCACCCCGTCGACCGCGCTGTCCGGATCGGCGGAGGGCGCGGCGACCGCGAGGGAGGCGACCGGCTCGTAACCGGCGATCTCGCGGGCGCCGTTGCGCAGGATCAGCGCGTGCCCCGGCGGAATGCGCCGGACGCCCTCGTAGGGCGTGGAGTCGTGGAGCGCGGCCGGTACGTCGGGGGCGGCGAGCAGCGCGGCGAGGTGCCCGAAGTCGAGGTTGGCCTCGATGAGGTCGGCGAGGGGCAGAGCGGCGGTCGCGTAGGCGGTACCGCCCGCCCAGGGTGTGTGGAACACCGGCCGGGCGCCCGCCAGATCGCCGCCCACGGTGATCCGGCGGCCCACCTGGACCACCGCCGTGTACGCCCCTGACCAGGCCGTCAGATGCCGAAGTGCCCCTCCGCGCGCGGCGAGCAATCCGATCCGCAGCTGTTCGTCGGAGGCTCCGCAGGTGCCGAGGACCGCGATCCGGGTCTGCGCGTCGACCGTGACCACGCGGACCTCGTCGGGGCGCCAGTCGCCGACCGCCCACAGCGGATCCGGGTCACCCCACAGGAGGTGGGAACCCACCGGGTGCACGGTCTCGCCGTCGCTTCCGGTGGCCCCGGCCGTCCCGATCCCGGAGACACCCGCGGCGGTGCTGCTCCATCCCACCAACCACCGCATCGACGCCTCCACAGGCTGTGGACAACCAGTGCACCGTTCGAACCGGTCACCATGCTGCCATGAAGGAAGCGTGCCGGAGGGCCGGTGGAGCCGCTTGAGATGCGGAGAACGCGCCCCTGGGAACACCCGCGTACACCTGCGAACACATGGGCGGGGCAAGGGATGTGCGACGCGAATGCGCCCCCGATACGCTCCCCCATAACGCCTAACGCGCCCTCAACTGCCATGGTAGGAGGGCTGATCGCCTGCGAGAACGAGGGTCGATTTTCGGCCAAATAGACGGCATCGAAGCAGGCTCGCGCACGCTCCGTGCACAGTCCGCGCGCCGCACGACAGGCGCGCAGCCCGGGAGACGCCACTTCGCCCCCCGGGCCGGTCCGCCGCCCGCGGGGATGTAGGCGGCGGTGTCCCCCAGCCCACTGGATCCAGTACAGCGGGCCGACCCACGCATCATCCATGGAAGCGCTCTCCCGTTGGCCGGAGAAGAGCGCACGGGCGGGCGCACGGCCACACAACGGGAGCACGGCACAACTGCGCGTATCGGACCCGCACTTCAGTACGGACCACAATCCCGCCATCCGGAACAATGCCCCTTAACGCTTGGGATGCGGCGAACTACGCTGGGTTTACGAATGCCGGGTGGTTATGCCAGCGCGGCAGCCGTCTGTGTCGAGGGGTGGCGCATGTCCAGGGAGCAACGCGGGCCGAACGAAAAACTCGGCGCCGTTCTCGCCCTCGCGGGAATCAGCAACGCAGGACTCGCGCGTCGCGTCAACGATCTTGGCGCTCAACGCGGGTTGACTCTTCGCTACGACAAGACGTCGGTGGCGCGCTGGGTGTCGAAGGGGATGGTGCCGCAGGGCGCTGCGCCGCACCTCATCGCCGCCGCCATCGGCCAGAAGCTCGGCCGCCCGGTGCCGCTCCACGAGATCGGCCTGGCGGACGCGGATCCCGCGCCGGAGGTGGGCCTCGCCTTCCCCAGGGACGTCGGACAGGCGGTCAGGTCGGCGACGGAGCTCTACCGCCTCGACCTCGCCGGGCGCAGGGCCGGCGCGGGCGGCATCTGGCAGTCCCTCGCCGGTTCGTTCGCAGTGAGCGCATACGCAACGCCCGCCTCACGCTGGCTGATAACCCCGGCCGACAGCTCGGTCGCGCGCGAGGTGAACCACTCCGAGGGCTCCGGCGCACCGCTCAAAGTCGGCCACAGCGATGTGCAGAAGCTGCGGGAGGCCGCCGAGGACGCCAGGCGCTGGGACTCCAAGTACGGAGGCGGCGACTGGCGTTCGTCCATGGTGCCGGAGTGCTTACGGGTGGAGGCGGCACCGCTGCTGCTCGGCGCGTACTCCGACGAGGTGGGCCGGGCCCTGTTCGGCGCCTCCGCCGAACTCACCCGCCTCGCGGGCTGGATGGCCTTCGACACGGGCCAGCAGGAGGCGGCGCAGCGGTACTACATCCAGGCGCTACGGCTGGCCCGCGCGGCGGCGGACGTGCCGCTCGGCGGGTACGTCCTGGCGTCCATGTCGTTGCAGGCGACCTACCGGGGCTTCGGCGACGAGGGCGTCGATCTCGCGCAGGCCGCGCTGGAGCGGAACCGGGGGCTGGCGACGGCCCGCACCATGAGCTTCTTCCGGCTCGTCGAGGCGCGGGCACACGCGCGTGCGGGTGACGCCGCCGCGGCAGGAGCGGCGCTCAAGGCGGCCGAGGGATGGCTGGAGCGGTCCCGGGACGGGGACAACGATCCGTCGTGGCTCGGCTTCTACTCCTACGACCGGTTCGCCGCGGACGCCGCGGAGTGCTACCGCGACCTGAAGGCACCACGTCAGGTCCGGCGGTTCACCGAGCAGGCGCTGTCGAAGCCGACGGAGGAGTTCGTACGCTCGCACGGGCTGCGGCTCATCGTCTCGGCGGTCGCCGAGCTCGAGTCGGGCAATCTCGATGCGGCGTGCGAGCAGGGCGAGCGGGCGGTGGAGGTCGCGGGGCGCATCTCCTCGGCCCGTACCACCGAGTACGTGAAGGATCTCCTGCACCGGCTGGAGGCCTACGGGGACGAGCCCCGGGTGGTGGAGCTCCGGGAGCGGGCCCGGCCGCTGCTGATGGCTCCGGCTTGAGCCCCGGACGGCGGCACCGCCCCCCGCGTTTGAAGTGACTGTCAGTGGTGCAGTGCACTATCGGGGGTGGGAGGTGGTGCAGGTGCTGTCCGGGATCGCTTACGACTGTGACGTGCTCGTGATCGGTGGGGGCATTGTCGGGTTGTCCACGGCGTACGCGATCACGCGCAGCGCGCCCGGCACTCGGGTCGTCGTGCTGGAGAAGGAGGCGGGGCCCGCTCGGCATCAGACCGGGCGGAACAGCGGGGTGATCCACAGCGGGATCTACTACCGGCCGGGGTCGCTCAAGGCGCGGTACGCGGTGCGGGGCGCCGCCGAGATGGTCAAGTTCTGCGCGGAGTACGGCATCGCCCATGCCGTCACCGGCAAGCTGATCGTCGCGACCGAGCGCGACGAGCTGCCGCGGCTGCACGGGCTGGTGCAGCGCGGGCGGGAGAACGGCATTCCGGTGCGGGAGCTGGGCGCCGCCCAGATCGCGGAGTACGAGCCCGAGGTGGAGGGGCTCGCCGCCATACACGTCGGGACGACCGGGGTGTGCGACTTCGTCGGGGTCGCGAGACAGCTTGCCGAGGCGTCGGGCGCGGAGATCCGGTACGGCGCCGAGGTGCGGCGGATCGACCGGCGCCCGGAACTCGGGGTGGCCGTGCTGACGGGCGCCGGTGATGTCGTACGGGCGCGGGTGCTGGTGAACTGCGCGGGACTGCACTGCGACGAGATCGCCCGGCTGACCGGCGACGACCCCGGGATGCGGATCGTGCCGTTCCGGGGGGAGTACTACTCGTTGGCGCGGCCCGAGCTGGTGCGGGGGCTGGTGTATCCGGTGCCGGATCCGGCGTTTCCGTTCCTCGGGGTGCATCTCACGCGCGGGATCGACGGAGGGGTGCACATCGGGCCCAACGCGGTGCCGGCGCTGGCCCGGGAGGGGTACGACTGGGGGACCGTACGGCCCCGGGAGCTGGGGGCCACGCTGGCCTGGCCGGGGTCCTGGCAGATAGCGCGGCGGCACTGGCGGTACGGCACGGGGGAACTGCGGCGGTCGGTGTCGCGGCGGGCGTTCACCACGGCGGTACGGAGGCTGCTGCCGGCCGTCACGCCGGACGACCTGGTGCCCTCGGCCGCCGGGGTGCGGGCCCAGGCCGTACTGCGGGACGGGACGCTGGTGGACGACTTCCTGATCCGCGAAGGCGCTCGCGCGGTACACGTACTGAACGCCCCCTCACCCGCGGCGACAGCTTCCCTGCCGATCGGGCGGGAGGTGGCCCGGCGGGCGCTGGAGACACTGCGCACGGCATGACCGCCACAGACGTTGCCACCCCCACGGGACGGCCGGACACGGGGACCCGACGCCCGAAGCAGCCCTGAGCGGCACAGCCCCGCCCACAGCTCCGCCGCAGACCCGGGGGGAAGGTGGCCCGCCCGCGCTGGACACAGGGCCCGCAGGCACGGGGACCCGACGCCCGAAGCAGCCCTGAGCGGCACAGCCCCGCCCACGGCTCCCCTGCAGACCGGCCGAGAAGTAGCCCCGCCCGCGCTGGACACACTGCCCGCAGGCACGACCGGCACAGACGCCGCCACCCCCACGGGACGGCCGAACGCGGGGACCCGACGCCCGAAGCAGCCCTGAGCGGCGCAGCCCCGGCCACAGCTCCCCTGCAGAGCCGGGGGGGGAAGGTGGCCCAGCGGGCGGTGAAGGACACTGCCCGCAGGCACGACACACGCAGACGCCGCCACCCGGACAGGACAGCCCGGACCCGGCGGACCACCCGGACCGGACGGCGCCCGAGACGGCCGCCCGGACGTGTCGGTCGAAGCAACCCCAAGCGGCCCGCCCGCGGCCGCACCCTCCGCGCCGACCACCACGCGGGAAGTGGCCCGGCGCGCACGCCGGACACACTGCCCGCGGGCACGACACACGCAGTCGCCGCCATGACGGGACCGCCCGGACGCGGGGACGGCGCCCGGAGGTAACAGCCCGGAGTGGAGCGGCCCGGCAGGCGCTGAAGACACTGCCCGCGGGCACGACACGCGCAGGCGCCGCCACCCGGACGGGACAGCCCGGGTGCGGCCGGCCCCCGGCCGGGGCGGTGGCCGGAGATGGCCGCCCGGGCGGGCCGGCGCCGGGACATCGCGGCCAGGGCATCCCTGCTCGGCGTGCGTCCCCGGGGTCACCGTAAAATCGGCCTCACTGTGTCTGACTCCCTCAACGCCCCCGAAGCCCCCCGGTCCCGGCCCGCCGCCCCCGCCGAGTCCGCTGTGCACGTCCCCGGTGTCTCCGTCCGGCACACCCGGGGCAAAGGGGAGCCGCGGTTTCCCGACGGGCCCAGTGCCGATCCCGCGGGGTCGCACTTCGAGCGGCGGATCCGGAGTTTCCAGCCCCGGCGGAGCCGGGTGACGGCGGGGCAGGCGGACGCGTTGCAGCGGCTGTGGCCCACCTGGGGCCTGGACATCGACGGACAGCGCACGATCGACCTCGGAGAGCTGTTCGGAAACGACAACCCCGTCGTGCTGGAGATCGGGTTCGGGATGGGTGAGGCCACCGCGCAGATGGCCGCCGCCGAGCCGGGGACCAACATCCTCGCCGTCGACGTGCACACCCCGGGGCAGGGCAATCTGCTCAACCTCGCCGAGCAGCAGAAGCTGTCCAACGTCCGGGTCGGCAACGGCGACGCCATCATCCTGCTCCGCGAGATGCTCACCGAGGACTCGCTCGACGGACTGCGCGTGTACTTCCCCGACCCCTGGCCCAAGAAGCGTCACCACAAGCGGCGGCTGATCCAGCCGGAGTTCCTGGACCTGGCCGCGACCCGCCTGAGGCCCGGCGCGCTGGTGCACTGCGCGACCGACTGGGAGCCGTACGCCGAACAGATGCTCGACGTACTCACCGTGCACCCGGACTTCGAGAACACCCAGGCCGGCGGCGGTTTCGCGGCACGTCCCGACTTCCGGCCGCTGACCCGTTTCGAGGGGCAGGGACTGGACAAGGGACACGTCGTGAACGACCTGCTGTTCCGTCGCGTACAGCACGGCGACCGAACCGACCGAACCGATCAGTCCCCCACCGGCGCCTGAGCATCCCGCCCCGCCTGCGGGCGGCGCCTCTGTCTCGTTAAGGTCGATGCTGTGGCCACGTGTCCCCCGTACCCGACGTACCCCGGTGACCCCACCGGCGGCACCGCGCTGCGGCATGCGCACTGGTGGCAGCGGAAGTGGGTGCGCTACGGCGCCCTGATCACGCTCCTGGCGCTGTCCGGGCTCGTCATCCTCGCCCTGGTCCGCCAACAGACCGGTACTCAGGGGTTCCTGGTCGGGCTGGGGCTCGCCGTCCTGCCCGTACCGCTGCTCATAGCCGCGTTCCGCTGGCTGGACCGGGTCGAACCGGGGCCCTGGCGCAACCTGCTGTTCGCCTTCGCCTGGGGCGCCTGCGCGGCCGCGCTGATAGCGATCATCGCCAACAGCTTCGCGACGAAGTGGATAGCGACGGCGACCGCCGACCCGACCGGCGCGGACACCCTCGGCGCCACCGTGATAGCGCCGATCGTGGAGGAGTCGGCCAAGGCCGCCGCCGTTCTGCTCGTCTTCCTGTTCCGCAGACGGGACTTCACCGGGATCGTCGACGGCGTGGTGATAGCGGGGGTCACCGCCACCGGTTTCGCCTTCACCGAGAACATCCTCTACCTCGGCACCGCCTTCGGCACCGACCAGCTCACCGGCGACAGCGGCATCGCCTCCGTCACCGCCGCGACCTTCTTCGTGCGCGTGGTGATGTCGCCGTTCGCGCACCCCCTGTTCACCGTCCTCACCGGCATCGGCTTCGGCATCTCCGCGCTGTCGGCGGAACGCCAGCGCGTCCGGCGGGTTCTCGTCCCGCTGTCCGGGCTGCTGCTCGCGATGGGCATGCACGCCACGTGGAACGGCTCCTCGACGTTCGGGCAGTTCGGGTTCTTCGCGGTGTACGCGATGTTCATGCTCCCGGCGTTCGCGCTGCTGACCTGGCTGGTCATCTGGACACGGCAGCGGGAGCTGAAGACCGTGCGCGAGGAGCTGCCCGCCTACGCCGTCGCCGGGTGGCTGACGCCGACCGAGCCGTATGCGCTGGGCTCGATGCGGGCGCGGCGGGTGGCGCGGGACTACGCGCGGCGGCAGTTCGGCGGGCGGCCCGCGGCCCGGGCGGTCTCGCAGTACGAGGCGTTCGCGACGTCCTTGGCGTTCCTACGGCACCGGGGGCGGCTCGGGCGGGCGAACGCGGACTTCGTCGTACGGGAGCGGGAGTTGCTGCACGAGCTGTGGCGGCGCCGGGACGTGGCGCGCCCGGCGCTGGACCACGCGGCCCGGACGACGGCACCGCCGGTACCGGTGGCCGCGCCGCCCTGGCCGGTGTACGGCGTGTACGGATACCCGCCCCAACCGCCGCACCCGGCCCAGCCGCCTCACCCGCCCCACCCGGTCCCGTACCCCGCCTACAACCCGTACCGGACGTAGACGCACGTAGACCCACGTGGAGGGGGCCGGAGGGTCAGGCCGACGCGTCCGTCAGGCGCGCCAGCTCCTCCTCCGTCAGCACCAGGTCCCCCACCCCCAGCAGCGCCGGCAGCTGTTCCACCGTGCGGGCGGACGCGATCGGGGCCGCGACCGTCGGCTGGGCGGCGAGCCAGGCGAGGGCCGCCGTGGCCACCGGGACGGTGTGGGACTCGGCGATGTCGTCGAGCGCCGCGAGGACCTTCCGGCCGCGTTCGGTCTCCAGGTGCTTGCCGGCTCCCGCCCGGCGCGCGCTCTCGACCGTCGTACCGGGGCGGTACTTGCCGGTGAGGAATCCGGAGGCGAGGGCGTAGTACGGGACGGCGGCGAGGCCCTCCCGGGAGGCGACGGCCTGGAGTTCACCCTCGTACGTGTCGCGCGAGACCAGGTTGTAGTGGGGCTGGAGCGCGACATAGCGCGCGAGCCCCTCGCGGTCGGAGAAGGCCAGGGACTCCGTAAGGCGCGCGGCGGAGATGTTGGAGGCGCCGATCGCCCGCACCTTGCCCGCCTTCACCAGTTCGTCCAGCGCGCCGACGATCTCCTCGACGGGGGTCTCCGGCTTGTCGAAGTGGGTGTAGTAGAGGTCGATGCGGTCGGTGCCCAGGCGACGCAGCGAAGCGTCCGCAGCCGCCTTGATGTTCGCGGCGCTCAGGCCGGGGAAGTCGGGGTGCTGGCTGACCTTCGTGGCGATGACGACGTCGTCGCGGTTGCCGCGGGCCGCCACCCACTTGCCGATGATCGTCTCGGACTCGCCGCCGGAGTTCCCGTCGACCCATGCCGAGTACGAGTCGGCCGTGTCGATGAAGTTGCCGCCGGCCGCGGTGTACGCGTCGAGGACGGCGAAGGACGTGGGCTCGTCGGCGGTCCAGCCGAAGACGTTGCCGCCGAGGGCGAGCGGGAAGACCTCGAGGTCGGAGGAGCCGAGCTTGCGAAGGGAAGTCATGCCATACGTCAACGCCCGCGCCGGACGCCGGTCTTCCGCTACGGCCGCAAAGTCCTCGCAAACAACCGGAATCAGTTGCTCCGAAGCACCGGCAGCCCTGACGTCGGGGGGACGTCGTCAGGGCTGCCGGAGTTCGCGGGACTTCGCGGGAATGCTCAGGACCTCGCGGGAGGCCTCAGGGGGTGAGCCCCTTGCCGTGCAGCCACGCCATCGGGTCGATCCCGTCGGCCGAACCGCCCGGGTGGACCTCCAGGTGCAGGTGCGCGCCGGTCACGTTGCCCGTGGCGCCCACGCGGCCGATGACGTCACCGGTGCCGACCTTCTGGCCGACGCTGACGCTGATCGAGGACTGGTGGCAGAACCACAGCTCGGTGCCGTCGTCGAGGGTGAGGATCGTGCGGTAGCCGTAGGAACCGGCCCAGCCGGCCTCGGTGATGGTGCCGCTGTGGATCGCCTTGATGAGCGTGCCCGTGGGCGCGGCGAAGTCGAGGCCCGTGTGGTAGCCGGAGGACCACAGCGAACCGGCCTGACCGAAGGTCGAGGTGATGGTGTACGACGAGGTCGGCAGCGTGTACTGCTTGGCGAGCTCGGCCAGGCGCGCGGCCTCGGCCTTCTTCGCGGCCGCCTCCTCCGCCTTCTTCTTCGCGGCGGCGGCCTTCTCCTGAGCGTCCTTCTCCGCCTTGGCGGCGGCCGCGTCGGCCTCCTTCTGGGCGGCGGCCGCGACGGCCTGGGCGGCCTTGGTGTCGAGCTGGTCCTGCTGCACCTCGGCCTGGGCCAGGATGCGCGAGCGCAGCGCCTCACCGGCGTCCGACGTCCCCTGGGCGGTGTCGGTGGTGGTGGCGCCGACGCTGCTGAAGGCGCTCGTGTCGTCCGCGGCGGTGTCGGAGTCCTCAGAGATGAGCGAGCCCACGTTGGGCAGGTCCGGCATGGAGATGGAGACCGGCGGCTTGCCGGTGTTCGCGCTGGCCATCCCGCCCGCGCTGACGGCGGCTATGACGCCGACGCCCAGAACGGTGGAGCTACGGGCGAATCCCCCGCCACGCTGCTTGGCGACGCGGTGCCGGCCTCGTACAGGAGCGAGGGAGTCCGCGGTCGGGTTCCACTCGCCGAGCGGGGCCTCGTCGTCGGCACGGTAGCCGCCGTACACGAGGGTGTCGCTGGGTACGTACGGCGCCTCGGGGGCAGGCGGGTTGGACGCCACGTGGGCGCGCTCCTTTCCTTCCTTCTCGCCTACCGGGTTAGCTGACGGGTTCGGAGCAGGAAGGTCTCCTACGCGCGTATACCCGCCGTGCTGCCACGGCGGAGTACGAGCGATTCACCCCAAGTTGGTGGTTCCCCGGTTCCCTTGCGGAATTCGGCGCGTGAGCACGGAGCCGTCTCTTGTGACGGCTGGGACGACCGCGCTGCGTTATCGAACGTTAATAGACCCGGGGGCCCGATTCCAAGCTGTTCCGCTTGATCGTTAACGAAATCCCGCAGGACTTACGGCCCATGAACGGTTAAAAACGGGCGAGTTGACCTTGCCTCAGGCGTCACACAGGCATTGACGGTATGTCATTTGTTATGCGGAGGGCGGTCATCCGATCACCCCACGTCACGAAGACGTCGTACGGCGAGCAGTGCGCCGGGGTGAGGTGGTCAGAGCGCGCAGGCGAGCCGAGTGACCGACGGGGGGAAACACTCAGGGCCGGAGTCCATTAAATGGATTCCGGCCCTGAGCCTTGAGTAGCGGGGACAGGATTTGAACCTGCGACCTCTGGGTTATGAGCCCAGCGAGCTACCGAGCTGCTCCACCCCGCGTCGTTGTGTGACCAGCATACGTCATCCGCGGGGTGGTTCGCGCCAGGGTTGTTTCTCGGGCCCGGTTGCCCGCGTGGCGGCGTAGCGTGGCGCCCCTCACGCGAACGAGGAGGGGCCCATGGCGGCAGCCGACGAGCGACCGGTGGAGATCGGCAAGCGGGACATCCCGCTGTCCGGCGGCCGGACGCTGCGGGTGACGGAGTTCGGCAATGGCAGCATCCGGCTGGCGGTGCGGACCGGCTCCCCCTATGTGGTGACCGGCCTGGAGCAGATCGACGACGGGGCCGTACTGAAACTCTCTCCCGGCCGCGAGGGGTCCAGCGCCCACCGGAACTGGGTACGGGACCAAGGGGCCGCCGCACACGGCGACGGGGAGTGAGCCTCGCCCGGCCCCCGATGGTGTAGCGGGCTACACCGTGCGTGGGGAGTCGTTCGTCTAGCGTGAGCCACATGTGGAAGTCGGTGCGGCGTGCGGCGATGGCGACCGTGCATCTCGTCGTGGCCGCGGCGATGTGCTTCGGCCTGTACCTCTTCGTCACCGTGCTGCTCATCGCCGCCGTGGGCACGCTCGCCGTGGTCGGCTGCTGGCTGCTGCCCGAGGCCGTGCTGCTGATACGGCGGATCGCGGGCGCCAAGCGGAACCTGACCGCCCTGTGGACGGGGAGGGAGATCCCCGAGGCGTACACGCCGATGACCGGCACGCTCCGCGAGCGGCTGCGCATCTCGGTGCAGGACCCCGGCACGCTCACGGACTTCCGCTGGATGCTCTGCTACTACCTCTACGGCGCCCTGCTCGCCCTCGCCCTTCCGCTGTGGCCCCTCGGCCTGGTGGTCGACGGCGTGTGGGCCGGGGTGCTGCGCCGCGACCCTGTCGTCCTCCCGCTGATCGTGCGGCTCGCGGACACCGAGGCCCGCTGGTCGACCGTGCTGCTCATGCCCTCCCCGAAGGCCCGGCTGGCCCGGCGGGTCGAGGAGCTGAAGGAGACCCGGGCCGACGCGATCGCCGCGCACGAGGCCGAACTGCGCCGCATCGAACGGGACCTGCACGACGGCGCCCAGGCCAACCTGGTGGCGCTGTCGATGCGGATCGGACTCGCCAAGCGGGCCTACGACCGTGACCCCGACGCCGCCCGCAAGCTGCTGGACGACGCCCAGACCCAGGCCGAGCAGGCGCTGACCGAGCTGCGGCACGTGGTGCGCGGGATCCACCCGCCGATCCTGACCGACCGGGGTCTGGTCGGCGCGGTGCGGGCGCTCGCCGCCGGCAGTGGACTCGCCGTGCGCGTGGAGGACGGCGGCCTGGACGAGGGCACCCGGGCGCCCGCGGCGGTGGAGGCGGCCGCCTACTTCGTGGTCGCCGAGTCCCTCACCAACGTCGCCAAGTACAGCGGCACCGACCGGGCCGAGGTCCGGCTGGCCCGGACCCGGCGCGGGCTGACCGTGCGGGTGCGGGACGAGGGCCGGGGCGGCGCCGACGAGTCCGCGGGTTCGGGGCTGCTGGGGATGCGGCGCAGGGTCGCCGCGCTCGACGGGACCTTCGAAGTGACCAGCCCCGCCGGGGGCCCGACCGTGATCGATGTGGAGCTGCCGTGCGTGTGGTGATCGCCGAGGACAACGCCCTCCTGAGAGAGGGGCTCGTCCTGCTGCTGACGTCCTCCGGGCACGAGGTCGTGGCCGTCGTCGGCACCGGCCCCGAGATCCTGCCCGCCCTGCTGGAGCACCGGCCGGACGTGGCCGTGCTCGACGTACGGATGCCGCCCGGGTTCCGCGACGAGGGGCTGCGGGCCGCCCTGGAGGCGCGGGAGCGGATCCGGGGGCTCCCGGTGCTGGTGCTCTCGCAGTACGTCGAGGAGTCGTACGCCGCCGAGTTGCTGGCGGGTGGCACCAGCGGGGTCGGCTACCTCCTGAAGGACCGGGTCGGCCGGGTCGACGAGTTCCTCGACGCGCTGGAGCGGGTCGCGGCCGGCGGTACCGCGCTCGATCCCGAGGTCGTCACCGAGCTCCTGACCCGCCGCCGCGACACCCCGCTCGACTCCCTCACCCCGCGCGAGCGCGAGGTGCTGAAGCTGATGGCCGAGGGGCACGACAACACCACCATCGCGAAGACCCTCGTCGTCACCGAGCGTGCGGTCAGCAAGCACATCGGCAACGTCTTCCTCAAGCTGGGCCTGCCGCCGAGCGACAGCGGCCACCGGCGGGTGCTGGCCGTGCTGGCCTATCTGGCGCACACGCCCAAGTGAGGTTCAGCCGACGCCGAGTTCGGTCAGCTCCGCCAGCGGCAGCGTGTGCTGGGTCTGCAGGACCTTGGCGCGCAGGTAGCGGACGTTGTGGGCGGTGGTGAAGACACCGGTGGGGACACGGTCGTGGACTGCGATCCCCAGGTCCCTCAACTGGCCCGCCTTGTCAGGGTTGTTGGAGAGCAGGTCGAGCTCGGCGATCCCCAGGGCCTGGAGCATCTGCGCGGCCGCCGTGTAGTCGCGGGCGTCCTCGGGCAGGCCCAGTGCGGTGTTCGCGGCGTAGGTGTCGAGGCCCTGGTCCTGGAGGGCGTACGCGTCGAGCTTGTTGTAGAGGCCGATGCCGCGGCCTTCCTGACGGAGGTACAGCAGGACTCCGCCGCGCTCGGCTATGCGCTCGACCGCCTCGCGCAGCTGCGGGCCGCAGTCGCAGCGGGCGGAGCCGAAGACGTCACCGGTGAGGCACTCGGAGTGCAGGCGCACCAGCGGGACGGTGCCGGGGGCGGGATCACCGAGGACGACGGCGAGGTGCTCCCGCCCGTCGGCCAGACCGTGGAAGGTGACGAGCTCGGCGTCTACGCGGTAGCCGTCCCCGAAGCGCAGCGGGACGCGGACGCGGGAACGCTGGGTGGCGGCAGGCAGGTCGGGCATGCGGGTTCTCCGGTCCGTAGGCGCACCTGCTTCAGTTTTGAAGCAGTTCTACTGATCGCGACCCTACCCCATGCTTTAAATTTGAAGCAACGGTTTTATGGCGCTCGTCACGCAGGGCTTCTCACGAACAGGACGGGGACGACCGCCGACGCCACGGGACCTCCTCAGCGGGGCCACCCTCCCCCTGGAGACCGGCGGTGACACTGGTGAAGATCTCCTCCAACTGCCCCACCTGCTCCGGGGTGAGCCGGTCGAAGAGCGCGGTGCGAACCGTCTCCACATGCCCCGGCGCCGCCCGCTCCAGCACCGCCATACCCTCGTCCGTGAGCACCGCGACACTGCCCCGCTTGTCCCACTGACAGCTCTCGCGCCGCACCAGCCCGTCCTTCTCCAGCCGGGCGACGGCGTACGTCAGCCGGGGCCGGGTGATCTTCAGCCCCTCGGCGAGTTCGGTCATCCGCAGCCGCCGTTCCGGGATCTCGGAGAGGTTGGCCAGGATGGAGTAGTACAGGTGCGGCATGCCGGCCTCCTGCTGGAGCTGCCGGTCGATGGTGTCCTCCAGGAGGAGCGAGGCGGCGATGTAGGCACGCCAGGCTCGCTGCTCGTCGGGGCTGAGCCAGCGGGTCGTCATGCCCCCAGTGTAGGTTTGCTTCAAACTTGAACCAAGCCCAGCCGTCCTTTGGCCCCCGCCATCCGTCAGACCCGCCACCCGCCATCCGTCTCCGAGAGGGCCGCGCCGATGCCCCACCCCTACGTCCTCCTCTCCGCCGCGGTCTCCCTCGACGGCTACCTCGACGACACCGGCCCCGACCGCCTCCTCCTGTCCAGCCCGGCCGACTTCGACCGTGTCGACGAGGTCCGCGCCTCCGTGGACGCGATCCTCATCGGCGCGGGCACGATCCGCGCCGACAACCCCCGCCTGCTGGTGAACTCCCCGACGCGCCGCGCGGCCCGCGCCGCCGCCGGGAAGCCGCCGTACCCCCTGAAGGTCACGGTCAGCGGCTCGGGCGAGCTGGACCCGGCCGCGCACTTCTGGCACACGGGCGGCGAGAAGGTCGTCTACACGACGGACCAGGGCGCTGAGCGGGCCCGGGCGCTGGGTGTCGCGGCCGACATCGTTCCGCTCGGCCCCGAACTGGACTGGCGCCGCCTGCTGGAGCACCTGCACGAGGAGCGCGGAGTGGAGCGGCTGATGGTGGAGGGCGGCGGCCGGATCCACACCCAGCTCCTCCAGCAGGGCCTGGCGGACGAGGTGCAGCTCGTCCTGGCCCCCCTCTTCGTCGGCAGCCCACGAGCCCCCCGCCTCTTCGGCCCGGGCACCTACCAGGCAGGCCGGCTGCGCCTGGTGGAGACCCGCCGTATCGAGGACGTGGTCCTGATGCGCTACGAGCCCACCGCCCCCGGCACGGGCCTGGTCCCGGTCGCCGCGGACCACCACTGGCTCGCCCTGGCCTGCGAGTTGGCGACCCACTGCCCGCCCTCACGGACGGCGTTCAGCGTGGGCGCGGTGGTGGTCGCGGCCGACGGCACGGAGCTGGCGCGCGGCCACTCCAGGGAGGGCGCCGACCCGGTCGTCCACGCGGAGGAGGCGGCACTGGCGAAGATCGATCCGGCCGATCCCCGGCTGGCCACGGCCACCGTCTACACCAGCCTGGAGCCCTGCACCCACCGCGCCTCCCGCCCGGCCCCGTGCGCCCGGCTGATCCTGGACGCGGGAGTACGCCGGGTGGTGACGGCCTGGCGGGAGCCGGACACCTTCGTGGCGGGAGCGGACGGGACGGGACTGCTCACGGCGAAGGGCGTGGACGTGGTGGTGCTGGGCGAGTACGAGGACCGCGCGAAGGCCCCGAACCGCCACCTGGTTGACGCGGGACCTCAGCCGATGGCCTAGGCCCGGTACACCGTCCCCACCGAGCGGTCCCCTGCCGCGTCGGTCACCTGCGAGCGCGGGGCGACCCCACCGGAGGCCGGGAGGTGGACGGACGCCTGCCAGGTCGAGCCGGAGTGCCTGACGGTCGCCGCCTTCCCGGTCCTGCCCCCGTCGGCGAACGACCGGACCTCGGCCGAGGGTGACTCCACGACGGCCGTACCCCCCGGCTCCCTCCCCTTCCAGAGGGGGGACGTCGAGGTCGAGGGCCCCGCGAGGGCGACGACCCGGACTACGCCCGGCCGGTGACGGCCGATGAGACCGTGACGGTCCGCCTCACCCGGGTCCGACCCTCCGACGCACAGCCCCACCGCTCGCGCACCACCCCCAACACGCCACAGCGCCCGACCCGGCCGAAGCCGGGTCGGGCGCTGTGCGACAGGTCGGAGGGCATGTCCCCCGACTCTCACCCGTAGGCCCTGTGGGACTCGAACCCACAACCAATGGATTAAAAGTCCACTGCTCTGCCAATTGAGCTAAGGGCCCAGGCGATGTTGCCTCCCCGAGCATAGCCGGACGTGGCCGTGTCTCCGATCGGGTATCGGGGACACGGCCGCGTCGGGGGAACGGAACGGGGCGGTAGGTCAGGGATCGACCGGTTCGGGCGCGTTCGCGCGGGCGGCCACGCGGGCCTTGGTGCGCGCGTGCTCGGGGTTCAGGAACCAGTGCCGGGCCGAGGCCGCCCACCAGATCCAGGCGAAGCCGAGGACGACCAGCACGGCGACCGGGGCGTAGTTGAAGGTCTCCCAGGTGACCGGGGAGACCTGCGGGAGCATGAACAGGACCGTGATGACGGCCACCCACGCCACCGAGACCACGCCGATCGCGCGCGACCAGCGGCCCAGGTGCCACGGCCCCCGGTCGAAGGCGTCGCCCTTGCGCAGCCTCAGCAGGGTCGGGATGACGTAGGCGATGTAGAGGCCGATCACGGCGACGGACGTCACGGCCGCGTAGGCCGTGTAGTTGATCAGGTACGGCAGGCCCAGCAGCAGCGCCCCGCCCGCCGCCAGCCACACCGCCGCCACCGGGGTCCGGGTGCGCGGGCTCACCGTGTGCCACACGTGGGAGAACGGGAGGGCCCCGTCGCGGGAGAAGGCGTAGATCATGCGGCTGTTGGCGGTCACCGAGGCCATCCCGCAGAAGAGTTGGGCGCCGATCACGACCAGCAGCAGGAGCTTGCCCGCCGTCGCGCCCAGGGCATCCAGGAGGATCTGGGCCGGCGGCGCGCCGGTCGGGGACTTCAGGGCGCCGTCGTAGGACTGGATCGCGAACGTGAAGCCGAGGAGCAGCACGAAGCCCGCTATCCAGGACGTCCAGATCGACTGGACGATGCCCTTCGGCCCGGCCGTCGACGCGTCGTGGGTCTCCTCGGTCATGTGGGCGGAGGCGTCGTAGCCGGTGAAGGTGTACTGGGCCATCAGGAGGCCGATGAGGACGACGTAGACACCGCTGCCCCAGCCCGTGTTGTTCACGAACTCGCCGAAGACGAAGGACGCCGACTGGTGCTTGTCGGGGGCGAAGGTCAGCGCGCCGACGATCACCGCCACGCCGATCACGTGCCACCACACGCTCACGCTGTTCAGCAGCGCGACGATCCGCACGCCGAAGGTGTTGAGCAGACCGTGCAGGATCAGGATCGCGGCGAACAGCAGGATCGTGCGGCCCGGGGTCACCTCGAAGTCGAACTGGAGGTTCAGATAGGCGCCGAGGAAGGACGCGGCGCCGAAGTCGATGCCCGCCGTCACCGCGACCTGGCCGAGCACGTTGAACCAGCCCGTGAACCACGCCCACGCGGCCGCGGTCCGGGGCGGGGCCAGCCGGTGGGCCCAGAAGTACAGGCCCGCGGAGGTCGGGTACGCCGAGCAGATCTCGGCCATCGACAGGCCGACGAACAGCGTCATCAGACCTACGGCCACCCAGCCCCAGGTGATCACGGCCGGGCCGCCCGTGTTCATGCCGAAGAGGTAGAGGGTCAGGCAGCCCGACAGGACCGAGATGATCGTGAAGGAGACCGCGTAGTTGGAGAACGCCGACATGCGGCGGGCCAGGACCTGCGTGTAGCCGAGCTGGGCAAGCCGTTCCTCGTCGGAGAGGCCCGAGTCGGAAGGGCCCTTCTGCCCGCTCACTATGGCGTCATCTGTCATGCCCCCAGCGATTCCCACACCGGGGGCGTGACACACGTCACAACTTGGCCGAGAAGTGCCCCTCTAGAAGAGGCCCTTGTAGCCCTGCCAGCCGCTCGCGATCTTCGTACGCGCCCCGAACGACCCCTTGCCGGTGCCGTTGTTGCGCCAGACGTTGCCCGCGCTGTCCCGGGAGACCAGGTCGGCCCTGCCGTCCCCGGTGATGTCACCGACGCCGACGATCACGTTGTACGAGCCGCCCCACGCCGTGAACAACTTCGTCCGCGCCGAGAACGTCCCGTTGGCCTTGCCGTAGTACCGGTAGAGGTTGTTCGACTTGTCCTGCGCGAGCAGATCCCCGATGCCGTCGCCGTTGAGGTCCCCGGTACCCACGACCTTCTTGTACGTCTTCCAGTTGTCGTAGAGCTTCACGCGCGCGGAGAGCTTGCCGGCGCTGGTGCCCTTGTAGAGATAGACCGTGCCGGTCGAAGCACCCCGCGCGATCAGGTCGGGACGGCCGTCCCCTGTCACGTCACCGGGGTAGGTCAGCACGTCGTACTGGTTCCAGCCCGAACTGCCGAGCGTCGTGTACGGCGTTGACGTCTTGAACTCGGCGCTGCAACCCGGCTTGTACAGGCGCAGGGCACCACTGGCCGACCGCATCAGGATGTCGTTGCAGCGGTCGCCGCTCAGGTCGCCGAAGGGAAGCGGCTTGACCGTGGTCGCCCAGCCCCTGCTGGGAATGTCCCCGATGAACGTTCCCTTGCCCGTGCCCTGGTGGAAGTGCAGCGTGCCCGAGGAACTCTGGGTGAGCAGGTCGCCGATGGCGTCGCTGCCGCCGACGTGGTGGTGGCGGGCCGGGAGTCCGTCGATCAGCCCGACCGTGCCGGTCGACGACAGCGCGGCTCCGACGCCGTCCGCCGGGGTGACCGACAGCGTCCAGTCGTAGGGGCCGTCGGTCAGGACCTTCCCGTTGGAGTCGGTCCCGGGCCAGCCGACGTTCAGCCCGCCGCGCGCGGCGCCGCCGTCCCGCGTGTACACGACCTTGCCGGTCGCCTTGTCACGCACGGTCAGGCGCGAACTCGCCGTCGGCTTCGACAGCAGCAGAGAGACCAGGGTGTCCGGCGTCGTGTCGATCTCGTGCGCGGTGACGGACGCCGCCTTCGTGACCGGTGCCAGCAGTCTCAGCGGCTGCTGCGCCACCCCCGACGGCACGAGGTGCACCTGCTCCTGATCGTCCACATAGGCGGCGTTCGCGCCCGCCGCGTCGACCGTCCAGCGCACGTTCCGCTGCGAGACCCCGGTGTCGGGCAGGTCGCCGATCACCCGGCTCTCGGACGTCCCGCCGGCCACTCTCGTCAGTGTCAGCTTCCCGGCCTGCTTGTCGTGCGTGACGACGAAGCCGTCCCCGAGCTCGGCCTCACCCGCCGGGACGGGGACCGACTTCCCGGCCGTACGGTCGTAGACGCCGGCCTTGCCGTCGCAGGTCCAGTAGAGGTAGCGGCCGAGCGCCTGGAGGTCGGTGGGGGTGCAGCCGGCGTCGGTCGTCAGCGTCTCGGTGGTCTTCTTCGCCGTCAGGTCGTACGCCGTGACGGTGCCGGGGGTCGTACCGGCCGTCCAGAGCACGTCGCCGGAGAGAGCGGCGGCGCCGGGGGCGCGGGTGACGGCAGCGGTGCCGCTGTTGCCGATCTTCAGCACGGACTGCTGGGTCGCGGTCGTGTGGATCAGGTACTGGCCGGACACATCCGTGATCCGTCCGCCCGCGGGGACGCTCCGATACCAGGAGTCGTACTGGCCGGGCCCCTCGGCCTGGAGACGGTCCGAGGTGGCCGAGTCCTTCATCAGCCACACCGCTCGGTCGTCGGCCGTGCCGAACACCCGGCAACCGCCCTCCTGCGACGGGCAGTCGAAGAGCATCATCGAGGTCCCGTCGTACGAGGAGCGCCCCCCGTACCTGGGCGTGCCCGTCGCGGCGACCGTCCGGACGTAGGTGTCCCGCTCCCCGCCCCAGCTCTCGTCGGCGACCAGCAACCGCCCCTGCTCCAGGGCGAGCCCCTGAATCCGGTACGGCGGTTTCGGCAGCGCCTTGACCATGCTCACCACGGGCCTGCCGTCCTCACCGGCATGGATGCGCTGGAGCCCCCAGTCGTCGGCACCGGTACGGCCCACGGCGACGGCGTCCCCGTTCGCCGAGGCGGAGACACCGGCGTTCGAGGCGGCGAGCAGGGTGATCGGGGCGCCGCCCGCGATCGGTACGGCGGTCACCTTGGTGCCGCCGGCCGGGCGGTGGACGAGCCAATCACCCACCACCGAGAGCTCGTCGGCGGGGCTCCCGCCGTCGGCACCGTCCAGCGTCACCTCGACCGGCGGTGCCGAGAGGTCGGCACGGGAGTAGACGTACGCCTTCGAGGCGGTGTCGCCCGCGTAGTGAACCAGGTGGTCGGGCGACAGAACGGTGGAATTGCCGCCGGACAGCGCCGGGGTCCAGCTCAGGACCTGGCCGGTCTCCGGGTCGACGATCACCGACCGGATGCTGCCGTCGAGCGACGCGCGGAAGACGATGCCGGAGGCGTCGCCGCGCAGCGGCGCACCGACCTGCATGCCCGGGGGCAGGCCGGAGATCGTCAGGTCCCGGGTGCTTGCGTCAGGTCCCGGGCTCAGCAGATGCAGGACCCGGGTACTGATCCCGCCCTCACCGGTGACGTTCTCGATCGCAACGACCGTACGGCCGTACACACCGCCGAACACACCGTCGTACGCCGTGGGGATCCGGAGCGTGCCGGTCGTGCCGTCGGCGGCGTCGAACAGCTCGACGCGCCCGTCCTGGTAACGGCGCGCCAGGACGTCGCCGCCCGTGCCGTTGTCGACCGCCAGGCCGCTGCCGGCCGCCGGTACATCGACGGTCGTACCGTCCGCGTACCGCGTCCACACCAGCCCCGAGTGACCCTCCAAGCGGTGGAAGACACCCTGGCCGCCCGCTCCTTCGCCCCCGTAGGCGGTCTCCGCGTACGAGACGGAGGCAGTGGTGTACGAGCTCCGGAACGCCGCCGGCACCACCGTCTCCTGCGCGGTGTCCGCGACGGCGGACGACGGCAGCAGCGGGCTCAGTCCGGCCGCCAGTACGGCAGAGGCGGCGATGAGGCGTAGACGTACGGCGGCATGACGAGCCAAGGAAGACCCTCCCCGAAGAAGGAGACGGACGGCCCACCGCCGTGCGGTGTCCCTGGCCCCCCGGCCATCACATCCGTCTCACAAGTGGGCTGATCTTACCTTCTCTTCATCTTCCCGGAGAGCGCTTTCTGACGGGCTGTACGACAAACGCCGTGGCCCCCCGTCAGATACGACGGGGGGCCACGGCGTTCACTGCCCGAGAGGGTCAGCCGTTGCGCTTCCAGCGCGGCTTGTCGTCACGGCGGCCGAAGGAGGAGCCGGCCGGGCGGTCGTCACGACGGCCGTGCGGGCGGTCGTGGCCGCCGGAGCGGAAACCTCCGCCGGTGGGACGGTCGCCCTGGCGGTCACGGTTGAAGGGGCGGTCGCTGCCCCGGTGGGTGGACGGACGCTCGTCACGACGGTCGCGGTTGAAGCCACCCGACGGGCGGTCGTCACGACGGAAGCCACCCGAGGGACGCTCGTCACGACGGTCACGGTTGAAACCGCCGGTGGGACGGTCGCCCTGGCGGTCGCGGTTGAAGCCACCCGAGGGACGCTCGTCACGACGGTCACGGTTGAAGCCACCGGTGGGGCGGTCGCCCTGGCGGTCGCGGTTGAAGCCACCGCTGGGACGCTCGTCACGGCGTTCGAAGGAACGGCCACCCCGGTCGTCCCGACGGTCGTCACGACGGAACCCGCCACGCTCGCCGTCACGGCGGTCGCGGTTGAAGCCGCCACGGTCGTCACGACGCTCGAAGGAACGGCCACCCCGGTCGTCCCGACGGTCGTCACGACGCTCGTAGTTGCCCCGCTCGTCGCGGCGCTGACGCGGCTGCTCGTACGCGGGACGCTCGGCGGCCTGCTCGGCGACCACGGCCTCAGCCGCCTCCACCGCCTCGGCCACGGCGGCCTGCGCCTCGGCGACCGCCGTCTCCGGGTCCTCACCGCGCTCGCGGGCGGCGCGGGCGACCAGGCGGTCGGCCTCCTCGCGCAGCTCGGTCGCGCGGCGCTGCGCCCGCTCCAGCTCCTTGGTGAGGTGGGCGACCTCACGCTCGGCCTGCTGAGCCGCGTTGGCCGCGGACTCGGACTGGACCTCGGTCATCGAACGGGCGCCGGTGATCTCGGCGACCTCGGGCTCGAAGGCCGTACCGGAGTTGATGATGTGACGCCCGGCGTCGACGCCCGCGTCCTCCATCAGCCGGAAGATCTGGCGGCGCTGATGCGGCAGGGACAGCGATACGACCGTGCCGGTGCGGCCCGCGCGAGCGGTACGCCCTGCGCGGTGCAGGTAGTCCTTGTGGTCACCGGCGGGATCGACGTTCAGGACGAGGTCGATGCCGTCGACGTGGATACCGCGGGCGGCGACGTCGGTCGCGACGAGCGCGTTGACGTAGCCCTTCTTGAAGTCCTCCAGGACGCGGGTGCGGGCACCCTGCGTCATGCCGCCGTGCAGCGCGTCGGCCTTCACACCGGAGTCGCACAGCTGCTCGGCGATACGGTCGGCGCCCAGCTGGGTGCGGACGAAGATGATCGTGCGGCCCTTGCGGGAGGCGATCGCGGCCGTGACCGGCGCCTTGTCCTTGGGCTTCACGATGAGGATGTGGTGGGACATCGTCGTGACGTTGCCCTGGGCGCTGTCGACCTCGTGCGTGACCGGGTTGCTCAGGTAGCGCTTGACCAGCGTGGAGATCTCGTTCTCCATCGTGGCCGAGAACAGCATGCGCTGGCCGCCGCCCGGGATCTGGTCGAGCAGCTCGGTGACCTCGGGCAGGAAGCCCAGGTCGGACATCTGGTCGGCCTCGTCGAGGACGGCGACCTCGACGTTCGCCAGGGAGCAGGCACCGCGGTTGATGAGGTCGCGCAGCCGGCCCGGGGTGGCGACGAGGACGTCGACACCGCGCTCCAGGGCGTACATCTGGTTGCTCATCGACGTACCGCCGCAGACGACCTTCATCTTGAGGCCGAGGACGTCGCCGTAGGGCTGGAGGGCGTCCGCGACCTGCATCGCGAGCTCACGGGTCGGCGTGAGGATGATGCCGCGGGGCTTCTTCTTGTCGGTGTGGCCGCCGGACAGCTTCGTCAGCAGCGGCAGACCGAAGGAGAGGGTCTTGCCGGAGCCGGTGCGGCCACGGCCGAGGATGTCCTTGCCGGCCAGGGCGTCCGGGATGGTCGCGGCCTGGATCGGGAAGGGGGAGGTCACGCCGTTCTGGGCGAGCTTGCGCACGACGCCCTCGGGGAGGCCGAGGTCCGAGAAGGTGACCTCGACGGCGTCCTCGGTGCCCTCGTTCTCGGGCACGACGACGTGATCAGTACTGGAAATGGACATGCGTATGCGAAACCTTCCGGAGTCTCGTCGGCACGCGCCCGTCAACTCCGTGATTCGCAATACGACCGCCTCTATGCGGTCAGCCACGGCAAGGGAGAGAACGCGCCACACGGCGCTCTTCTGCTTTGGCGCCGGGCAAATGATCAAACGATCTATAACCATACGCACCCGTCGCCCCCGAAGGCAAACCGATGCCCTCGTATGTATCCGAGGTCACTCGCGGCACTTCGCCGTCGCCCCAGCGGTCGTCACACCGGCGACCCGGCGGTGGGCGCGGGCTCCCGCTGGCTCAGCTGCGGCCCCGTCTCCGGCTGCGCCGACGAGGACGGCTCGGCGGGCGGCGGCGACGGCGTGGGCGACGCGGGCGGCTCGCTCGGCGCCGGCGGCTCCGGGTCGGGCGTACGGGTGGGCTCCGGGTCGGTCTTCGTCGCCGAGGGCACCGGCCGCACCGAACTCCCCGGCTTCACCCCGGCCGAGGCCGACGCGCCCGGTCCCGCCGAAGCGGACGCCGACGGCGAGGCCGATCCCTTGCCGTCCTTCCCCTTGCCGTGCTTCGCGTGCTTGCCGTCCGAGCCCGTCCCGCCGAGCCCCACGGAACCGCCCGAGGCCGCGGACCCCCCGTCCGGCGCCTCCCCGCCCCGCTCACCGGCGGAGTGCGACGGCTTCGCGCCGCCGCCTCCCTCGTCCCCGCCCACGCTCATGCAGCCCGCGGCGGCGGCGACGGCCATGACCGTGGCGGCCAGTCGGACGGGTACGTACAAGGGGCGCACGAGCAGCCACCTCCGAGGGCGGTCGTCAAAGAGTCAACCTGCCCAACTCCCGCCGCCCACAAGAGGACACGCGGCCCGTTCGAAACGGCGTCAGCCGTACCCGAGCGCATGTAGCCGCGCGTCGTCGATCCCGAAGTGATGGGCGATCTCGTGGACGACCGTCACCTCGGTCTCCGCGACGACGTCCTCCCGCGTCTCGCACATCCTGAGCGTCGGCCCCCGGTAGATCGTGATGCGGTCCGGCAGCACCCCGGCGTACCACTCGCCCCGGTCGGTCAGCGGCGTGCCCTCGTACAGCCCGAGCAGCTCGGGATCGTCCGCCGGCGGTTCGTCCTCGACGAACACCGCGACGTTGTCCATCAGCCGCGTCAACTCCGGCGGAATCCGGTCCAGCGCCTCGGCGACCAGTTCCTCGAACTCCTCGCGCGTCATCTCCAGCACAAGCCCATTCTCCGGTACGACCCCGCCGTACGAGAGTCATGAGCACGCCCGCATATCCGCGGGCGGACCTGGGCATAGGGGACCAATGGCCCGCGTCCCCGCCGCAGTCCTGAACGTCCGGAGCATCCTGAACACCCTACGAAGGCCCCCGCGAGCCCTCGCCCGCCAGTACGGCAGGCGACGCTCCCACCCGTCCGTCGAGCTCGTCCACCAGCCGCACCCCTGGGCCCGCGCCCTCGGCCTGGTGGCCGTCGTCCTTCTGGGTGCCTGGCTCGGACTGCTGATCGTCGGCAACGTCCGGGTCCCGGTCGGCCCCATGAACACGACGATGACGCTGCGCCCGTCCCTGTCCGGCGGCACGAAGATCAACGTCTCCCCGCTCGGCGCGCTCCAACTGGACAGCCACCAGGCCCCGGTCCGCCTCGACGTCAACGTCGACCAGCTGGACCCGGAACGCTCCCAGGCCCTCGTCGACCACCCCGAGCGCCTCTCCGGCCTCCAGGACGAGGTCGCCACGGACGTCGAGCACGGCACCCTCGACCTCGCCCTGCGCTCCTGCGTCGCCGTGGTGGCGGGCGCCACGGCACTCGGCCTCGCGGTCTACCGCCGCCCCCGCCGGGCCCTCGCGGCCGGCGGACTCGCCTTCACCCTCCTGGCGGCCTGCGGCGGCACGGCGTACGCCACCTGGAACCCGGAATCGGTCCTGGAGCCGAAGTTCTCGGGGCTGCTCTCCTCCGCCCCCTCCCTGGTCGGCAACGCGCGCAGCATCGTCACCGAGTTCGACGTCTACCAGAAGGAGCTGGCCCGCCTGGTGACGAACGTGACGAAGCTCTACGACGTCACCTCCACGCTCCCCGCCTACCAGCCGGACCCCACCACCATCCGGGTCCTGCACGTCTCCGACATCCATCTGAACCCGGCGAGCTGGAAGATCATCGCCTCGCTGGTGGAGCAGTACAAGGTCGACGTGATCGTGGACTCCGGCGACACCATGGACCACGGCACGGCCGCGGAGAACGGCTTCCTCGACCCGATCCCCGACCTCGGGGCGCCGTACGTCTGGGTCCGCGGCAACCACGACTCCCTGACCACCCAGCGCTACCTGGAGGGCCTCAAGGGCGTCCAGGTCCTCGACAACGGCAAGGCGCAGACGATCGCCGGGCTGCGGTTCGCGGGCATGGGCGACCCCCAGTTCACCCCCGACCGCTCGACGAACCCGGGGGCCGACGAGTCACAGGAGGCGGCCGGCGACCGCCTGGCCGCGGCCCTGCGCGAGCAGCGCGCCGCGGGCACCCCGGTCGACCTCGCGATCGCCCACGAACCCTCGGCGGCGCGCGAGGTCGACGGCGAGGTCCCGATGATCCTGTCCGGCCACCTCCACCACCAGGAGATGGAGGTCATGAAGAAGGGCACGCGGCTGCGGGTCGAGGGCTCCACCGGCGGCAGCGGGCTACGGGCCGTCGAGGGCAAGTACCCCGACCCCATCGAGGCCTCGATCCTCTACATGGACCGCGACACCCGCCGCCTTCAGGCCTGGGACGAGATCAAACTCGGCGGTCTCGGCCTCACGACGGCGGAGGTCAGCCGCCACCTCCCCGAGGACAACCAGCCGGGGGCGACGCCCTCCCCCACGGGTTCACTCACGGGCTCGTCCACGGCCTCGCCCACAGGGAGCCCCTAAACCGTTTTGGCGATACCTCCCGGCATCCCATATGCTTCTCACGTCCCCGACGCGCTGAGAAGCGCCCAGGCGGGCCGATAGCCCTCATCGTCTAGCGGCCTAGGACGCCGCCCTTTCAAGGCGGTAGCACGGGTTCGAATCCCGTTGGGGGCACGTAACACCGTGTGCGACACTATTCGTGCACAACGCTTGGTCCTGTGGAGCAGTTTGGAGTGCTCGCCACCCTGTCAAGGTGGAGGCCGCGGGTTCAAATCCCGTCAGGACCGCTGAGGTTTCCCCGGAAGCCTCGCGGCTGGGTAGCTCAGTTGGTACGAGCGACCGCCTGAAAAGCGGTAGGTCGCCGGTTCGACCCCGGCCCCAGCCACAGCACAGACCCCGATCTCCGGATCGGGGTCTTGTTGTATGTGAACGTGCAGGCGAACCACCGGGGACAAAACCGTTCGCCAGTAATTTCCCGGGGATGAGATCCTGGATCGCGTATGTCTACGCACCCTGCCCCCGCCCCCGGCACCCCCGCCTTCGGGGATCTCGCCGCCCGCCTGACCGAGCTGTCCCTGCGTGACGCGCACCGGCTCGGGCGCAGGCTCGAAGGCGCGCGCAAGATCCGCAAGCCGGAGGCGCGAGCCTCCGTGCTGACCGAGATCGAGGCGGAGGTCGGCAAGGGCGCGGAGCGTGTGCGTGCGCGCCGAGCCCGCGTGCCCGCCGTGTCGTATCCCGAGCAGCTGCCGGTCAGCCAGAAGAAGGACGACATCGCGGCCGCCATCCGCGATCACCAGGTCGTGATCGTGGCCGGTGAGACCGGCTCCGGCAAGACCACCCAGATCCCGAAGATCTGCCTGGAGCTCGGCCGGGGCGTCAAGGGCATGATCGGGCACACCCAGCCCCGCCGGATCGCCGCCCGTACCGTCGCCGAGCGGGTCGCCGAGGAGCTGGACACCCCGCTCGGCGAGGCCGTCGGCTGGAAGGTGCGCTTCACCGACCAGGTGAACCAGGACGCGACCTTCGTGAAGCTGATGACGGACGGCATCCTGCTCGCCGAGATCCAGACCGACCGCGAGCTGCGCGCCTACGACACGATCATCATCGACGAGGCCCACGAGCGATCCCTCAACATCGACTTCCTGCTCGGGTACCTGGCCCAGCTGCTGCCGAAGCGCCCCGACCTCAAGGTCGTCATCACCTCGGCCACCATCGACCCCGAGCGGTTCTCCCGGCACTTCGGGGACGCCCCGATCGTCGAGGTCAGCGGCCGGACGTACCCGGTGGAGGTCCGTTACCGCCCGCTGCTCGAAGAGGACGCTGACGACTCCGACCGCGATCAGATCACCGCCATCTGTGACGCGGTCGAGGAGCTCCAGGGCGAGGGCAAGGGCGACATCCTCGTCTTCCTCTCCGGTGAGCGGGAGATCCGCGACACCGCCGACGCCCTCGTGAAGAAGAACTACCGCTTCACGGAGGTCCTGCCCCTGTACGCCCGGCTCTCGCACGCCGAGCAGCACCGTGTGTTCCAGCCGCACACCGGGCGCAGGATCGTTCTGGCGACCAACGTCGCCGAGACCTCCCTCACCGTCCCGGGCATCAAGTACGTCATCGACCCCGGCTTCGCCCGCATCTCCCGCTACAGCCACCGCACCAAGGTCCAGCGGCTGCCCATCGAGCCCGTCTCGCAGGCCAGCGCCAACCAGCGCAAGGGCCGCTGCGGCCGTACCTCCGACGGCATCTGCATCCGGCTGTACAGCGAGGAGGACTTCGAGGCCCGCCCCGAGTTCACGGACGCGGAGATCCTCCGCACCAACCTCGCCTCCGTCATCCTGCAGATGACCGCGGCCGGCCTCGGCGACATCGAGAAGTTCCCCTTCATCGACCCGCCGGACCACCGCAACATCCGCGACGGCGTCCAACTCCTCCAGGAACTGGGCGCGTTGGACCCGGCGCAGAAGGACGTACGCAAGCGGCTCACGGACACCGGCCGCAAGCTCGCCCAGCTGCCCGTCGACCCGCGCCTCGCCCGCATGGTCCTGGAGGCCGACAAGAACGGCTGCGCCCGCGAGGTCATGGTCATAGCCGCCGCGCTGTCCATCCAGGACCCGCGCGAGCGCCCGGCCGACAAGCAGACCCAGGCCGACCAGCAGCACGCCCGCTTCAAGGACGAGACCAGCGACTTCCTCGCCTACCTGAACCTGTGGCGCTATGTCCGCGAGCAGCAGAAGGAGCGCGGCTCGTCGTCCTTCCGCCGGATGTGCAAGCAGGAGTACCTGAACTTCCTGCGCATTCGCGAATGGCAGGACATCTACACCCAACTGCGCACGGTCGCCAAGCAGATGGGGATCCATCTCAACGAGGAGGACGCGGCCGACCAGAGCGTCCACGTCTCCCTCCTCGCCGGTCTGCTCTCGCACATCGGCATGAAGGACGTGAAGGACGGCAACAAGAACGAGTATCTGGGCGCCCGCAGCGCCAAGTTCGCGCTCTTCCCGGGCTCCGCGCTCTTCAAGAAGCAGCCGCGTTTCGTCATGTCGGCGGAGCTGGTGGAGACCTCACGCCTCTGGGCCCGCGTCAACGCCAAGATCGAGCCCGAGTGGGTCGAGCCACTGGCCGAACACCTGCTGAAGCGGACGTACTCCGAACCGCACTGGGAGAAGGACCAGGCCGCGGTGATGGCGTACGAGAAGGTCACGCTGTACGGCGTGCCGATCGTCGCCCAGCGGAAGGTGAACTACGGCCGTATCGACCCGGAGGCCTCCCGCGAGCTTTTCATCCGCAACGCCCTGGTCGAGGGCGACTGGCGCACCCACCACAAGTTCTTCGCCGACAACCGCCGACTCCTCAGCGAGGTCGAGGAGTTGGAGCACCGGGCGCGGCGCCGGGACATCGTGGTCGACGACGACACGCTCTTCGACTTCTACGACCAGCGGGTGCCCGAACACGTCGTGTCCGGGGCGCACTTCGACTCGTGGTGGAAGCGGAAGCGGCAGGAGCAGCCGGAGTTCCTGGACTTCGAGCGGGAGATGCTCATCCGGGAGTCGGCGGAGGCGGTCACCAAGGCCGACTACCCCGACTCGTGGCGGCAGGGGCCCCTGAAGTTCAGGGTGACGTACCAGTTCGAGCCGGGCGCGGACGCGGACGGTGTGACGGTCCACATCCCGCTCCAGGTCCTGAACCAGGTGAAGGACGAGGGGTTCGACTGGCAGATCCCGGGCCTGCGGGAGGAGTTGGTGACGGAGCTGATCCGTTCCCTCCCCAAGCCGATCCGCCGCAACTACGTCCCGGCACCGAACTTCGCCCAGCGGTTCCTCGCCACGGCCGTCCCCCTCCAGGAACCCCTGACGGTCACGATGGCCCGCGAACTCAAGCGCATGGTCGGCGTGCCCTTCGACGCGGAGGACTTCGACCAGTCGAGGATCCCGGAGCATCTGCGGATCACCTTCCGGATCGTCGACGAACGGCGTCGCAAGCTCGCCGAGGACAAGGACCTGGAGTCCCTGCGCCTGCAGCTGAAGCCGAAGGCACGCCAGGCCCTCTCGCAGGCCGCGGCGGCCACGGCGGAGCGCCAGGGCGGGGAGTCCCTGGAGCGCAAGGGCCTGACCGACTGGACGATCGGCACGCTCACGCGTGTCTTCGAGACCCGTCGGGCCGGGCAGCCGGTGAAGGCGTACCCGGCCCTGGTCGACGACGGCGACACGGTCTCCGTCCGTCTCTTCGACACGGAGGCCGAGCAGGCCGAGGCGATGTGGAAGGGCACGCGGCGGCTGATCGTGCGCAACATCCCGGTGAGCCCGGCGAAGTTCGCCTCCGAGAAGCTGACGAACCCCCAGAAGCTCGCCCTGTCGGCGAACCCGCACGGCTCGATCCAGGCGCTGTTCGAGGACTGCGCGACGGCGGCCGCGGACAAGCTGATCGGGGACTTCGGGGGGCCGGCCTGGGACGAGGAGTCGTACCGGAAGCTGTACGACAAGGTACGCGCCGAGATCGTCGACACCACGGTCCGTACGGTCGGGCAGGTGCAGCAGGTGCTCGCCGCCTGGCAGGCCTGTGAGCGGCGCCTGAAGGCCGTACGCAGCCCGGCGCTGCTGGCGAACCTGGCGGACGTGCGCAAGCAGTTGGACGCGCTCGTGAAGCCCGGCTTCGTCACGGAGACGGGCTTGCGCCGCCTGCCCGACCTGATGCGCTACCTGGTCGCGGCGGACCGCCGGCTCCAGCAGATGGCGACGAACGTCCAGCGGGACACGACCCGTATGGAGAAGGTCCACGAGATGCAGGACGAGTACGCCTGGCTGCTGGAGCAGCTCCCCCAGGGCCGGCCCGTGCCCCAGCAGGTCCTGGACGTCCGCTGGATGATCGAGGAGCTCAGGGTGAGCTATTTCGCCCACGCGCTCGGCACGGCGTACCCCATTTCCGACAAGCGGATCGTGAAGGCGATCGACACCCTGGCTCCGTGACGACGCCCGCACGGAGGGTGAGTTCGACCAGGACCCGCCAGCTCCTGTACAGTCCTTCTCGCAGCGCAACGCACCAGTAAGCGCCGCGAAACCTGGTCCTGTGGAGCAGTTTGGAGTGCTCGCCACCCTGTCAAGGTGGAGGCCGCGGGTTCAAATCCCGTCAGGACCGCAGCAGAAGCGAGGCCCGCATCCCGGCAACGGGGGCGGGCCTTCTTCACGCCCGGAGGCCGCACCCGCGGCGGAGCCGCAATCAGACACAGCAAATCCCGTCAGGACCGCAGCAGAAGCGAGGCCCGCATCCCGGCAACGGGGGCGGGCCTTCTTCACGCCCGGAGGCCGCACCCGCGGCGGAGCCGC
>NZ_JBEXFB010000028.1:44403-106929 GCF_040606575.1 Streptomyces sp. NPDC005402
CGCAATCAGACACAGCAAATCCCGTCAGGACCGCAGCAGAAGCGAGGCCCGCATCCCGGCAACGGGGCGCGGGCCTTCTTCGTATGCGGACGCGGGTCCAGGCATCCCAGCCCGTCCGGCAGTTGAGGACGAGGCCCCTTCAGGGCCGAAGCGGGGCACTGGGAGGCGGCAGCCCCCAGTACGGCCACCGCAGCGCCGGGTGAGGCATCGCGGGGGTTCAGGCGAGTCACGGCACCCCCGCGGAGCGCCACGCCATCTTGACGGCGCCTCGAAGCACCGGTACCCAGAAACCAGGCCCCCGTTCCCAACGGAGCCCGGAGGTGGCGTATGACGGCATCGGTCAGGCACGAGACGCGGGCATTGCTCCGCGCGCATCTGTCGGCCGCGTCGTCGTATCGGCATCTGACCCGCCACTGCCCGATCTGCCACCGCCTGTTGCGGCTGGCGATGGACTCCGCCCCAGGAGCCGGCACATCCCCGGAGGACCGCGCGGAGGACTTCACGGAGGAGTTCACGGAGGACGAGACTCCCTCCCCGGCCTGACGCTCTCTAGCGCACCGGGCCCGACGGCAACAAGGACTCTGGCATGTGACGGGAGTCACCGCATGAGTTTTTGAAACCGTGGAACTTACCCCTGTCTTACAACAGGTCAATTTAATATGTGCAATTGCACCCTTGATCGCACGTCGACCGGGGCCCGCCTCACAGGAGATCCGACACCCCTCCCCAGACTCCGACAAGCCCGCCCACAGGGCCACCGACCGCCCACGGTCCGCGCACAAAAAAGATCGCGCTGGACTCGGCGGAGTCCAGCGCGATCGACGACGAGGTTGAGAATGGGCCCTGTTGGGGCAGGACCCGCGTCGCTTGGAGCCGGTGTTCGGACGCCGCGGCCAGCTGGGGGGCGGGCCGGTTTGTCCGGTTATTCAGTTGTTCAGGCCTCGCTGCGCTGCTGCGGGATGCCCGCGAGCAGAGCGCGGACCTCAGCCTCGCGGTAACGGCGGTGCCCGCCGAGCGTGCGGATCGACGTGAGCTTGCCGGCCTTCGCCCACCGCGTGACCGTCTTCGGGTCCACGCGGAACATCGTGGCGACCTCAGCCGGGGTCAGCAGCGGCTCGGCATCAGGGGTGCGAGCGGTCATGAGCGGCCTCCTCGGGAGAACCGATCGTTCTCGGTTCTTTCCTCTAAATTCTGCACCTTGACCCGCGTTGCCCGAAATGGCGGATGCGGGTCGAGTCGGTTATAGGACGAACGGCTTGTCCTCGGCACTACAACTACACCATCTGTCCAGCCGCGTCGGCCAAACCGATGGAATTGCCCCCCAGGTGTTCATCGGCGACGGATGCCGATGGACCATGCCATAGCGGACAGTCACGCCACTGTGACGATCAGTCACAGGGCGATCAGGAGTCACCAGACCCCCCAAAGCGGAACCTCCCCCGGGCCCCTTGTCCTATTTTGGCATGAGGAGGGGCAAGAGATGCAAGAGCCGGGTACGTGCGGTCCGTCACGCTTGACACTTCGTGAGGCGTACGCCCGGATCGAAACCTACGTCCCTTGTCGGTGAGACTTCAGGGGAAGTTGAACACCTTGAGCGAGGACGAAACCCCAAAACGGGCGTCAGGTCAAACGCCTGTTCGTGACATGGGGCACATTCAGTTCGCCGAGCGACGATCCCTGACGGACCGCCAGCGCTCCCCGAGCCGCCCGTAGGCCTCGCCCGCCGCGACCCCGTCACCGTGCCTGAGCGCCTCCACGCCCTCGGCCACGTCGGCCGCCGAGTGGTCGTCCTCCAGCTCGCCCGGCGGGAGCACATGCACCAGACCGCCGTAGTCGAGCTCGACCAGTGAGCGCGGGTGGAACTCCTCCAGCCAGCGCCCCACATCGATCAGGCCGTCGATGAGCGGCCCCTCGTCGACGGCGTCCTTGAGGGCCCGCAGAGCCCGCGCCACGCGCCGCCTGGCCTGCACCATGGGCGTGCGGTAACGCAGCATCGGCGGGATCTCGCCGGAGCCCTTGTCGAAGCGCCGCTCCTCGTCGGAGACGAGCACGAACCAGTTCAGCGGCACCTGCCAGGTCGCGGTGCGGATCCAGGGCCGGGCGTCCGGGTTGCGGGCGAGCCAGCGCTCGTA
This sequence comes from Streptomyces sp. NPDC005402, assembly GCF_040606575.1. Taxonomy (NCBI): domain Bacteria; kingdom Bacillati; phylum Actinomycetota; class Actinomycetes; order Kitasatosporales; family Streptomycetaceae; genus Streptomyces; species Streptomyces sp. NPDC005402. The sequence goes on from NZ_JBEXFB010000028.1 coordinate 46,536, forward strand.
GTCCTGGGCGCTCTGGCGGCGTACGACCTCGGGCAGCACCGCGTCCAGGACCGGCCCCGGCAGCTCCTCCCCGAGCTCCTCCAGGGCCAGCCAGCCGCGCAGCCGGGTGCGCCACGGGCACACGCACACCACGCCGTCCACGTCGAGCACGAAGGCGTCGCTGCTCTCGTGCACCGGCACCGGGACGGGCGGGGTGGGCAGCAGGTCGGCCAGGGAGCGGCGCAGCTCGTCCTGGTACGAGGGGCGGTCCGGGCGGCGGGCGTAGCGCGCCCAGTGGGTGCGCTCGGGCTCGGGGAAGGCGGCCAGCGGTTCGTACACGCGCAGATAGGTCGCGTACGGGACGATCACCGAGGACACCTTGGGCACGCCTGCTCTCTCCCCCGCAGCCTGCCGGGAAAACCTGCGAGACCCGCACACAAAACGTGCGGGAAAACTATGCAAATCGTCGCACGCCCGTCCCCCCGAAGGAGGTGATCCTGAGCACTGCACGCTCACGGGCCGCGACAGGCCCTAATCTCGTGCTCACAGGCCCCGCCACCCTTACGGGCGCCTGTGCCCCATCGCCGCAATGGACCCAGGAGTCACCACAGTGACCGACGTAACCGGCGCCGCTGCCGACGTGCTGCACACCCTGTTCCACTCGGACCAGGGCGGTCATGAGCAGGTCGTGCTCTGCCAGGACCGCAGGAGCGGCCTCAAGGCCGTCATCGCCCTCCACTCCACCGCGCTCGGCCCCGCCCTCGGCGGGACGCGCTTCTACCCGTACGCGAGCGAGCAGGAGGCCGTCGCCGACGCGCTGAACCTCGCGCGCGGAATGTCGTACAAGAACGCCATGGCCGGGCTCGACCACGGCGGCGGCAAGGCCGTGATCATCGGCGACCCGGAGCGCGACAAGAGCGAGGAACTGCTGCTCGCCTACGGCCGTTTCGTGGCCTCGCTCAGCGGGCGCTACGTCACCGCGTGCGACGTCGGCACCTACGTCGCAGACATGGACGTCGTCGCCCGTGAGTGCCGCTGGACGACCGGCCGCTCCCCGGAGAACGGCGGCGCCGGCGACTCCTCCGTCCTCACCGCCTACGGCGTCTACCAGGGCATGCGGGCCAGCGCCGCGCACCTGTGGGGCGACCCCTCGCTGCGCGGCCGCAAGGTGGGCGTCGCGGGCGTCGGCAAGGTCGGGCACCACCTGGTGGAGCACCTCCTCGAGGAGCGCGCCGAGGTCCTGATCACGGACGTGCGCCAGGAGGCCGTGGAACGGATCGCCGGCCGGCACCCCGCCGTCTCCCGGGTCCCCGACACCGACGCGCTGATCCGGACCGAGGGCCTCGACATCTACGCCCCCTGCGCGCTCGGCGGGGCCCTGAACGACGACACCGTGCCCGCGCTGACCGCGCGGATCGTCTGCGGCGCCGCCAACAACCAGCTCGCCCACCCGGGCGTCGAGAAGGACCTCGCCGACCGCGGGATCCTCTACGCGCCGGACTACGTGGTGAACGCCGGCGGGGTCATCCAGGTGGCCGACGAACTGCACGGGTTCGACTTCGAGCGGTGCCGGGCGAAGGCCGCGAAGATCTACGACACCACGCTCGCCATATTCGCACGTGCGAAGGAGGACGGGATTCCGCCGGCCGCCGCGGCCGACCGGATCGCCGAGCAGCGGATGCATGAGGCGGCCGCGAAAGCGGCCCGCTGAGGTTTGACCGGTACCCGTCGGCGCACTCTTGGAGAGAACTCTCACGTTCGTCGGCGGGTCGGCCGCTCAGAAGTGGTTAAAATCGCGGTTGACCAGCGGGGACGGGGCTCCCCGGTGGTCCTGGGTCCGGGCCCGTGCTGCGGGCGACGTACCGTATGGGCGTGGGCTCAGGTACCGTGGAAGCCCTACGGACCGGTCTCTCCGCGGAGAGCCCGTTCCAGATCATGAACGCGTGTCAAGACTCTGGGGCCACCGAGCCCCGTATCCGAGGGGGTCGAGCCATGGGGCGCGGCCGGGCAAAGGCCAAGCAGACGAAGGTCGCCCGCCAGCTGAAGTACAGCAGCGGCGGGACTGATCTGTCGCGTCTGGCCAATGAGCTGGGCGCTTCGACTTCGAGTCAGCCGCCGAATGGCGAGCCGTTCGAGGACGACGACGAGGAAGACGACCCGTACGCCCAGTACGCGGATCTCTACAACGACGACGAGGACGAGGACGACGAGTCCGGTCCTTCGTCTCAACACCGCCGCGGCGCTTGACGCTCCAGCTGTGCTTGACCCGGTCCGGGGTGATCCACACCACCGGACCGGGTTTTGCGCTGCCGTCGCTTCTTATGCGGCGTAATCGCCGACCAGCTCGGCGCCGGTCTCCTTGTCGCCGCGGTCCGTGATCTCGCCCGCGACCCAGGCGTCGACCCCGCGGTCGGCCAGGGTGTCCAGGGCGACGTCCGCCGACTCCTCGGGGACGATCGCGATCATGCCGACGCCCATGTTCAGGGTCTTCTCCAGCTCCAGGCGCTCGACCTGACCCGTCCTGCCGACGAGGTCGAAGATCGGGTCCGGGGTCCAGGTGGAGCGGTCCACGACGGCGTGCAGGGCGTCGGGGATCACCCGGGCCAGGTTGGCGGCGAGGCCGCCACCGGTGACGTGCGAGAAGGCGTGCACCTCGGCCGTGCGGATCAGGGCCAGGCAGTCCAGTGAGTAGATCTTGGTGGGCTCCAGGAGCTCCTCGCCGAGAGTGCGGCCGAGCTCCTCGATCCGGGCGTCCAGGGCGAGGCCCGCCTGGTCCAGAAGCACATGCCGGACGAGCGAGTACCCGTTCGAGTGAAGACCCGAGGCCGCCATGGCGATGACGGCGTCACCCTTACGGATGCGATCCGCGCCGAGCAGCCGGTCGGCCTCCACGACGCCCGTACCGGCGCCGGCGACGTCGAAGTCGTCCGGACCCAGCAGACCGGGGTGCTCGGCCGTCTCACCGCCCACCAGGGCGCAGCCGGCGAGCACACAGCCCTCGGCGATGCCCTTGACGATCGCGGCGACCCGCTCGGGGTGGACCTTGCCGACACAGATGTAGTCGGTCATGAACAGCGGCTCGGCACCGCACACCACGATGTCGTCCATGACCATCGCGACCAGGTCGTGGCCGATGGTGTCGTAGACGCCCAGCCGGCGCGCGATGTCCACCTTGGTGCCGACGCCGTCCGTGGCGGAGGCGAGCAGGGGACGCTCGAAGCGCTTGAGGGCGGAGGCGTCGAAGAGTCCGGCGAAACCGCCGAGGCCGCCGAGGACCTCGGGGCGCTGGGTCTTCTTCACCCACTCCTTCATGAGTTCTACGGCGCGGTCGCCCGCCTCGATGTCAACGCCCGCGGCTGCGTAGCTGGCACCAGTTGTCTCAGACATGGCAGTAGAGAACTTTCGTGTCGTACGGCAGGTAGGACGGGCTGTCTACGGGCGACGGATCGCGTCGGCCGCGGCCGTGGCGGCGGGCCCTGCGGCCAGCTCGGTCTCCAGGAGCTGCTTGCCGAGCAGCTCGGGGTCCGGGAGTTCCATCGGGTACTCACCGTCGAAGCAGGCACGGCAGAGGTTCGGCTTGGCGATGGTGGTCGCCTCGATCATGCCGTCGATGGAGATGTACGCCAGGGAGTCGGCGCCCAGCGAGGTGCCGATCTCGTCGATGGTCATGCCGTTGGCGATGAGCTCGGCGCGGGTGGCGAAGTCGATGCCGAAGAAGCAGGGCCACTTCACGGGGGGCGAGGAGATCCGGATGTGGACCTCGGCGGCGCCCGCCTCGCGGAGCATGCGGACCAGGGCGCGCTGGGTGTTGCCGCGCACGATCGAGTCGTCGACGACGACCAGGCGCTTGCCCTTGATGACTTCCTTGAGCGGGTTCAGCTTCAGGCGAATGCCGAGCTGGCGAATGGTCTGCGAGGGCTGGATGAACGTACGGCCGACGTAGGCGTTCTTCACGAGACCCGCGCCGAAGGGGATGCCGGACGCCTCGGCGTAGCCGATGGCCGCCGGGGTGCCGGACTCCGGGGTCGCTATGACCAGGTCCGCGTCGACCGGGGCTTCCTTCGCGAGCTTGCGGCCCATCTCCACGCGGGAGAGGTAGACGTTCCGGCCGGCGATGTCGGTGTCGGGGCGCGCCAGATAGACGTACTCGAAGACACAGCCCTTGGGCTTCGCTTCCGCGAATCGGGAGGTGCGCAGGCCGTTCTCGTCGATGGCGACGAACTCGCCCGGCTCTATCTCGCGGACGTAGCTGGCACCGCAGATGTCGAGGGCGGCGGACTCGGAGGCCACCACCCAACCGCGCTCCAGGCGGCCGAGGACCAGCGGGCGGATGCCCTGCGGGTCGCGGGCGGCGTAGAGGGTGTGCTCGTTCATGAAGACCAGCGAGAAAGCGCCCTGGACCTGGGGGAGGACCACGGGAGCGGCCTCCTCGATGGTCAGCGGCTTGCCGTCCTCGTCGACCTGGGCCGCGAGGAGCGCGGTGAGCAGGTCGGTGTCGTTGGTGGCGGCCACCCGGGTGCTGCGGCCCTCCTGCTTGGGCAGGTCGGCGACCATCTCGGCGAGCTGCGCCGTGTTGACCAGGTTGCCGTTGTGGCCGAGCGCGATGGATCCGTGCGCGGTGGCACGGAACGTCGGCTGGGCGTTCTCCCACACGGAGGCGCCGGTGGTCGAGTAGCGGGCGTGACCGACCGCGATATGACCCTGGAGCGAACCGAGAGAGGTCTCGTCGAAGACCTGGGAAACGAGGCCCATGTCCTTGAAGACGAGGATCTGGGAGCCGTTGCTGACCGCGATACCCGCGGATTCCTGGCCCCGATGCTGGAGGGCGTAGAGCCCGAAGTAGGAGAGCTTGGCGACCTCTTCGCCCGGAGCCCAGACACCGAAGACGCCGCAAGCGTCCTGGGGGCCCTTCTCGCCGGGGAGCAGGTCGTGGTTGAGTCGTCCGTCACCACGTGGCACGGTTCCGAGTGTAGGCGAGATCGACCACTGGTCCGAATTCGCGGAGAGTGGGCTTTCTTACTCCGCCCGGGCCACGACGCTCTCCCCGGGGCCCTTGATGATCTTCAGGGAATCGTGTTCCTGCTGGTAGGAGACCTTTCCGGCGAGGATTCCGGCGAGTTCGCGCTCGGTCTTCATCACCGGTCCCGAACACATCATGCGCGTGGTCGCGAGGGGCCCGAACTCGATGGTGCCGTCCTTGACGGTGGCCTTGCCGTGGAAGTTGTTGCAGCCGAGGCTGCCGGTGACGGTGTTGTTCTTGGTGAGGGTGAGGTAGGCGTTCTCGCCGAGCGCCCAGCGGGTGCCCTTCAGGGCCGGGGGCTTCTCCTCGCGCAGGGTGATGGTGTCGTCCTGCGGGCTGGTCAGGGTGAGGGTCCTGGCTCCCGGGCGTCCGGATAGCTCGGCCTTGAGGTCGTTGTCGAAGACGCCGACGAACTTCTCCTCGAACTCCCCCACGGCCCCTGGGCAGCCCATCAGAGTCATGATGAGGTCGGAGACCTTCACGGTGTCGCCCCGGATGTCCACGTCGGCACCGATGCTGTTGCAGCCCACGGAGCCGCCGGAATCCCCACCGTCGGTGTCCGAATCGGCGGCGCCGGGCATGAAGGCGATCCGGGCCTTCTTGAGGGCGCCCTTCATGGGCAGGACGTAGTCCTTGCCGTCGACGGTGACCTTCCTCGGCACCCAGGCGGTGTCCGCGATGGCGGAGACGTCCTGGGTCCTGGTCCCCGCGGGCTCCGTGCCACAGGCGGCCAGGACGGTGGTCCCGGCCAGGGCTGCGGCCGCGTACTTGGCGTATGTCGTCCGCTTCATGGCTCTTTGACGCGTGAGGCGGGTGAAGGGTTCAGTCCATCGGCAGCCGTTCGCAGCTGATCAGCTCATCAGGGGAAGCAGCCCGCCCAGGTCCGCCCGCTCCCCGCTCGCGCTGACCCTGGCCGCGTCGAGCGCGTCCTTCCAGGAAAGCCGGCCGGTGGCGAGCCGGATCCAGGTCAGCGGATCGGTCTCGACGACGTTCGGCGGGGTGCCCCGGGTGTGCTTCGGCCCCTCGACGCACTGCACGACCGCGTAGGGCGGGATCCGCACCTCGGTCGAACCGCCGGGCGCCTTGGCGGCGAGGGCGTCGGCGAGGAGGCGGGTGCAGGCGGCGAGTGCCTGGCGGTCGTAGGGGATGTCCAGGCCGGGGACGGCGGCGCTCAGGTCGTCGGTGTGCACGACGAGTTCCACGGTGCGGGTGACGAGGTAGTCGGCCAGGGTCATGGCACCGGTACGGGCGGCGAGGACGCGGGAGTCGGGAGCGTTCAGGGCTTGGCGGAACCGGTCCTCGGTGCGGGCGTACAGCGCGTCGAGGTCCGGGTTGGCGGTGGCCAGGTCCCGGGTGCCGTCGGCGATGTCACCGGCCCGGGCGGCCGTGGCGAACGGCCATTCGAGGAGCGTGAGCTGCGGCGCCGGGGGTTCGTCCCGGTCGAGGTTCCGGCTGACCGTCTCGACGGCCATGGTGATGTGCGCGGCCAGGTCCCGGACGGTCCAGCCGGCCAGGCGGGTCTCGAGAGCGAGCTGCTCGGGGGTGAGGGCGCCCACCGCCTCCCGTACATGTCCGAACTGGTTCTTCAGAGCCTCGCGGATCTTGGCGGAGTCGTAGGTGCGGGCGCGCTTCCTGGCCGTGGGCATGGCGGTGAGCCTAGTCGGCGGGGAGGGCGGGAGGGTGAGGTGGTCTTGGGGTGGGAACGTGCCGCGGGCGCGCGGGCTGCGACCGTGACGCGAGAAGCGACCGGCGTGGCCTTCCGGGCCGGTGCCGGGCTGATGGCCCTGGCCGTGGTGTTGGCCCCGCGCTGCCCAAGTCCCCGGCCGCACCCGGCACTTCGGCGTCTCCGGCACGCGAACCGGTGGCGGTGTGACGAAGGCCCCGCTCGTCGCTGTGACGAGCGGGGCCTTCCTGGTCGTACGACCACCGACTACTTCAGCAGTGCCGGAATCGTCTCCTCGTGGGCCGTCCGCAGTTCCTCCAGCGACAGCTCGAACTCGCCCTGGAGCTCGATCGAGTCGCCGTCGACGACACCGATGCGGGTGACGGGCAGGCCCCGCGCGCCGCACATGTCGTTGAAGCGGACCTCCTCGGAGCGAGGGACGGCCACGACCGCACGGCCGGCCGACTCCGAGAACAGGAGGGTGAACGCGTCCAGACCGTCCGGGACGATCAGCCGGGCGCCCTTGCCGCCGAGCAGCGCCGACTCCACGACCGCCTGGATCAGGCCGCCGTCGGACAGGTCGTGGGCGGAGTCGATCATGCCGTCCCGGCTGGCGGAGATCAGGATCTCGGCCAGCAGGCGCTCGCGCTCCAGGTCGACCTTGGGCGGCAGGCCGCCGAGGTGGTCGTGGATCACCTGGGACCAGGCCGAGCCGCCGAACTCCTCACGCGTGTCGCCGAGGAGGTACAGCAGCTGGCCCTCCTCCTGGAAGGCGACCGGGGTGCGGCGGGCGACGTCGTCGATGACGCCCAGGACCGCGACGACGGGGGTCGGGTGGATGGCCACCTCGCCCGTCTGGTTGTAGAGGGAGACGTTGCCGCCGGTGACCGGGGTGCCCAACTGCTGGCAGGCGTCGGCCAGCCCACGGATGGCCTCCGCGAACTGCCACATGACGGCCGGGTCCTCGGGCGAGCCGAAGTTCAGGCAGTCGGAGACGGCGAGCGGCTTGGCGCCGGTCGTCGCCACGTTGCGGTAGGCCTCGGACAGCGCCAACTGGGCGCCCGCGTACGGGTCCAGCTTGGCGTAGCGGCCGTTGCCGTCCGTCGCGATCGCGACACCGAGGCCGGTCTCCTCGTCGATGCGGATCATGCCGGAGTCCTCCGGCTGGGCCAGCACCGTGTTGCCCTGCACGAAGTGGTCGTACTGCGAGGTGATCCACTTCTTGGAGGCCTGGTTGGGGGACGACACCAGCTTCAGGACCTGGTCCTTCAGCTCCGCCGAACTCCCGGGCCGGGCAAGCTTGCCCGCGTCGTCCGCCTGGAGGGCGTCCTGCCAGTCCGGGCGGGCGTACGGGCGCTCGTAGACCGGGCCGTCGTGCGCGACCGTGCGCGGGTCGACGTCGACGATCTTGCCGCCGTGCCAGTAGATCTCCAGGCGGTCGCCGTCGGTGACCTCACCGATGACGGTGGCGATGACGTCCCACTTGTCGCAGATCTCCAGGAACCGGTCGACCTTCGACGGCTCGACGACCGCGCACATGCGTTCCTGCGACTCGCTCATGAGGATTTCCTCGGGCGAGAGCGTCGAGTCGCGCAGCGGTACGTCGTCCAGGGTGACGCGCATGCCGCCGGAGCCGTTGGAGGCGAGCTCGGAGGTGGCACAGGACAGACCAGCGGCACCGAGGTCCTGGATGCCGACGACCAGCTTCTCCTTGAAGGCTTCCAGGGTGCACTCGATGAGGAGCTTCTCCTGGAAGGGGTCGCCGACCTGGACGGCGGGACGCTTCGACGGCTTGGCGTCGTCGAAGGTCTCGGACGCCAGGATCGACGCGCCGCCGATGCCGTCGCCGCCCGTGCGGGCCCCGTACAGGATGACCTTGTTGCCCGCGCCGGACGCCTTCGCGAGGTGGATGTCCTCGTGCCGCATCACACCGATGGCACCGGCGTTGACCAGCGGGTTGCCCTGGTAGCAGGCGTCGAAGACGACCTCGCCGCCGATGTTGGGGAGCCCGAGGCAGTTGCCGTAGCCGCCGATGCCCGCCACCACACCCGGCAGCACGCGCTTGGTGTCGGGGTGGTCGGCCGCACCGAACCGCAGCGGGTCCACGACCGCCACCGGACGGGCACCCATCGCGATGATGTCGCGGACGATGCCGCCGACACCGGTGGCCGCGCCCTGGTAGGGCTCGACGTACGACGGGTGGTTGTGCGACTCGACCTTGAAGGTCACGGCGTAGCCCTGGCCGACGTCGACGACACCGGCGTTCTCGCCGATGCCGACGAGCAGCGCGTCGCTCTGCGGGGCCTTCTCGCCGAACTGGCGCAGGTGCACCTTCGACGACTTGTAGCTGCAGTGCTCGGACCACATGACGGAGTACATGGCGAGCTCGGCGCCGGTGGGCCGGCGGCCGAGGATCTCCACGACCCGCTCGTACTCGTCCTTCTTCAGGCCCAGCTCGGCCCAGGGCAGCTCGACGTCGGGGGTCGCGGCCGCGTGCTCGACCGTGTCCAGAGGCGTCCGGCTCATGCGTTGACCAGCTTCTTGAGGATCGACGTGAAGAACGGGAGGCCGTCGGTGCGGCCCGTACCGATCAGCGGCTCGGTGGCGTGCTCCGGGTGCGGCATGAGGCCTACGACGTTCCCGGCCTCGTTGGTGATGCCGGCGATGTCACGGAGGGAGCCGTTGGGGTTGACGTCCAGGTAGCGGAAGACGACCCGCCCCTCGGCCTCCAACTTGTCCAGCGTGTACTCGTCGGCGACGTACCGGCCGTCCATGTTCTTCAGCGGGATGTGGATCTCCTGGCCGGACGCGTAGTCGACGGTCCAGGCGGTGTCCGCGTTCTCCACCCGCAGCTTCTGGTCGCGGCAGATGAAGTGGAGGTGGTCGTTGCCGAGCATCCCGCCGGGAAGCAGGTGGGCCTCGGTGAGGATCTGGAAGCCGTTGCAGATACCGAGGACCGGAAGCCCTGCCTTGGCCTGCTCGATGACCGTCTCCATCACCGGCGAGAAGCGGGAGATGGCGCCGGCCCGCAGATAGTCGCCGTAGGAGAAACCACCGGGAAGGACGACCGCGTCGACCTGGTGGAGGTCCTTGTCCTTGTGCCAGAGGGCGACCGGTTCGGCGCCCGCGAGGCGGATGGCGCGCTGAGTGTCCCGGTCGTCGAGGCTGCCGGGGAAAGTGACGACGCCAATACGAGCGGTCACTTCGCGGCCTCCGCGACTTCCTCCACCTTGACGGTGAAGTCCTCGATCACGGTGTTGGCGAGGAAGGATTCCGCAAGATCGTGGATGCGGGCGAGCACGGCCTCGTCGACCGGTCCGTCAACTTCCAGTTCGAATCGCTTTCCCTGACGTACGTCGGAGATGCCGTCGAAACCCAGTCGCGGCAGTGCGCGCTGGACCGCCTGGCCCTGGGGGTCGAGGATCTCCGGCTTGAGCATGACGTCGACTACGACGCGTGCCACTGGCACTCCCGGTGGTGTGGTGCTGAGCAGGTTCCTTCAGACTACCCGCACAAAATTTCTACGCGCGTTGAGTTGTAGGAATCTACGTGACGGCCATCACGAAGCACCGGGGAGGTGGCTGTTCGCGAAAATTTCCCGGAAAGATCTCAGATCGACACCCGATACCTATTGCGCTCGGACACGCGGAAGGATTTAGTCGAGACTTCACAATGCATTGTCGGGCACTGTACAAATGAATTGGCAACGTGCCGTACGAAGGGACCGATATTCGTGGCGCAGAAGGTCGTGGTCACTCTCTTTGACGACATCGACGGCTCGGAAGCGGCGGAAACGATCGCCTTCGGACTCGACGGCAAGTCGTACGAGATCGACCTGAATCAAGCCAATGCCAAGAAACTGCGTAAGGCGCTCGAGCCGTACGTGGAGGCCGGCCGCAAGCGGTCCAGGTCGGGCAAGGCGTACCGGCAGACCGAGGTCGCTCCCGACCCGGCGGCGGTCCGGGCCTGGGCCCAGGCCAACAAGATGGACGTCCCCGCCCGCGGACGGATCCCCAAGAAGGTCTACGAGGCGTTCACCGAGGCTCAGTGAGGGCCTGTCGACGCCGGGTCACCCGCCCCTCGGGACAACCGACTTGCGTTGCACCCCATCTGGTCAGCTAGAGTCTGGAGCACGCCGAGGGGCGAGGCCGAAAGGCCCAGCTCACGGAGTACACGCGGGTGTAGTTCAGTAGTAGAACATCCCCCTTCCAGGGGGAAGGCGCAGTGTGCAATTCCTGTCACCCGCTCTGCACCACCGATCCACCCCCTGGGGAGGATCAGGTAGGATGGTGCTCGCGCCGATCGGTGAAAGCCGGTCGGAGGCAATGCGGACGTAGCTCAGTTGGTAGAGCGCAACCTTGCCAAGGTTGAGGTCGCCAGTTCGAACCTGGTCGTCCGCTCCGCAGAGAAGGCCCCGGTCATCGCGACCGGGGTCTTTTCGTGTCCGTCCCTCCGTCTGACATTTGTCATACGGAGTGGTGACAGCACGCACTGCTGTCGCCTCCGGTCCGCCGGGACGCTGGTTTCATGAACACCGACGAACACGAACACGTGATTGAGGTCACCGACCTACGGCGTGTGTACGGGGGCGGGTTCGAGGCCGTGCGGGGGATCAGTTTCTCCGTGGCCCGCGGAGAGGTCTTCGCCCTGCTCGGCACCAACGGCGCCGGCAAGACCTCCACCGTCGAACTGCTGGAGGGTCTCGCCAGACCGACCGAAGGGCGGATCCGCGTCCTCGGACACGATCCGTACACCGAGCGCGCCGCCGTACGCCCGCGGACCGGGGTGATGCTCCAGGAGGGCGGCTTCCCGTCCGAGCTGACCGTCGACGAGACCGCGCGGATGTGGGCGGGCTGCGTCAGCGGGGCCCGGCCGCCGCTGGAGGTGCTGGAACTCGTCGGGCTCGCCCGGCGAGCCGACGTACGGGTCAAGCAGTTGTCCGGAGGCGAGCGGCGGCGCCTGGACCTGGCGCTCGCGCTGCTCGGCGACCCCGAGGTGCTGTTCCTCGACGAGCCGACGACCGGCCTCGACGCCGAAGGGCGCCGGGACACCTGGGAGTTGGTGCGGGTGCTGCGCGACCGGGGGACGACCGTGCTGCTCACCACGCACTATCTGGAGGAGGCGGAAGATCTCGCGAGCCGGCTGGCGATCCTCCACGAGGGGCGGATCGCGGCCACGGGGACACCGGCCGAGGTGACCGCCTCCCAGCCGGCGCGGATCTCGTTCGAGCTGCCGGACGGGTACTTCGTGGGGGATCTGCCGCCGCTCGGGGAGCTGGGGGTGTGCGGGCACGAGGTCGACGGGAGCGTCGTACGGCTGCGGACGCGGGAGTTGCAGCGGGCGGCCACCGGGCTGCTGGTGTGGGCCGAGCGGGCCGGTATCGAATTGCGGCGGCTCGATGTGCGGTCGGCCTCGCTGGAGGAGGCGTTCCTGGGGATCGCGGCGCGTGAGGAGGTCTCGGTATGAGCATGGTCACCACCCCCGCGAGCAGGCTGAATGCCCTCGCCCGTGCCGAGTTCACCCTGCTCGGACGCAGCAAGGCCACACTCGTCGCGGCCGTACTGGTGCCACTCGCGCTGCCGTTCAGCCTGCGGTCCGTCGTGGACGACATGGACGTCCAGGAGGCCGGGCTGAGTGTCGGCCTGGTGCTGCTGCCGGCCGCGATCGGCTTCGCCCTGCTGTTCGGTGTGTACGGCGCACTCGTCGGGATCTACACCTCCCGGCGCGAGGAACTGGTGCTGAAGCGGCTGCGCACCGGGGAGCTGCGGGACGTCGAGATCCTCGTCGGCACCGCGCTGCCGATGGGCGCGACCGGGCTCACCCAGTGCCTGGTGCTGGTGGCCGCGAGCACGGCCCTGCTCGACGTGCCGGCGCCACGCGCGCCCCATCTGGCGGTCCTGGGACTGCTGTTGGGCCTGGTGATGTGTGCGGCGCTCGCGGCCGTGACGGCGGCGGTGACCAGGACCGTGGAGAGCGCGCAGGTCACCACACTGCCGTTCGTAGTGATCTCGATGGCCCTCTCGGGCGTCACTGTCCCCCTGGAGATGCTGCCCGACACGTTCGCGTCGGTGTGCGAGCTGCTGCCGCTGTCGCCCGTGATGACCCTGGTTCGCGGCGGCTGGACGGGCACGCTCTCCACGTACGAGGCACTGGGCGCCCTGGCGACCGCACTGGCCTGGACCGTGCTGGCCGTGTTTGCTGTACAGCGGTGGTTCCGGTGGGAGCCGAGGCGCTGACGTACGGGGAGAGCATGCGAGAGCCGGGGGGCTGGTGGCGGCGCAAGAGCACGCCCGCGAAGGTGGAGACGTACACCCGGTGGTCGTTCCACTTCTTCGCGGTGATCTACGTCGCCGCCGTCGGACTGCCGGTCTTCGGGCAGGTGACGGGTCAGCTCGCGGTCTGGCTGGTGCTGCTGGTGTGCGTGCACGCCGTGATGTGTGCGGTGACCGCCTCGCGGGCGCTCGACTGGACGCGTGGGCGGCGCGAGCAGCCGGTGCGGACGTTGTGGGCGCTCGGGGCGGTCACTCTCGCCGTCGTCGTCGCGGTGATCGGCATCGCCGAGCGGGGTCCGCACGACGAGGGTCTCGACATGGCGGCGGGCGCGGTCTTCGCGGGCGTGCTGACCTTCGCTGCGGGCATCGGCGCGCTCGGTGTCCGCAGGCGCCGCCGCGTGCTCGCGCTGGTGTGCGGCTTCGCCGCGGGCGCCGCGCTCGGCGGCTTTCCCCTGGGGTACGCCCTCCCGGAGTCCCTGGTCACCGGGATCGTGGTGCTGGTCGCCGCCGGGTTCCTCGCCTTCACCTCCGTCTTCTCCGTCTGGCTCCTGAACGCCGTCTACGAACTCGACACGGCCCGCGAGACCCGCGCCCGGCTCGCCGTCGCCGAGGAACGGCTGCGGTTCGGGCGGGACCTGCACGACGTGATGGGGCGGAACCTGGCCGTGATCGCCCTGAAGAGCGAACTGGCCGTGCAGCTCGCGCGCCGGGGACGGGACGAGGCCGTGGACCAGATGACCGAGGTGCAGCGGATCGCGCAGGAGACACAGCGCGAGGTGCGGGATGTCGTACGGGGATACCGGGAGGCCGACCTCGGGGTCGAACTCACGGGAGCGCGAGGGGTGTTGATCGCCGCCGGCATCGACTGCGAGGTCACCGGGGAGCCGGACGGGCTGCCCGCCGAGGTGCAGTCGGCGCTCGGCTGGGTGGTCCGGGAGGCCACCACGAACGTGCTGCGGCACGGAGACGCCAAGCGGTGTGTGGTGGAAGTGCTGAGGGAGGAGGAGCGTGTGGTGCTGACGGTGGAGAACGACGGGGTCGTGAGGTCGCCGGGCGCCGGCGGGTCGGGGCTCGCCGGGCTGCGGGAGCGGCTCGCGGGGGTGGCCGGGACGCTGGAGGCGGGACCTGTCCGCGAGGGCGTGTTCCGGCTGGTGGCCCAGGTGCCGCTGGTGGCGCAGGAGGGGATCGCGTGAGCGTGCGGGTGCTGCTCGCCGATGACGAGCATCTGATCCGGGGCGCGCTCGCCGCGCTGCTCTCGCTGGAGGACGACCTGGCGATCGTCGCGGAGGCGGCCACCGGCCCCGAGGCGCTGGCGATGGCCCGGGCGCACGAGCCCGATGTCGCCGTACTGGATCTCCAAATGCCCGGCGCGGACGGTGTGAAGGTCGCCACATCCCTGCGGACCGAACTGCCCTCGTGCAACGTGCTGATCGTCACCAGTCACGGTCGGCCGGGGCACCTCAAACGGGCTCTGGCGGCCGGTGTGCGGGGGTTCGTCCCGAAGACCGTGAGCGCGCAGCGGCTCGCGGAGATCATCCGCACGGTGCACGCGGGAAACCGTTACGTCGACCCCGAGTTGGCGGCCGACGCGATCTCCGCCGGGGACTCGCCGCTGACCGCCCGGGAGGCCGAGGTGCTGGAACTCGCCGCCGACGGGGCGCCCGTCGCGGAGATCGCCGAACGGGCCGCGCTGTCGCAGGGGACCGTACGGAACTATCTGTCGTCGGCCGTATCCAAGCTCGGCGCGGAGAACCGTCACGCGGCCGTGCGGCTCGCACGCGAGCGAGGTTGGGTATAGTGGTTCTCGCGCCACGGCGCATGCGAACGTAGCTCAGTTGGTAGAGCGCAACCTTGCCAAGGTTGAGGTCGCGAGTTCGAACCTCGTCGTTCGCTCTGTTTCGGCAAAGGCCCCCGGTTCTCACCGGGGGCCTTTCGCGTTACGACCAGCTCGTGCCCGTCAGGCGCTCGTACGCCTCGATGTACTTGGCGCGGGTGCGGTCCACGACCTCCTGCGGAAGCGGCGGCGGAGGCTGCTCGCTCTTGCGGTCCCAGCCGGACTCCGCCGAGGTCAGCCAGTCGCGCACGAACTGCTTGTCGTACGACGGCTGCGCGTGCCCCGGCTCCCACTGGTCGGCCGGCCAGAAGCGGGAGGAGTCCGGGGTGAGGACCTCGTCCGCGATGACGAGGGTCTGCCCGTCGAAGCCGAACTCGAACTTGGTGTCCGCGAGGATGATCCCGCGGTCCCGTGCGATGTCCCGGCCCCGCGAGTACACGGCGAGGGTCGCCTGGCGCAGCTGGGCGGCGGTGTCCGCGCCGACCTGGCGGGCGACCTCCTCGTAGGAGACGTTCTCGTCGTGCTCGCCCACGGCGGCCTTGGTGGCCGGGGTGAAGATCGGGGCGGGCAGCTCGCTGCCGTCGGTGAGTCCCTCGGGGAGGGCGAGGCCGCAGACCGTGCGGGACTCGTTGTACTCCAGCAGGCCCGAGCCGGTGAGGTAGCCGCGGGCGACGGCCTCCACGGGGACCATCTGGAGCGACGTGCAGACCAGAGTGCGGCCGGCCCAGTCGGCGGGGGCGCCTTCCGGTACGTCCGTGCTCAGGACGTGGTTCGGCAGCAGGTCCGCGATCTGGTCGAACCACCACAGTGACAGCTGGGTGAGGACGCGGCCCTTGTCGGGGATCTCGGTCGGCAGCACCCAGTCGAAGGCGGAGATACGGTCACTGGCGACCATCACGAGGTCGCCCGCCTCGTTCTGGTACAGCTCGCGCACCTTGCCGGTGTGCAGGTGCACCAGGCCCGGAACCTGGAGCGGCTCGGGCTTTTCTACGAATCCGGACACGGTTCCTCCCCGTGGGTATGTCCAACGGGTCGATTGTCCCGCACAAGCGGCTGACCTTGGACTTGGGGTGTGCTGCGAAAGTTCTGCGTGAGCTCAGTCACGCTTGCAGATCCGGTCCAGGAGGTTGGCGGTGGCGCGCTGGACACGGGTGTCGACGTGGCCCGGGCGGTCCAGTGCCGGGGACCAGGCGAAGGTGCCGGCGGCGAAGACCAGGGCGCCGGAGGGGGCGCGGTAGAGGGACGTCTCCTGGTGGCGGAGGGTGCCCTCGCTGTCGGCGTAGGGCGAGTGGGCGAGCAGGATGCGGTCGTCGTGCTCGGGGAGCGGGGCACGCGGGAAGTAGCGGTCGGCCTCGCCCGCGACCAGACCGGCGAGTTCGTCGCCCTCCTGGGCGCCGGTCGCCTCCCACAGCCAGTGCTCGGCGTTGCGGACGATCAGGGGGTGGGGCTCGGGCACCCTTCCCGCGTACTGGATGCCGACCAGCTGCTGTTCGGGGCGGTCGACTTCGCGCCAGAGCGCCGGTTTCCCCGGCCCCCTGCGTTTTCGGCAGGTGAGCAGGCGGTCGGGGACGCCGGACGGTGAGGGGCCCAACTCGACCTGCCAGTACATGGTGTTGGCGGACAGGAACACCAGGGAGGTGCCGCTGTCCCGGGCGCGCTCGACCGTGCGGCGCATGGCCGTCGACCAGTACTCGTCGTGGCCGGGGAAGACCAGGCCCCGGTAACGGGTGGGGTCGAGGTGACCGGCGTGCAGGTCGCGGGCGTCGGCGTAGGCGAGGTCGTAGCCGTAGCGCTCGGCGAAGCGGATGAAGTCGTAGGCGTGGCCCACGTGCATCGGCAGGCCCGCGCCCGCGTACGGCCGGTCGAAGGAGACCGTGGTCGCGGCGTCGGCCTCGCCGAGGAGCCGGCCCTGTTCGTCCCAGGCGTGGTAGAGGCTGGCGCCGGTGCGGCCGTCCTCCGGGTAGAGGTTGTACGCCTGCCAGGTCACGTCGGGCAGCAGGAGCAGTAAGTCCGCCGGGTGGTTGTCGCGGACCGTGAAGGGGATGTGGGAGCGGTAGCCGTCGGCGGTGGTGAGGACGGCGACATACGCCCCGATGCTCCAGTACGACGGGATCTGCAGCCGCCAGGACAGCCACCAGTGGTGGCAGGAGACCGTGCGGTCCGCGGTCAGCGGCGGGGACTGGACGATGCCGGAGAGGCGGGGGCTGGTGGTGATCTTCGCCGCGCCGTCACCGCCGTAGTGGCCGATGCGGTAGATGTCGACGCCGAACTCCTGCGGCGGGTCGACGGTGATGTGGAAGTCGACGGCCTCGCCGGGGGCGACCGCGCCGGTCGAGGTGAAGCCCTTGATCTGACGGCGGACGTCGTCGGCGGAGCGGGGGCCGCCGCCCGGCGCTGTGCGGGGGGCGGGGACGCGCGGGGTGCCCTGCTTCGGGGCGTGCGCCGGGTCCGTCTCGACGTACCAGGGGACCACCTGACCGGTGTCGTCGAAGTACGTCTCACTGCCGCGCAGCCAGGGGACGGGGCCCAGCCCGAAGGGGTCCGTCACGGCGTGCGCGAGTGCTCCCGACTCCCAGCGGCGGATGTGCTCCGGTCCTGGCCGTGGCCCTGGCCCCATGGTCGCTCCCCTCCCTCGTGCCCCCGTCGTTCGTCCTGCGCGGTGTGTGGTGCGGTGTGCGGTGCGGTGTCTCTGCTGTCCGTCTGCTGTGCGCGCGGGTCGTGCGCCTGTCCTATGGCACTCGCCCTTGCCATGTGCGCGATCGATCCCAGCACATCACATTCTGCGCTCAGGCTGTCACTACTCGTTGCTAATTGGCCGAAAGTGGAAGCGGGTATTCCGTCTCTGTCAGACGAGTCAGACGAGGCGGACCGGCTTCTCGGGGCGTATCCCCGACTTGACCAGCCAGGCG
The DNA here is from genome assembly GCF_040606575.1 of Streptomyces sp. NPDC005402. NCBI lineage: Bacteria > Bacillati > Actinomycetota > Actinomycetes > Kitasatosporales > Streptomycetaceae > Streptomyces > Streptomyces sp. NPDC005402. Next base: position 64,213 of record NZ_JBEXFB010000028.1, read on the forward strand.
CGCAGAGGGGCCGGGTCGCCGTCCTCCACGAGGCTCAGGACGCGCGGGGCGAGGTCTGCCGCGCGTTCGCCGTTGATCAGGAGGGACGGGCCGTCGAGCCAGTCCAGGCCCGGGGTGGCGCCGGCGGTGTCGATCGCGGCGCAGCAGACCATCGCGGTGACGTGGTCGGTGAGGAGTTCCCGGGCGCTGCGAGGGGGCTGGAGCGGGAAGAGGGGCAGGGCGGTGTCGTCCCAGGGGGTGGCGTCCGGAGCGGTGCGGGAGTGGGGGGCGGCGGCTTCCTCACGGGCGAGCTCGGCGGTGAGCGCTGCGGCGAGGGTCTCGGCTTCGCCTTCGCCTTCTCTGCTTCCGGTTGCGGGTGCGGATGTGGTGCCGCTTTGGTCGTCGGGTGCGGGACCGGTGCCGCTTTCGTCATCCGGTGCGGGACCGGTGCCGCTTTCGTCATCCGGTGCGGGTTCCCGCGGGGCGGTCGCGCCGTCGGCGACTGCGGGGGCGGCGTGCGGCGGGGCTGGTGCGTTCCGGGTGACTGCGGGTTCTTCGGGCGAGGGCGGTTCGCTCTGTGCGGTCGCGCGGTCGTCCGGTGGGGGCGGGGGGTCGTCCGGCGGAGACGGTACGGGGTGGGCGGGGGCCGTGTCCGGCAGGGGCGGCGCGGGATCGGTGGTCGATCGCGCCTGCGGCGGAGTGGGCTCGTGCTGTACCGCCTCGCGGTCGGCCGCCGCGGCCGGTGCAGGGTCCGTAGCCGTGTCGTCGGGGGGCGGAGTCGGGACGAGGTCTGCGGAGGCGGAGGCCGAGGCGGGGGCCGAGGCCTGCGGGTGGGTGGGTGGCGTGTGGGTGGGCTGGTCGACGGCTGCGGGGGGTGACGTCGGGTCGGCGGCCGTGGGATGTGACACCGGGTCGGCGGACCCGTCGAGGGCCGAGGACAGTGACGCCGGACCGGCAGACGCGTCGGCGACCGGGGATGGTGACGTCGGATCGGCGGGTCGGTCGGCGGCCGTGGGCGGTGCAGCCACACCGTCAGGCCCGTCGGCGACCGTGGACTGTGACGTCGGATCGGGCGTCGGGTCGGCGGGTCGCTCGGCGGCCGCGGGGTGTGACATCGGGTCGGCGGACCCGTCGAGGGCCGGGGGCGGTGACGCCGGATCGGCAGACTCGTCAGCGACCGTGGACTGTGACACCGGATCGGACGCCCGGTCGGCGGCCGCGGAGTGTGAAGCCGCACCGGCAGGTCGGTGGGTGGCCTTGGGCGATGAGATCGGGTCGGCGGGCCTGTCGACGGCCGTGGGCTGTGGGGTGGGAACGGGTGGCCTGGGGGAGGACAGGCGGGTCAGGACTCGGGAGAGGGTGGGGGCGTCGGATTCCGGCGGGGTGGCTCCGGGGGTGCGGCGCACGCCCTGGGCGTCGAGGACTCGGTGGAGGCGGGCCGCGTCGAGGCGCCACTTCCGGTCCACGACCTCTTCCGGGTACTCCTGCCAGTCCACCGGGGACCAGTCCGGGCCGGTCTCCGCGGGGCCGCCGTGGAACAGTCGGGCGGCGAGGAGGGAGGCGGCCTCGTCGATCGCGCCGGGCTCCTCGAGCAGGTCGCACGCGGGGCGCTCACCCAGGCGGGAGGCGAAGCCCTCGGCCAGGCGGTCGCGGCGGGACAGCTCGGTGAGGGCGGCCACCACACCCGCGTCCAGACGGGAGGGCCAACGGCCCATCCGCCAGGCGGGGAGCGCGACCCGGGTCAGCAGCCGGTCCCAGCCCGCGTACGCCAGGCCCACCTGCTCCTGGGCCACGATCCTGAGACCGTAGTCCACAGCCTGTGCGCGCTCGGAGGCCGCGGCGGCGACCCCGCGCTCCATCTGGGTCGCGTGCTCCCGGCAGCTGCGCAGCAGGAGACGGGCCACCCAGGCCACGCCCGCGCACACCACGCGGGTGAGCGGGCAGCGGCCTGGGACGGACCCGATGGCCACGGCCGCGTCCAGACCCCGTACGAAACGGCGGGCCGCCGCTATGTCGGGGTGGGCCGAGGGGCCCGTACCGGCGACGACCGGGGCCAGGACCGCGCGCAGTTCGCCGACGCGCATCCACCACAGGAACGGCGAGCCGATGACCAGCACCGGTGCGGCCGGGACACCGCGGTGGGAGCCGCGGACACCCGCGATCTCGTCGTCCCGGCCCTCCTGCGGGGGCGGGCCGTGGGCAGGGTGGGTGCGGTCCTCCAGCCAGCTGTCGCAGTCCGGGGTGAGCGCTATGGCGGAGGGGGCGGGCACGTCCAGCCGATCGGCGAGGTCGCGCACCATGCGGTACAGGTCGGGCGCGGACTCCTCGGCGATCGCGACGGTCGGACTGACGGCGGGGCGGGCGCGGGCGACGACCAGGGCTACCGCCCCGGCGGCGAGCAGCACCACGGCTCCCAGCACGCTCATGACCAGCCGGGCGGTGTCCCAGAACCCGCCCACGAGATGGTCGGTGGAACCTCCGGCGAGCAGCACCACGGCCACCGCCGCGGGCAGCAGCGCCACGGCCAGCGCACGGCTGCGGATCCGCAGCACGGCGAGGGCCCGGGAGCGCGCGGCCTGCGCGCCCGCCTCCACACCGATACCGGTCATGACCGGACCTCACCCCCTTGCTGCGTTCCTGGATGCCCAGCTGTCCTGGCGTTGCTCACTCCCCCACTGTGGCACCCGCCACTGACACCGCAATGCCGGTGGGCCAAGTGCCGGACCGCTTGCGCCGCACCCTAGTTGGGCTCCGGGCCCCCGTCAGCCGTATGCGGCCCCGGTCACTCGATGGAATGGCTTTGGGGAAAGGTGGATGACGTACAGCAAAGATCAGGCCCCGGATCCTTAGACGGATCCGGGGCCGATCGGGTTGTTCGGGGGCGGGGATTTCGCCCGGTTTTCAGACTTCTCGGGCTTCAGACTTCTCGGGCCTCGGACGCCGCCTTCGCCGCGATGTCCGTCCGGTGCTGGGAACCGTCGAGCCGGATACGGCCCACGGCCCGGTACGCGCGCTCGCGGGCCTCGGTGAGGTCCTTGCCGGACGCCGTGACCGACAGGACGCGGCCGCCGGCGCTGACGACGGCGTCGCCGTCCCGCCTGGTGCCGGCGTGCAGGACGTACGCGTGCGGGGCGTCCTGCGCGGCCACCTCGTCGAGGCCGGTGATCGGGTCGCCGGTGCGCGGGGTGGCGGGGTAGTTGTGCGAGGCGACGACCACGGTGACCGCGGCGTCCTCGCTCCAGCGCAGCGGCGGCAGGTCCTCGAGGTGGCCGCTCGCGGCGGCGAGCAGGACACCGGCCAGCGGGGTCTTGAGGCGGGCCAGGACGACCTGGGTCTCGGGGTCGCCGAAGCGGGCGTTGAACTCGATGACCCGCACGCCCCGGGACGTGATCGCGAGACCGGCGTACAGCAGACCGGAGAAGGGGGTGCCGCGGCGGCGCATCTCGTCGACCGTCGGCTGCAGAACCGTCTGCATGACCTCGTCGACCAGCTTCGGGTCGGCCCAGGGCAGCGGGGAGTACGCGCCCATGCCGCCGGTGTTCGGGCCCTCGTCGCCGTCGAGTGCGCGCTTGAAGTCCTGGGCGGGCTGGAGCGGGAGGACGGTGTCGCCGTCGGTGATGGCGAAGAGGGAGACCTCGGGGCCGTCGAGGAACTCCTCGATGACGACCCGCTCACAGGCGTTCGCGTGGGCCGTCGCCACCTCGATGTCGCTGGTGACGACCACGCCCTTGCCCGCGGCGAGACCGTCGTCCTTCACCACGTACGGGGCGCCGAAGGCGTCGAGGGCCTCGGCGACCTCCTCGGGGGTCGTGCAGACGTAGGAGCGGGCGGTCGGTACTCCGGCCGCGGCCATGACGTCCTTGGCGAAGGCCTTGGAGCCCTCGAGCTGCGCGGCCTCCCCGGACGGGCCGAAGACGGGAATGCCCACCTCGCGCACGGCGTCGGCGACCCCCGCGACCAGCGGGGCCTCCGGGCCTACGACGACCAGGTCGGCGCCGAGTCGCTGCGCGAGCGCGGTCACCGCCTCGCCGTCGAGGGCGTCGACCGGGTGCAGCTCGGCGACCTCGGCGATTCCGGCGTTGCCGGGTGCGCAGTGCAGTGCGCTGACGTCGGGGTCGAGGGACAGGGAGCGGCACAGGGCGTGTTCGCGGGCGCCGTTACCGATGACGAGGACCTTCACGGGGTCAGCCTAACGGGGTTTTTGTGGGGGCTTCCTACTGGGTGGAGCCAGCGGAGTCGTAGGTTCCTCCAGGAGCCGGGGTCCTACTCGTTCGTGATCTCCTCCACCACTGTCGCCCCGAGCTCCCGCACGATCAGTTCGCGGCCCGAGAGAGCCGACTCGTTGAGGTCGGGGTCGTCGTCCTCGGGGATGTCGTCCTCGATGGAGACCGGCGGGGGTTCCGGCGCGGACCGCTGCGGGGCGGGGGCCTGTGAGGGGGCGGGCGTCGGCCTGGACTGGCTCGCCGGCGCGGATGCCGACTGAGGGGACGGCGGGGCCTGAGGGGCCGGGGCGCCGTAGCCTCCCGTGTTTCCGGTGCCGTAGCCGCCCGCGTTGCCGCCTCCGCCGTAGCCACCGCCACCGCCGTTGAAGCCGCCGGATGCCGGGGGGGCCGCGCCGCCGCCCGACGGGTCGACGACGGCCTCGATCTTCCACTGGACGCTGAACTGTTCGGAGAGTGCCTGGCGCAGCACCTCCTCGCTGCCGCTGCTCGCGAAGTTGTCCCGGGCGCCGGCGTTGACGAAGCCGAGCTGGAGGGTGGTGCCGTCGAAGCCGGCCACCTGGGCGTTCTGGCTGAGCAGGATCCAGGTGAAGCGGCGACGGTTCTTGACCGCTTCCAGGATGTTGGGCCAGAGCTGGCGGGGGTCGAGCCCACCGGTCGGCGGCGCGTAGGCGGCCGGGCCGGGTGCCGAGGCCGCGGGTGCGGCCTGGGCCGGTGCCGGGGCTGACGCGGGTCGGTGCGCTGCGGGCGTCTGCGACTGGCCGCCGCCCGCAGGGGTCGCGGTGGGCCAGCCACCGGGGCGCCGGCCGCCACCGGCGGGTGCGGCGGTGGGCCAGGCGCCGGGAGCCGGGGCCGGAGCGGACGCAGCGGGGCCCGTGGGGGCCGTAGGGGACGGCGGCTGGTGGGTCGGGTGGGGCTGGTCCGGGTGGGGCTGGTCCGGGTGGGCGGCAGGGGATGAGCCGGCGGGTGGACCGGCCGGAGCACCCGGAACCTGGCCCGCGGGAGAACCGTGCGCCGGACCGGCGGACGGGCCCGAGGGCGGACCGGCGGGGGCCGCCGGAGCGGCGGTGGCGTCCGGGGCCGGGGACGCCGAGTCGGCCGTAGCGCCGGGGTATCCGCCCGGGCCACCTGCTCCACCGGGCACCCCGGCCGGGATGCCGCCACCCTGCGCGCCACCGCCGGGGAGGCTTCCCCCCTGGATGCCGCTGCCAGGCCCCGGGCCGGCGGGCGGTGCACCCGCGCCCGAAGCCCGGACCGCGGCCCGGGCCGCGGCAGGACCGCCGCCGGGCGGAACCGGAGCCGAAGGCGTCGGCGGTACGGCGACCGCCGAGGGGCCCGGGGCGGCTCCCCTGTGCGCCTCCGGCCCGGGCACGTACCCCATCGCGGGGGCGCCGCCACCGGCCGAGAAGTGCACGCCCCGTTCGATGCGGTCGAGGCGGGCCATGACCGAGCGCTCGTCCCCGTAGGCGGCGGGAAGCAGCACGCGCGCGCAGATGAGTTCCAGCTGGAGGCGGGGCGAGTGGGCGCCGCGCATCTCGGTCAGGCCTTCGTTGACGAGGTCGGCGGCGCGGCTGAGCTCGGCGGCGCCGAAGGTGCCGGCCTGGGCCTGCATGCGCTCGATGACGTCGGCGGGGGCGTCGATCAGCCCCTTCTCGGCGGCGTCGGGAACGGCGGCCAGGATGACCAGGTCCCGCAGTCGCTCCAGCAGGTCGGCGACGAAACGGCGCGGGTCGTTGCCGCCCTCGATGACGCGGTCGACGACCTCGAAGGCGGCGGCGCCGTCACCGGTGGCGAAGGCCTCGACGACGGAGTCGAGAAGGGAACCGTCGGTGTACCCGAGGAGGGAGGTCGCCATGGCATACGTCACACCCTCCTCCCGCGCTCCGGCGAGGAGCTGGTCCATGACGGACATGGAGTCACGCACGGAGCCCTGGCCGGCCCGCACGACGAGCGGCAGGACGCCGTCCTCGACGGGGATGTTCTCCTTGCCGCACACCTCGCCGAGGTACTCCCGCAGGGTGCCGGGCGGTACGAGCCGGAAGGGGTAGTGATGGGTCCGCGACCGGATCGTCCCGATGACCTTCTCGGGTTCGGTGGTGGCGAAGATGAACTTGAGGTGCTCCGGGGGCTCCTCGACGACCTTCAGCAGCGCGTTGAACCCGGCCGACGTGACCATGTGGGCCTCGTCGATGATGTAGATCTTGTACCGGCTGCCCGCCGGGCCGAAGAAGGCCTTCTCACGCAGCTCACGGGCGTCGTCCACGCCACCGTGGGAGGCGGCGTCGATCTCGATGACGTCGATGGACCCCGGGCCGTTCCTGGCCAGGTCCTGACAGGACTGGCACTCGCCGCAGGGCGTGGGCGTGGGCCCCTGCGCGCAGTTCAGGCACCTGGCGAGGATGCGCGCGCTGGTCGTCTTGCCGCATCCCCGCGGACCGCTGAACAGGTACGCGTGATTGACCCGGTTGTTCCGCAGCGCCTGCTGCAGCGGGTCGGTGACATGCTCCTGCCCGATGACCTCGGCGAACGACTCCGGGCGATAGCGGCGGTACAACGCGAGAGACGACACGCATACGAGGTTATAGGCGCCCACTGACAACCCGACCCCGCGCGGGCCCCCCGTCCGGGAACGCGAACGCCCCCCACGCACCCGCCAGAGCCAACCTACCCTTGCTGCCTTCCGGCCCTGGGGGAGTTCAGTCAGATAGCGCCGCGTGAGGGGCTGCCCAAACAGTACCCGATGGCGGGGGGTGGGAACGAGTTCGCGAGCACTCCTCAACGTCTTGTATTGTTTGCCGCGGAGGATTCGCCTAGAGGCCTAGGGCGCACGCTTGGAAAGCGTGTTGGGGGCAACCCCTCACGAGTTCGAATCTCGTATCCTCCGCCAGTGCCTCACCGGGCACGATGTCGAAGGGCCCCGCTGTTCGCAGCGGGGCCCTTCGTCGTTGTCCGTCTCAGTTTCCGTCTCAGTTGGGCTTCGGCGGCTCCCAGAGAGCGTCGCCGACTTGTTGAGCCACCTTCCGCAGCAGCGTTCCCGTGACGTGCATGTAGCGGGCGCGCATGCGTGCCGCTCCCCCGGGCTCCCATCCCATGATCGCGTCGACCACGACGTCCGGGACGCCGAGGATCAGGAGGACGGTGGCGGCGGTGTGGCGAGCGTCATGGAGACGGCCGTCTCGTACGCCCGCGTCTCGCAGGAGCTTCTTCCAGGTGTGGAAGTCAGTGTTCGGGCTGAGGGGGCCGCCGGTCGAAGAGGCGAAGACGTATCCCTTGTCCTGCCAGTCGGCTCCGGCCTCGATCCGCTCCTTGTCCTGCTGCTCCTGGTGCTGACGGAGGAGCTTGATCAGCGGGTCGGGGAGGCCGATGGTGCGGCGTCCGGCGCGGGACTTGGTGGACTTGTGCTCGCGGCGGGTCTGCTGCTTCTGGGGGCAGTAGCCAGCTTTACGGCCGCACGGGGTGTCTCCGCAGCCGTGGGCGTACTTGGGGCGGAGACGGTTCTTGCGGATGCGGACGTAGCCCGTGTCCAGGTCAACGTCTTCCCAGTGGAGCCCGAGCGCTTCCCCTTGGCGAAGGCCGAGCGCCAGGGCGACGACCCACCTCGTGCTGTTGCGGAGCTTGGCGGCCTCGACGAGGAGGCTCTGAACCTCCTCGATGGTGAATGGCTCGATGTCCTCTTCTTCGAGACGCGGAGCCTTGGCGATCTCGGCCACGTTGGTCGCGACGTGACCGCGTCGCTTGGCTTCACCGAGGGCGACCCTGATCGTCCGGTGAGCGTGGTGGGCGGTGCCGGCGGAGCTCCCGGCTTTCTGCATCTTCCCGTAGAAGCGCTCCAGGTGCTCAGGCTCCAGCTTGTCGAGCTTGTGAGCACCCAGGCCGGGGACGAGGTGTACGCGTACGTCGACCTCGTAGCCGTCGTACGTGTTCTCGGAGACGTACGGCTTGGCGATGTTCTCGACCCAGTGCTCAAGCCAGGCTTGCAGGGTCCAGCTCTGGCCCGGCTTCCTGAGCTTCTTGTCGTCTCTCGCCCGCTCCATTTCGCGGACGGCCTTGGTCACCTCGGCCTTGGTCTTGCGCTCGATGTGGCGGCGGTCCGGCTTGCCGTCGTCGCGAACGCCGACTGTCACTCGGCCGTGCCACTTACCGTCTTTGCCGAGGTAGATGGAGGAGGCGCCATTGGGCTGTCGGGTGCGTGTCTTCTTCTCTGCCATGTCGTCCCCCTCAGGCCGCTTGGGCGGGTCGGTGGCGGAGCTTGGTGACGTAGGCGGGCACGGCGTCGGCGGGGACTCGGCGGAGTCTTCCGACTGTGATCGACTCGATCTCTCCGGCGAGGACGAGGCGGAAGCATGTCGTACGGCCGATGCGGAGGCGCCGGGCCGCTTCCTCGACGGTCAGGAGGGCCAAGGAGGGGTCGGGCTGCTCGGGCCTGCTGGCGGGGACTCGGGGCTCAGCCACGAGTTGGTTCTCCTTCCGTTCCGGGGGCGGGTTCAAGGGATGCGGACAGCCAGGCTTCGGTGTCGGAGAGGCCGGTTCCGGCGAAGACCCAGTGGGCGAGGACGTATGTCGTCTCCGGCTGAGGGTTGGTGGCTTCTGCGGCTTGGGCGCGGCGGTATTCGGCGCGGGCGTTGCGGAGGGCGCCGAGGGTGGTGGAGTAGCGGCGGGATTTGGTGGAGAAGTGGCCGCGGAAGCCGAGCATGTGGGCCCAGGCGCGTAGGCGGAGGTGTTCGAGATCTTTGCGGGCGCCGAGGGTCCAGGCGGTTCGGATGAGTTGGCGGGCGTGGTCGCTGATGTCGAGTTGGGCGAGTTCGGCGACGAACTTCAGCGGGCGGTCGAGGGCGCCTGTCGCGGTTTCGGCGCCCTTGGTGGCGTACTTGGCGATGTAGGCGGCGACGGCTCGTTCGGTCAGCTCCTGGCCGTCGTTGAAGTCGGCGGATCGGATGGTGCGGACGTCGAGTTGGCGGCCGAAGGTGAAGGTGTGGGTGCGGCTGTCGATGACCGGGCCGTCGACACGGACCTTGGTCGTGGCGGCCTGGATTGCGTCGGTGAGCAGTTCAGCGGTTGCCCAGTTGGGGGGTGACGTGTCTCCCCCGCCGGGGCCGTCGAGGCGTATGACCGCGTGAAAGTGGACGGCACCGCGCTTTTGGTACTCGGCGACCTTTGCGAAGGAGACGCGGGCGTGGTCGCGGAGACGGCGTTGCGAGAGCCCTGCGCGCTTGGCGACCTCCCGGCGGAGGTAGATCGAGAACCGGCGCCAGAGAGCTCCCGCGTGGGCGTTCCAGAGCACGGCGGCTTCGTAGTCGTAGGTGTTCGGGTTGAGCGGGGTGCCGAGGGCTTCGTCGTCCTGGTCGTGGTGGAGGCCGCAGCGGCAGGGGCGGCCGTCGGTGCGGCGGTTGTGGACCGGGCCGAAGCTGGGGGCGGTGAAGGTGGCGAACACGCGGGGGTGGGCGCCGACCTGTTCGGGGGTTCCCTTGCCTCCGCGTAGTCCGGAGCTGATCAGGTGGAAGGTGTCGCGGCGGTAGACCTCGGCGCAGGCCTCGCATCGGGTGGTGCGACGGTTGTTGCAGCGGACGAGGAGTTGGCCGGCGGGGAGGCTGGTCGAGTCGAGGTGCTGGAGGACGCGGCCGATCTCGCCGGTGGTGGTGTCGAGGTCGTATTCGGTGCGGTGGCCGTCGAGGCGGATGGGGTGGGCGCAGCCGCCGAGGGTGGAGAGCTGGCGGAGGATACCGGGGAGCGTTCCCTGGGCGGCCAGGTTCGCGAGTTCCGGCACGGGGGCCGGGTTGGTGCGGGTGAAGATGGCGTTTCTCCTTCTGGCTTGCTCGGTCGGGAGGAACAGGCCCCGGGGCGGCGTAATGCTTGGTCGTGTGCCGCCGCCCCGGAGGCCGGGCGGGATCTAACGGCGGTGCTGGTCGCGGAGCATGGAGCGCAGGACCACGGCGGCCACGGCGACGGAGATGGCCGTGACGGCGACGGCGGCCAGGAGCGCAGTGAGGACGACTCCGCCGACGACCAGGGCGACGACCGTCTTCTGATCGATGGACACCGAGGGCAGCGAGCGGCGTGCGGGTGCCGGGTCGGTCGTCGTGGTGTGGGTGTGTGCGGGCGGCGGGGTCGGGTTGTCGGGGTACTTGGGCAGGAACACGGCGGGTCCTTTCTCATCTACTCGTCTAGGTATGTGAGCCGTTTATGACGGTGACGCCGGAGCGTGTGCCGGATTCGATCGCGGGGGCGAGGAAGGTGTGGGAGAGCCAGAAGCCGAAGAGGGCGATGAGGACGACGATCCAGGTGCGGACGCCGAGGAACTTGACCGCTCCCCAGGCAAAGAAGCCGAGGACGACGACGAGCGGCAGGCTGACAGTCACGGGTGGTGGGTCCTTTCAGCGGACGGGGCAGCGGTGGGTACGGGCGGCCAGTTCGGCGGCGGCACGGCTGTCGTAGTCGGCCGAGAAGCCGCATCGCGGGGCGGTGCAGGCGGCGGTGTGCTTCTCCCGGCCCCGGCCGTCGTAGGCGGTGGCGACCTGGACGGGGCCTATACGGGTGACGTTGCGGAAGCGGCGGTTGGCGGTCATGTGCTTGCTCTCCCTTCAGAGTTGGGCGGCGATGGCTTCGGCCAGGGGTGCAGGTACGCCGAGGCGGGCGCGGAGGGTTGGGATGTCGATCCGGGTTCCGTTGCGGGTGTGGTGTTCGGCGGCGACCTTGCGGGCGTGGTCGACCAGGGCGACCGGGACCGGGACGGGCGGGGGCGGCGTGGTCGATTCGGTGGTGGGTTGGACAGGCGGGTCGGATGTGGCTTCGGGCTCGTCCTCCTGGTCCTCGATGAGTTCCGCGCCGTTCTCGTCGGTGGCCGCTTTGGGCGCTGAGTGGGCGAGGAGGGTTCCGCCGAGGAAGGCGACCGCGGGCCAGCCCGCGACGAGGATGCGCAGCCAGGCCGGCACGTTGGTCATGTCGAGGAGTCCGGCGGTGGCGACGTTGGCGCCGAGGGAGGCGGTGAGGGCGATGACGAACCAGCACCAGGCCGCCGCTTTGGCCGTACCGGAGCGCAGTCGACGCCATGCGGCGACGAGCAGCAGGTCAACGCTGATCGGGTAGGCCCACGCCTTCCATCCGTCCTGTCCGGTCGCCATGGCGATGTCGTGGATGTGGGCGAAGGACAGTGCGGCGGCGATGAGCGCCTGGACCAACACGGCGTCGACACGGGCCAGATGGGCGCGCACGGTCCGGCTCCTTTCGGTTTCAGGCATGCAGGGGTAGGGACATGGCGCGAGGCGGTCACGCCGACCGGGTTGAGGTGAGCGTCAGTCGGTCACCGGGTGCGGGAGAGCTGCCGGGGCCGGGGTCTCGACGGGACGTGTGGGGACGTCGGGCTGGAAGGGCTTGAGCGCGGGCAGGTCGGGCACCAGGTGCGCCGACTCCCGGCAGATCTCGGCGGCATCGCCGAGGGAGAGGTACGGCGTGCGAATGCGGGACCAGCCGCCGGAGGTGTCGCCCGCGACGGCGAGGCCGGGCATTTCAGGGGCGACGGCGCAGGCGGCGTCGACCGCTTCCGGGGCGATGTCGCCGAGTGCCATCTTGGCGGAGGCTTCGTCGTTGACGCGGTGGCAGACGCGGCCGGTGAGCTGGGCGCGGAGCATGGTGGCGCCCTTGCCGAGTTCGGCGCCGAAGCGCTGGCCGCACACCTCCAGGTAGATGCCGGCCGCGCGGCCGAGCTGGGCGAGGCGGATGAGCTGGGTGACCATTTCGTCGCGGCGTTCCTCGTCCTTGCGGGTGGCGGTGAGGAAGAGTTCGGCGACCTCGTCGACGAACAGGACGATGGGCACGGGCCGTTCGTTCTCAGGCAGGCCCCAGACATCGGAGGTGATCTCCTCGTCCGGGGTGCCGGGCGTGATGCCCTGCCGGGCCTTGATCAGGTCGTATCGGTCCTCCATTTCCTTGACCAGGACAGGCAGCAGTTCGGCAGCTTCGTCCGGGTCGGTGGCGAGTGCGGAGAGACGGGCGGCGAAGGGCGCCAGTTCGACACCCCGCTTGCAGTCGATCCCGACGAGGGCAACGGGCTGAGAAGCCAGTCCGGCAATGAGGTGGCGCAGGTACATGGACTTACCCGACAGGGTTGCGCCCAGGGTGAGTTGGTGAGGAACAGTCCGGTAGTCCCGTACGAAAGGAGTGGCATCCTCCCTCAGCGCCACCGGCACCTTGAGGAACCCAGAGTCGACCTTGCGCGGCATCCGGACCCGCCGCAGGACGTCGTAGCCGACAAGCCGGAGTTCGACGACACCCGGCTTGACGGTGTTGACGTAGACGGCATGAACGCCCCAGGCGTGCCGCAGCCGTTCGGCCGAGGCGGCGACGTCGGCGGGTTCCTGCCCGGGTGCGAGCCGCAGCCGGATGCGCAGCCCTGTCGAGGTGGGCCGGATGAGTCCCCGGCGGGGCGGGACCGGCCGGACTTCTCGCCGAGTAGTCGCCTTCACGGCGAGAACCCGCAGCCGCGAGGGCGCGACCGTCAGGCCGCAGGCCTCCATGACGGAGCTGTACGAGCTGAGCAGGCGGGCGGTGGATATCGGGCCGCCGATGGCGGACCAGTAGACGGCCGGGTACTTGGCCCGGGTGTAGGCGGTCCCGCCGCCGAGCGCGGCGAGGGGACCACCCACCTCCAGGAGTGTCGTCAGGTCGGTCATCAGGCGGTGGCCCCCATGGCGGCCGGGAACGTGGCCGGGGTGACGGCGGCGGCCCGGTAGGCGATGCCGTGACGCTGCTGGCCGTTGAACACGGACTCCCACGGCCGGGCGATGAGCCCCGGCAGGGAGACCGGAGCACCGAGGGTGAGGCCCTCGGAGACACCGCCCTCCGGGACGGTGACCTTGATCAGCGAGGACTCGCCGTCCTCGATGTAGACGACGCCGAGCGTCATCAGCGCCTCACCGCTGACAGCGTCCTTGGCGATCTCGCCGGTCTGACGGTCGCGGACCTTGGGCTCAGGAGCCTCGGTGAGGAGGATCGTGGCGGCGGAGGTCTCAACACGGATGGTACGCAAGGCAGTTTCCCTATCTACTCGTCTATACATGTAGCGATCTGCGAACCCGATCTCCCGGGCTCACGACGATCACCCTGCCACACAACTTGCCCACTCGTCTATACGAGTATGCATGCTGAGGTGTACGAGTTCGGGCGAGCACCCCCGCGCACCATCGCAAACCATGGCGATTAGGTCGCCGGAAGCTGATACGACAGCACGTAGGCGTCCGCTGCCATGACCGTGTCGCAGACCTCGACGGCCCGTCCCTCGGTGTCGAAGGCAGTGCGGATGAGGTGGATGACGGGCACGCCGGAGGCCAGCCGGAGCGTCTTGACCTCGTCCGGTGAGGGCATCCGGGCCCGGATCTCCTCCTCGAAGTGGTCGAGGCGGTGGCCGAGTTCTTCGAGGCGGGCGTAGATGCCGCCGGGACCGGGGTTGGGTTCGGCGATCTGCGTACCGCGGGCGATGTCGAGGGGGAGGTAGGAGGTGGCGAACTCGACCGGCCGCCCGTCGAGGAGGTACCGCCGGCGCCGGGCGAGCACCCGCCGTACCGAGCCGAGCCGCGTGGAGATGTCCTGACTGGCCTTCTCTTCCTTGACCTCAAGGCTGTCGACCTGCGGATGGCTGCCGACCGTGTCCGCCTCGACGATGAACGCGGACTTGCCCTGCTCGCGATGCCGTCGGGCGAACCGGTCGGAGGCGAGCCGCCGCACGGGCGGACGGGGCCGGACGAATACGCCCTTGCCGTGTTCGGCGTGGACGAGCCCTTCCCCCTGGAGGATGGAGAAGGAGTTGCGGACGGTCATCCGGGATACCCCGTAGTGGTCCACAAGCTCTGCCTCTGAGGGCAGCTTCTCGCCCTCTCGGAACCGCCCACGGTCAATGGCCTCGCGCAGCTGGTCGGCGATCTGCCGGAAGACCGCACGATCGCTCGTGGGGTCGAGATCACCAAGCTGGCCGGAGGGAAGAGCAGGGGTCACGAGTGCACTCCTTTAGGTATCTAGACGTGTGGGCGAGTGTTGTTGCTACGGTAGGAGAGCCTAGCCATCCGAGAGGGCCGAGGAACGTGAGCACAGAACGCCCGCACTCCGTGAGCGTGGCCGGAGTCGTCATCGACGACTTGGGCCGGGCCCTCCTGATCCAGCGCCGGGACAACGGCAAGTGGGAGCCCCCGGGCGGTGTCCTCGAACGCGAGGAGACCGTCCCCGAGGCACTGCAACGCGAAGTCCTCGAAGAGACCGGCATCAAGATCACCCTCCCGGCGACTCTGACCGGCGTCTACAAGAACATGACGGGCCTGATCGTCTCCCTGGTCTTCCGCTGCCAGGCCGCCGACGGCACGCCCACGACCGGCGACGAGACCCGCGCACTGCGCTGGGCCACCCGTGAAGAAGTCTCCGAGCTTGCCGACGAGGCTTACGCCATCCGCGTCCTGGATGCGATGGACGCAGCGTCTCCACCTGCCATCCGCGCCCACGACGGCGTGAAACTCGTCTAGCCCGAACCCGCTGAACATGGCGGCCTACCAGCACGAAGGAACTTGTATGCACGAGTATACGAGTACAGCCCGGGTCTGGGGGCTCACTTGCCCAGGTTTCCCGGAAGAGGTCAGCCGGGCCCGCCGCTGGACCCGTGACATCCTGAACGGCTCGCCGTTGGCCGACGACGCGGAACTGATCGTGAGCGAGCTGAGCGCGAACGCGATCCTGCACACCGCCAGCGGCCAGGACTCGGGCAGTTTCCATCTGGCTCTGGCAGTGTCCGCACAGGTCATCGCGCTGTCGGTCACGGACGGCGGAGGTGCCGGCACCGCCCCGAAGATCGAGCGCCAGGACCAGGACGCCGAGCACGGCCGCGGCCTGGGCATGGTCAGCGTGATCGCTCACCGGGTCGTCGTCCACGAGAGCGATGGCGGCCACACGGTCACCGCGGAACTGTTCACAGACTCCAGGGCCGGGGGGCACCCGTGCTGATGGACAAGCCGCAACGGGGCTACTGGTGCGAGTGCTGGGCCCAAGACCTCACCGAGGAGACGCGACCGGTCCTCCGGGCATCCTTCGACGCGTACTCGGCGCCGCAGGCCGACAGATGGGTAGCGGTCGCACTCCGCACGATCTCACCGGCGCTGGATCCCGACGCGTCCCAGGAGGCGTGGGAGTGGCTGTACGACGGCCGCATCACCACGAGGAAGGCACTCCTACGCGCCGAGCCCAGCACGGTGACGCTCACCCAGGCCCGTACTCGCATCACATGGACTATCCGGCCTGTGATCTTCCTACCGTTGGCACACCGCCAAAGCCTCGACATCCCAGCCTGCGCGCACCAGTTCAAGCCTCGTACAGGGCCTTCAACTGGCACGACTTCTCAATAGAGTGCACGCATGACCGACTCAGACGTACGCGGGATGAGATGCAGGCCCAGGCGCATCGAAGATCTCACCGACGTGTATGACTTCCTGGAGGAAGTACGACTCCGTCCGGGCATGTGGGTCCGCAGCAACTCCTTGCAGCACTTGGACTCCATGCTCACCGGCTACCGCGTGGCGCTAGGCATCCACGACATCGCGGAGCCGTTCGACTTTTGGACCCCAGGCAGCCCGAGCCCCTTCTCCGACTGGCTATGTCAGCGCCAAGGCAGCCCTTCCTCCCTCGGCTGGGCCGCAGAGATCGAACGTGAAGCAGAGCGGTCCAGCAGGCCCGCCATGGAGATGTTCTTCGAGCTCCTGGACGAGTTCCGAGCCGATGCCAAGCCCGACGGGCAGTCTCGGACAGAGACTCAACAGGCCCACGCCTCAGACTGAGTTACAACTTTCTCTACTGATTCAAGGCGGCTCGCTCCGCTCCCCGCGCGCGGCCCGGCCCCCGGCCGGGCCTGCGCTCCTGCCTTCGTCCCGCTCCAGCCCGGCCGGCGCCCGTGCCGCGCTCTAAGCAATCAGCCGCCTGATGCCAGAGAAGGGGGACGTCGTGGCTGGGGCGGTCGGCTCCACGGCTTTAGGCAGCCACTTTGGCGCGAGCCTCGAAGATCATGGCCCCAACGTCGTGCTTTACCGGGCAGGTCCACAGACTGCCCGACGCGCCGGAAGCTTACGGGGCCATGATCACTCGCGCCAAAGCAGCTCCAGCCCAAAGCCGCTCCACCGCCCTCATGGGTCACCGCTCCGACCTTCTCGAACCCTGCACAAACAGCCCCATTCAGGGTTACCCTACGGCTGGGGAACGGAGGATCTTGCATGCCGCACACGGTTCGTGATCTCAGGTCAATGTATTCAGACACGGATGAACGCATCAATCTACTCCGATTGATTGCTATCCAGGAGTTTATGAGCAATTCCATCTTGCCTACGCGGTACCGTGTTCCGTCAAAGCTAATCGACCCCATTATCCTAACACCACACGGCGAAGAGGTCTGCCGCCATGTTATGCGAGCGCGGAACTTCAAATGGGCAGAGGTCAGGTTGGCATGCTTCCTCAAGTTCTTCCACGAAGAATTGCTAGTCGACCATAAAGCAACAGACCTACCGCGCTTAACTGCCGCACTGAACGAGGAAATTCAGGCCGGGAAAATCCTACACCCCTTCATATGGGGGCGCGAGCTCTACGACAAGGCTTTTGAAATATTCAAACATGTGCCCGTGTCGCTAGACGAAAGCCAAACCGCCCACTTACTAGAAGGAACTCCCAGGGGAGTATTCCAATCCTTCGATCTGGTCACTGGGCCGCTAGGCATTCTGACAAGCCGAGGCATTAGGGAACTTCCCCCTCTCATCAACGTACCGCTCTATCACTGCGAGAAAAGGAGCTGCCGTACTGTTCACCGAACTTACCTTGAGACCACGAACAGTCAGATCCATAAGACACGTGCGAGAGTAAGGGAAGTTCTGGAGAGGGATTTTGGGCAGCCCTCTTCTTTCCGCGACTTCTTCACGGAGATAGACAACGACTTCGGTGCGTTTTACGGAGATCAGAAAACCGTTGCCGAAGTCCCCCTCCTTGGTGAATGCTTCACCGAAGACGAGCTAGATACTCTTATATTTGTGGCGCTCAGGGGAAAGGATTCTCCCCTGCGTGCCGCGCTCAGCGATAACGGCATCCCGGCGGGCAATCCACAAGATTACATCGATGGCCTCGATAAAGCGGCAAGAATTCAGTCTCTTCTCCTCCTGGGCAGCACGGAACTTTCCTCATGCATAGACGAGGCGATTCACGCGAAGGTGATAAAAATCCCTGAGCATGAAATTCGAAGCCCTAGAATCCTAGATATTACCGGGGGGTATTACAACCTATCAATCGAGTGCTCGCGCTATGGCGTCAGGAGTCTCCCAGACGACACTTCGCTAGCGGTAGTGCGACTTCAACGTCTCATCTCTTCAATCTACGACCTGTCGGATGAAGCTTCAAGGACAGATCTACACTGGCGCCTTCGCCGCGTCGAAGGAAAGTCAACAGAGGAGCGACTCGACCAATACCTCAGGAGTGAGGAACCGGTAGAAGTACTCCGCCATCTGGTCCTCGTTGGCCCGGGGCCGACTGCACTGGCCGCCGGAAAGTGTGGACTTCCCAACAGCCTGGAACTCGAACGTCTCGAAGACTCAGAGATCTTGAATCTACTTCTTTGGAAGCTAGGATTCAATGTTAAGAGCGCAGATGAAGCCTTTGGCTCATTGCGAAAAAACCAGGAGGTTTTCGCGCAAGCGGTCGCCGGCGTGACGGCTTACAGCGAGACGGAAAAGTATGAGATAAAGCGGGAGTCCTCGCCTCTGTTCTCATCAATTGAGAGCGCCCTTGATGCAACTCTGGCCTTCAGTACCTGGGCTCTCACGTTCGACCACTGGTCGGCAAAATCTAGGTTCGTTTATCGCCACAGCGAGGCGAGGGAGCAGATGGCCAAAATACTCAATAGCTCCTCCGCGCGACGAGGTTCCTCGACAGGCGAACTCATCATCTACGACGCGCAAGGTAAGAACACGCTGGCCCCATTGATCTCGGGTTTCGCCCGTCTCAAGAAATTTCTGTCCACCGTATTGGATGACGCCGATCAATACAAGCGACAGGAATCCGAGATGCCTTCATACGCAGCGTCGGCCGAACTGACTCCTTTCGCATTCTCTCATACCCTTCCATTCTTGGACTTGGGCACCGACTCTCAGAAATCCATCTTGGATTTGCTAGGCGACATCACGAAACTTCTGGAATCAGGCAACGTATCGAACGTACGGAATCAACTCCAGCACTCACGAGATGATTTCCCCACCAAGGAGGAGTTGGCACAATTCCTCGATTCAATCACTAAGTTCATCGACATCACCGAACGGTCAGGATTGTGCCCTATGGCATTTCGACCAGCAGGACACTTTCGCGACTCGGCAGGTCGATCTTCATTCTATTTTAAGGACTATAGAGAGCGCGACTACATTGCTCAGCGGCCGTCAGGAATTGGTCGTTCCGGCATGCCTGGACTCGCGCGGGACCAATTCATCATACCTGCAGCTCGCCTTAAGGAATCTGCTGAGGTGCTGAGGTTTTCGATCGGAACTCGGTCCACGTATGATGAAATTTGGGCTGATTGGCCAAAATATCGAGCTTCTGTAGATGGCGCGAGTGAACTAATGCTTCCTATCGATGAAGCAGCACAGGTCAGCTAGCGAAGGTGCTTTACGGAATGCAAAGGGATCCTCGCTGTCGAGCCTGGCGACACGTCGGTCACATGTACAGGTGGTCGGCTCGCGTTACAGATCGCGGCCGTGGCTGACTCTCGAACATCAGTACGTTCGAGCTTGTGCTGCTGCAGTGCGTCCTCGTAGCGTTTCAGCAGAGCGTCGAGGCCCGCCAGGAGCAGGCCGGACGAGTCTCGTACCTCGGCGAGGTCGCCCCGCTCGCGCGCTTCCACCACCTCGGCCAGATCGCTACGAAGGATGTAAAGGGAGTCGCCCTGCATCACCACACGGGGATACGCCGGCCGTCTCTCGCCTCAGCGCCAGCTCGCCCGCCAGACGCGCCGCCGGGAACGTGGTGGCTCCAACCGGCCGTTGGGAGCCGTGGTGCTGGGAGAGTGGCGCCTTCTCTGACGATCGCATCTGTACGGCAGCGCTCAGGACGCCGCGCCACAACCGCACCAGATCGAGCGGGGACCAGCGGGGAACCACAGTGAAAGCAGTCGAGCCGACGAGGCCACGCACCACCTATTCGCCCAGGTCAACGCTCGAATCGGCTGCAAATGCCCGCAGCTTCCCAAGCTGAGGGCTCACGCGCCGTCGCCGCGGCCACCGCAGCTTGCTCTGTTCGACGACACAGGGGCCTATAGCTTGGCTGAGACCGGTGAGGGTGCAGCGGCCCCATGTCATCATCGGACAATGCTGACTGAGGAGGACGCACGCCGACTGGTGCTTGCCGAGATCGACGAGGTACGAGGCAACATTGAGCACGACCTCCAGATCCTTCGCGTAGAGGTCCTGTCATTCGGGTGGATCTTCTACTGGGGAGCAGTCCGAGATGAGCAGAGCGGTCGACGTCCTCGGCTGGGCGGTAACGGCCCCTTCCTGATAGATGGCGAAAACGAACGGTTGATCCGAACTGCCACCTGCTTTCCTCTGGCCCGTCAAGTCGCTGACTACGAACGGCGACTACGACGCGAAGCCCATGCTCGGAACGCGGCAGCGAAACGAGCTGCACAGCAGGGGTGAGTGTCTAACTGCGTGACAACGCCGACGAACAGCGGCGGACAAGCGCGAACGTCTGTGAACTATCAGCGCAGTTGAGAGCCACACCGGCCCAAGGCCCCACCCCCACCCAAGTTGCTTCGGGACGAAGAGGTTGGTGGGTTCAAGTGCCGCAGCCATGAAGGAGAAGTGCCAGCCCAGGGCAGCGGGGCATCTGGTCTACGAGGGGGGCTGGCTCTCCAGCAGCGTTTCCACCGTCAATGTTCCTGCGAGCGTGCTCGTCAGCCACTCCGCGAGGTTCACACCCTGGGGCCAGCACTCGCCTTCATGGTTGACCCACATGACGCCCTCAGGGTCGCGGAAGTCGACCAGCGACCAGATGGTGCAGCCCCAGTCGTAGATCAGCACCAGGCCGGCCGGGATGCGACCGGACGGATCCGGCCCGTCCTGGTACAACTCGGCGATGTCCGCAAAGTTGCCCTGCGCGGCCCCACCGCTCACGCCCAGGATTCCTTTGTTCGGGCCGAATCCCCCGTTGGCGACCTCGACGTACAAGCGCCGCAGGAGAGGAGGCAACGGGAACCCGATGGCCTCTTCCGCCGCGGCGACAGCCTCCGGTGTTGCGGGCGGTGGCAAAGTCCCCGCCCTCGCTACGACCCGCAACGCCTCGACAACCTCATCATCAGTCATCGGCCCAGGCTCTCAGCCCGGGGTAGTCGGACGCGCCAGATGTGTGCCAGATCCTGCGGCGAACCACGGGGAACAGCGGGGAACAAGTCGGCGGCCACTTCCGCCCCACTCCAGGTCCACCGCAAGTCAGAACAGGCAGCGCCTTCAGGGAACCCGAGCTTCCCAAGCTGAGGCGCCAGCTCATACCGCTGCTTCTCGTCAGAAGCACAACTAGCGGCGATCGAATGCGTTCACTTACACACGCAAGTATTCATAAATTGATCAAATATCAACCAATCATCACAAACTGACGCGCATCGCCCTACTCTCTGGCCAACACGCACGTGGGGGGGACATGGCCTGGCAACGACCCGCCTGGTTGACCATGAACGTCTGGACGGTCACGTCCGGGATCGCCGCATTGGTTCTCAGCGGCGTAAGCATCTATCTCATGCTTCCTGCGTCGCCCACGCAGGCATCAACGGGGTACGCGATCACAACGCCTAGCGAGGCGGACCGAATTGGGCTCTGCCTCCATTCCGTCAAGGGCGTCGGCCAGATGCCGAAGGAGGGAACGCTGTGGCTCGTGGTCCACGGCGTCGGCAACCGTGGCTATTACTTGTCCCGGCAAGTTCAACCCGACGCCAGCGGAGATGGCTGGGGCGTGGGCTCCCTCCAGGTCGGCAACGCGGCGAGTCCTGAGGGTCAGCAATACGAGCTGATCCTGTGGCGCCTCGACCCCAGGCTGACGAACGTAATGGATCGGGTGTTCACTCCGGAGGGCATGCCGGTGTTCGTTGGACCGCCGGAGGGGGCTACCCCGGTGGCACACACGACGGTCATCCGGACAGCCGATAAGCGCCCCTGCTGATAGGTCCGCACGGGCCCCGGACCATCGAGCGGCTACCGAACGACTGTCGGTAGCCGGCCGGGCGGCCGTCTCAGTTTCCGTCTCATTCACCGCGGTTCGCGGACGTTCAGGCTCGTTCACAAGCCCAGCTCTGAGCACCGTCCATCCTTGCATGAACGCAGGTGAACGCCCCCGAACGCACCCCAAGACCCCACCAACACAGTTGGAAAGCGTGTTGGGGGCAACCCCTCACGAGTTCGAATCTCGTATCCTCCGCCAGTGCCTCACCGGGCACGATGTCGAAGGGCCCCGCTGTTCGCAGCGGGGCCCTTCGTCGTTGTCCGTCTCAGTTTCCGTCTCGGCGACATTTAGGGCATATCGCCAAACGGGAAAGCCCCAGGCCCAGTAGCGGTATGCCTCGATCCACTGCGAGCCCTCGGGGGCGGGCTCCGGCAGCGGCAGGTCCATAGTCCTGGCGGACCGGCCCCCGGGCACAGCCTGAGCAACCGGTGAGCTGCTCATCCTCGCCGTAGCCGTCGACGGTGGCCTCTTCGGTCAACGCCTCGCGCGCGGCTGGTTCCCAAATGCTCTTGGCCTCACCGAAGCGCTGCATCTTACGGTTGAGGACCGGCGCGTTCAGCAGCGGCGTATCCGCCGTGGCGACGCCGTCGCCGGCAGCCAAGCAGAGGCCCACGGTTGCCGGCGTGTGACGTTGCCTGGTGGGGTTCGGTAGTGAGCGGGCCTGGGGTGGTCCGGCACGCGACAGGGCGGAAGAGAGTGGCACGAGTCGTCGTACGAGAGCCGAGTACGGGCGGCGCGAGGAGCGCACCGCCGCTGGCCCGGCAGGAGACATCCGGCTTCGTGAGGGAGCTGCTCGGCGCCGGCTGGGCGGCGGTGTTCCTGCCCGGTGAGCCCGCCCGCCTTGGGCGGCTGCTGCTGTGGAAGCCGACCGGGGCAGCGGCCGGAGACGGTGTGGCGCCCGCCGGCCTTGAGACCGAGGCGGTGGAACTGGTCCTGCCGCACGGCCGCTCGGTCAGGCGGCGCAGGGTCGAGGGTTACGCGCTGCCTGTCGCCGTCGCTGTCTCCGCCCTGGCCGATGCGGAGCCGACGCATCCCTCCGGCGCCGCCTGGCAGGCCGCCACTCGCTTCGCGCTGCGGCTGCTGGCCGACGGCCGCCTCCACCCGGCCATCACCCCCGCCGGCTACGACACCTGGCAGGTGGGTCCCCTCACCGTCGCCCAGCGCCAGACGCTGGACGCCCTGGCCGCCGCCTTCCCGCCACACGGCCACTGCCTGCCCGAGCCAGGTCCTGCGCCGGTGCGGATCGCCGAACCGGCCGCGCTGGTACGTCAGTTCTGCGATGCGGTCGCCGATGATCTGGTCCGTACGCCGGCCGCGCCGCTCGCCGTGGGAGCACTGCCGTACGCCTGGCGCGAGGTCCGTGCCGTGCCCGCCTTGCGGGACTGGGCCGAGGAAACCCGGGCGGCGCTCACCGCCGAGGTCGGTGTCTCCCTGCGCGTCGACGTACCCGAAGGACGCCGACGGCAGTTCCGGGCCGTCCTGCAACTGCACACCGCGGCGGACCCGGCGCTCGTCATCGAGGCCGCACGGCTGTGGAGCGAGCCGACCGAAGTGGAGCGGCTGCTCGGCCCGCGCGCCGAGACCGAGACCCTGCTCGCCCTGCGTCGCGGCGCCCGCGCCTGGCCCCCGCTGCGGAGGCTGCTCGACGATGCCGCTCCCGATCAGCTCCGGTTGACCGACGACGAAGCCTTCGAACTCCTCGGGGACGCCACAGACGCGCTGCGTGCGGCCGGTGTCGACGTGCACTGGCCGCGCGAACTGGTCAAGGCCCTCACCGCGACCGCGGAGATCGGGCAGCGCACCGCCCCCGGTTCCACCGCGGGCGGCCTGCTGGACACCGAGGCCCTCCTCGACTTCCGCTGGCAGGTCTCCCTTGGCGGCGAGCCGCTCACCGAGGCCGAGATGGACGCCCTCGCAGAGTCACGCCGCCCCCTCGTCCGGCTTCGCGACCAGTGGGTGGTCGCCGACCCGAAGCTGGTGGCCCGCGCCAGGCGCCGCCGGATGGAACCGCTCACCCCCATGGAGGCGTTGAGCGCCGCGCTGACCGGCGAGGCCGAACGGAGCGAGATGGGGGTCCCCCCGGCCGGAGGCTGGGGGAGGGACGGTGGCCGGATCCCCTGTGCGGCGGTCGGTGCGCTCGGCGAGCTGGTCGCTCGTATCCGTGACCCCGAGTCCCGCACCCCCGCGCCCCAGCCCGCCGCGCTCAAGGCGACCTTGCGCGAGTACCAGAAACGGGGCCTGGCCTGGCTGGCCGAGATGTGCGCACTCGGCCTCGGCGGCTGTCTCGCCGACGACATGGGCCTGGGCAAGACCATCACCTTGCTCGCTCTGCACCTGCACCGCCAGAGCGACCCCACCACCGCGGGCCCCACCCTCGTCGTCTGCCCGGCCTCCCTGCTCGGCAACTGGCAGCGCGAGGCCGCCAGATTCGCCCCGTCCACCCCCGTACGCCGCTACCACGGCGGTGACCGCCACCTCAAGGACCTGGCCGGCGACGAGATCGTCCTGGTCACCTACGGGGTGCTGCGCCGAGACCGCGAAGTTCTCGCCGAGACGGCTTGGTCGCTGGTGGCCGCAGACGAGGCCCAGCACATCAAGAACCCCTACGCCGTCACCGCCCGCGAACTGCGCGCCCTGCCCGCCCGCGCCCGCGTCGCCCTCACCGGCACCCCCGTGGAGAACAACCTCTCCGAGCTGTGGGCACTGCTCGACTGGACCACCCCCGGGCTCCTCGGCACACTCACCGCCTTCCGTGACCGGCACGCCCGCGCCATCGAGACCGGCAAGAATCCCGAGGCAGCCGAACGCCTGTCCCGTCTCGTACGGCCCTTCCTGTTGCGCCGCAAGAAGTCCGACCCCGGCATCGCGCCCGAACTGCCGCCCAAGACCGAGACCGACCACGTCGTCCCGCTGACGGCCGAACAGGCCGGCCTGTACGAGGCACAGGTCCGCGAGACCATGGCGAAGATCGCGGAGTCGGAGGGCATCGCCCGGCGCGGTCTGGTACTCAAGCTGCTCACCGCGCTGAAGCAGATCTGCAACCACCCCGCCCAGTATTTGAAAGAGCACAGCCTGCGTCAGTCCACTCCCCTGCGTGGCCGCTCCGGCAAGCTCGACCTGCTCGACGAACTTCTCGACACCATCACCGCCGAAGGCGAATCCGTGCTGGTCTTCACGCAGTACAAACAGATGGCGGCGCTGCTGGAGAAGCACCTCTCGGAGCGCGGTGTCCCCACTCTCTTCCTGCACGGTGCCACCCCCGTCGCGCGGCGCGAGGAGATGGTGGACCGCTTCCAGCGCGGTGAAGTGCCGGTGTTCCTGCTGTCGTTGAAGGCGGCGGGCACCGGACTCAACCTCACCCGCGCCACGCACGTCGTGCACTACGACCGCTGGTGGAACCCGGCCGTCGAGGACCAGGCCACCGACCGCGCCTACCGCATCGGCCAGGACAGACCCGTCCAGGTGCACAAACTCCTCGCGGAGGGAACCGTGGAGGACAAGGTGGCGAAGCTGCTCGAAGCCAAGCGCGCCCTCGCCGACGCCGTCGTCGGCTCCGGCGAGGCAGCCCTCACCGAACTGTCCGACGCCGAACTCGCCGAACTCGTCGCCCTGGGAAGGCAGTCATGAGCCCCGCCGTCCCCGGCCCGCGCCGCGCGCCCGCCCGCGGCAAGCGAGCCTTCGCCGCGACCTGGTGGGGCCAGGCATGGGTGGCCGCCCTGGAAGACTCCACCCTGGACGCCGGACGGCTCTCGCGCGGACGCACCTACGCCCGCAAAGGCATGGTCGGCCCGGTCACCGTCACTCCGGGCCAGGTCAAAGCCGCTGTCCAGGGCAGCCGCCCACGCCCGTACCGCTCCTCGGTCCACCTGCCCGTCCTCACCGACCCGCAGTGGGACACCCTGCTCGACACGATCGCGGCCCGCGCCGGGCATCTCGCAGCACTTCTCGACGGCGAGATGCCCGCCGAACTCGTCGACGACGCCCGGCACGCAGGGGTCCCACTGCTCCCTCTGCCCACCGAGCTCGATCCGGAGTGCTCCTGCCCCGACTGGGGACACCCCTGCAAGCACGCCGCCGCGCTCTGCTACGCCGTCGCCGCCACCATCGACACCGACCCGTTCGTGCTCTTCGCGCTGCGCGGCCGCGGTCGCGAGGAGGTCTTCGCCCGGCTGCGCGCACTCCGTACGGCAGCACAGGAGACCGCCGCCGCACCGGCGCCGACCGGCATCCCGGCCGCCGCCGCGTACGCCCACTGGGCCGAAGATCCTCCCGAACTGCCCGAACTCCCGGATCCCGCCGCCCACATCACAGCGCTGCCCGTCGCCCCGCCACCCGGCACCGGCCTGGCCGCCGCGGACCTGGAACGCCTCATGGCCGACGCCACCGCTCGCGCCGCCCGGCTCCTCGCGGGCGACACCGCCGACCTGCACCTGACCCCGCATCAGGACGCCGTGCGCATCGCCGCGAGCAACCCCGGACCCGAGTGGTTCCACCACCTGATCCAGCACACCGGCGCCAACCCCACTGCCTTCGCACGCCTCACTCGCGCCTGGCGGCACGGCGGCCCCACGGGCATCACCGTCGCCGAACAGGCCCACACCCCCGACCCGACGCTGATGAAGGCCGCCCGCACCGCCCTGGCCACGGCCCTCGCCGAGATGACCGACTCCCCCACCCATCTCAGAGCCTGGCGCAACCGGCTCACCCTCACCCCGCACGGCATCCAGCTGCGTCTGGGCCCCGACGCCCGCTGGTACCCCTACCTCCAGGACGACGACGGCGAATGGTGGCCCGCGGCACAGGCCGACAGTGACCCGGTCACAGCGCTCACCGCGGCCTGGTCGCAGACCGAGGAGTAGGGGAGGCGATTCCCCGCTGACACCAGAAACCATGAGCAGCGGCTGGACACACTCACGCTGCTCCACTTCCGTGGTTGTCAGTTCTGGCTGCACTCACCGGCGTACAGCAGACGTGCAGGCAACGGGCGCGCATGCGTGCCGCTCCCGCAGGCGCGCAACCCGTGATCGCGTAGACGCCCGATTCCCTCAGGAGCTTGGGCAAGGGCGGGGCAGCCTTTGGCGAGACCACGTGCAGCGGCTGACACCAGCGGCTGACGCCCAACATGAACCGAACGGCAGCGGTCGACATCAGACCCCAGTGGACGATTTACCGAGGGCGCAGACACCGGTGATCGACCTGGCAGGGAAGAGGCCGGAGCTCAAAGGGGTCCACCGGGGCAGCACCATTGGTAACGGCTGGGCAGCGAAACTGTATTCGGACCGGCACGGCCTCGCTGGATGAGCCGGGGTGCTCAGTCGTGCCGGAAAGCGGAACTCCACGCCGGCCCGATCACTCCGGCGAGGTGAGCTCACTCGACGTCGGCCATCCCAAGCGACACCGAAAACGTTCAGGGAGAGAAACGGGTACTCGTACGCCGAGGACAATACTTTTATCGGCGGTGCCGCCGCGTGCCCTGTCGCGGTGGCAGAGTCAGCGTGATTTGCCGGACGAGTTGCTGGAAGCAGGTGAGGGAAGCGAGGGCCGGCAGGCATGCTCCGGCGATTCCGGTGACGGTCCTGTCTGCCTGCGCCACGCACAGCATTATCGCGACGGAGGAGAACAGCAGAACGATGCACCATGAGTGCACAGCTCGGCGCTGGTGCAGGGCAGTCCGGAGGATGGAGAGAGACGCCACCATCCAGGGGCCGTATACGAGAAGAGGCCACGTCGGGACCATGGCGCCTCCGGTCCCGGAGGTGATGTTCTGCAGAGGCCTATAGGCAACCATGCCGCCGAAGACGCTGACCATCGCTACGATCACGGCGACGAGCGCGACGATGAAGAAGCTGCCGGTCTGCAACCACTTGCGCCGGGTTTTGCGGGCGTGAAGCTTCCGGTGCCCGGCGGAGGAGCGTTGGATGGGCGGCAGATGGGCGGTGATCTGCGCCAGGTTCTCCAACGGGTCGGTGCAGGCTCCGCCGGGTGCGGGCTCGCTGCGAGGTTGCGGGATTCTGGCCGTCCGCTCCGCCGGAGCAGCCTCCTGCAGGAGATAGGCGAGTTCCTCGACCGGGTCCCAGCCTCCGGCGGGTGCGGTCAGGGGAACTCCTGAGTGGACGCTGTCGGCATGTCCGCCGTTCGAGCCGGTACTCGGCCCGTAGGAGTACGCGTCGGAGTAGTAGTCACGCTGCGCGAAGGCAGGATCGGCATAGTCATGATTCACGAAAATGCGACCCGTCACACTCTCCGCGGCGGCCGGAGTTCTCCTGACCGTTCCATCGTGAATTGAGTTCCTCCTGGACTTCCTCCAGTAGGGCGAGGAACTCGCGAAGCAGCGGCTCGGTGACCTGACGTTCGAACTGCACGTCATCCCCGGCCACCGCGCCCTGCACCATCAGCGCCGCGTACTCCGCACCAGGGTGGAAAGTGTACTTCCCCACTGTCAGATCGCGGACCGCAGAAATATTATCCGTCCTCGTGGTGCGTCGAGGCAGGTCATGGGTCCTTGATGTCGTCATGGCTTGATAACGCGGCCCCCGTCCTTCAGGGCGTGCGGCAAAAGAGTGAGCTACGAAGGCAGAAAACCTGAGAAAAGGGTTCTCAATCAATTATGCTACACATCTAACCCTGCACCGTATTGGTCGATAAATTCTTCTTCTCGACTCCACTTTAGGAGTAAATAGGATTCGCCGCCGGTGTAACTGGATGAAGAGTGCCGGCGATCACTGGGCCGGACACGACAGCGTCCATCGCCCTGGACAGCTGCGGCTGCGACCAGCGCAGTGCGGGGACGGATCACCGCATGGTGTCGTCCACCCGCACGCCGCCGCTGCGAGCGGCGCTCAGGGTCAGCTCAGGCCGTCCGCGAGGTGGGGCACCCGCAGGTCGGGGTCGAGCAGTAGCGCCAGTGCCACACGACGGTGTGGGACACGTACAGCGAGGAGGCGCCCCCGGCGAACTCGACCGGGGCCGGCGCAACGCGCGGTTACCGGTCGCCACGACCGTCACCTTCACCGCCACGCCCGACCCGGATTCCTACGTCAACGGCGGACCCGATCCGCCTGTCCGGCCTCCCCGACCGTGCGGTCCGGCTGCAACGCCACGTAGGCCGTGTTCTGCCCGACGGACGGCCTCCGCCCAGCGGATGACCGGACGGCCCGCTGCTCCAGCGGATGACCGGAGGGCCCCGGAGGGAGTGCACGGGCCGCACGGTCAGTGCACCGACAACCCCCCGTCCACGAAGAGCGACTGACCCGTGACGTAGGCCGAGGCCCCGCTCGCCAGGAAGACCGCGGCGCCCGCGAAGTCGTCGGGGAGGCCGTTGCGGCCGGTCATGGTGCGGGCGGCCAGGGACGCCACCTGCTCCGGGTCGGTGGCGAGGCGGGAGTTGAGGGGGGTCAGGACGAAGCCGGGGACGAGGGTGTTGCAGGTGACTCCGTGCGGTGACCAGGCCTCGGCCTGGGAGCGGGCCAGGGACTCCAGGCCGCCCTTGGAGACGCCGTAGGCACCGCTGTGGACGAAGGCGCGGTGGGCCTGCTGGGACGTGATGTGGACGATCCGGCCGAAGCCGCGCTCGGCCATGCCGGGGCCGAAACGCTGGCCCAGGAGGTAGGGGGCCTCCAGGTTGACCGCCATGGTGGTGTCCCACACGTCGTCGGTGAGCTCGGTCATCGGTGGACGCAGGTTGATCCCCGCGGAGTTGACCAGGATGTCCGGCTCGCCGAACAGAGCGGCGGCCGCCTCCGCCGCCGTACGGACACCCTCCCTGGTGCTCAGGTCTCCGCTCACCCAGGCGGCCCGGCAGCCGTCGGATGTCAACTCCTCGACCGCGGCGGCCAGTTCCGCCTCCCTGCGAGCCACGATCACCACGCTCGCCCCCGCCCGCGCCAACGCCCCCGCGATCGCCCGGCCGATGCCCGAACTTCCGCCGGTCACCAGGGCCACACGGCCGTCCAGCGAGAAGAGTTGGGAGAGATACGCCTGGGAAGTCATGCCCGCACCCTAAGTCGGTACCCGGTCCCCCATGACCCGCATTCTCGTCGGCACGTGCTCCTGGACCGATCCCGCGCTCGTCCGCAGCGGCTGGTACCCACCGGGGCGGCGGGACGCCGAGGGGCGGTTGCGGTACTACGCCGAGCGGTTCCCGGTGGTGGAGGTGGACGGCACGTTCTACGCCCTGCCCAGCGAGCGCAACAGCCGTCTGTGGGTGGAGCGCACGCCCGCCGGGTTCGTGTTCGACGTGAAGGCGTACGCGCCGCTCACCGGGCATCCGGTGAAGCAGGCCGCCCTCGCGGACGTCCCGCTGGACGAGGTGTGGGCGCGGTTCGCCGCCGGGATCGAGCCGTTGCGGGAGGCCGGACGGCTCGGCGGGGTGCTGTTCCAGTTTCCGCCGTGGCTGCGGCCGGGGGCGCGGGCGGAGCGGTTCCTGAAGGAGACCGCTGAACGCACCGCCGGGTGGCCCGTCCACGTGGAGTTCCGGCATCCGTCCTGGTGGGAGGAGGGCCGGCGGGACCTCACCCGCGCGCTGCTCGGCACGTACGACTTCGCGGCCGTCGGGGTGGACATGGCCCAGCAGCTGCCCGCCTCCCTGCCGCCGGTCATCCCCGTCACCGCGCCCCGGCTGTCCGTCGTGCGCTTCCACGGGCGCAGCGACTCCTGGGGGCGCGGCAGCAAGGAGGACCGTTTCCGGTACGACTACGAGAGCGCCGAACTCGCCGAGTGGGTCCCGCGGTTGCGCGCGGCGGCCGCCGAGACCGACGAGCTCCACGTCCTGTTCAACAACTGCTGCGGGGCGGCCGCCGTGCACGCCGCCGAAACCATGGCCGACCTGCTCAGCCCACGATCCTCACCGTCTTCGTCACGCTGATCTGGTCGACGTCGGAGACCCTGATCGTCGCCTTCATCCGCCAGTCGCCCGCCAGGGGCAGGGTCAGGTCGTTCGTGCCCCAGTAGCCGCCCTTGTTCTTCAGTTCGGCGTCGATCGGGCCGATCTTCTTGGCCGGGAGGGTGAAGGACAGCCGGAGTTCGGGGACCGTGGCGAGGCCTCCGTCGGCCGCGTAGACGATGGCCTGGACCGAGTTGTCGCCGGTGCGGCCCGGGTCGAGGGTGACCTGCACCTTGCCCGTGGCGCCGCCCACCGCGAAGGGGACCTCGGTGAGGGACGCGGCGGGCAGTCCGCCCGTGGCCGGGCCCGCTTCGGCTGCCTCGGCCTGCGCCCGCCCGGGCAGCGTGCCGCTCAGCACGGTGCTGAGCACCAGGACCACGACTCCGACGGCCACTTCGGCGAGGACGGAACGGCGCAGACCGTGCCGGTAGGCCGGTGCGGCCGGCCCGGGGGTGACGCGTGCCGGTGCCGAGGCCGACGGGGGTCCGCCCACCCGCTCCGGCACCTTCTCCCGTACGACCGTCTCCGCCTCCGCGTGCGTCTCGGCGGCGACCGTCACCAGCCGTCCCGTCCACCGCCGCGACAGCCTCGCCGCCGCCAGCAGCAGCGTCACCGCGAGCAGCTTGAGGACGAGCAGATGGCCGTACGTCGTGCCGGTGACGGCGTCCCAGGAGCCGAGGCCGCGCCAGGACTGGTAGACGCCCGTGCCGACCAGGACGGTCACGGAGGCGAAGGCCAGCCGGGAGAAACGGGCGACGACGGCGGCCGGAAGCTGCGACGGGGCCCGGTGCAGCGTGGTGAGCAGGGCCGCGAGGCCGCCCAGCCAGACCGCCATCGCCAGGACGTGCAGCACCGCGGACGTCATCGCCACCGGCACCTGGATCCCGGCGGACGCGTGCTCGGCGGCGGCCCAGGTCAGCGCGAGACCCACGGCGAGCGCGCCGCCCGCCGCCTGCCACGGGCGGGACAACCGCGACTCGCCGAGCCGCAGCAGTCGTACGAGGAAGAAGTACCCGACCAGCAGCAGCGCCAGCCGGACCAGGAGGGCCTCGCCGGGGCGGGTGCTCAGGGTGCGTTCGAACGCCTTCAGGGAGAACGCGGAGGCCGGGCCCGCCCCCGATTCGTACGGCGCCCGGAGCACCAGCAGGAACAGGGTCGAGCCGAGCAGGGTGCCCCAGCCCGCCCACAGGAGCCGGTGCAGGCCGGCCCACTCCGGGGGGCGGCAGGCGGTGAGGAAGACGGCCGTGCCGATGAGCAGGGCGACGGCGAGGTAGGCCAGGTAGCGGCCCATGTTGAAGAGGCTCTCCGTGGCCGGGTCCTCGGTCGGGCCGGTGTCCACGACCACGGTGGCCGGGGAGGGTTTGCCGACGGAGAAGGTGAAGGCGCCGGACACCGGGTGGCTGTCGGCCGAGACCACCCGCCAGGCCACCGTGTAGGTGCCCTGGGCGAGTCGTGCGGGCAGCGTGACCCTGGCCGTGTCCGAGCCGTCCGGCCCGTGTCCGGCGGCACCGACCTTCAGGCGCTTGCCGTCGGGGTCCAGCACCCGGAAGGAGTCGTCGAGCAGGCCGACGGACTCGGTGAAGGTCAGGGTGATGTCACGGGGGGCGGACTTGAGGACGGTTCCGTCCCCGGGGTCGGTGGCCCGGAGGGCCGCGTGGGCCGACGCCGCTCCCGCACCGCCGAAGAGGAGCAGGACCAGCACGGTGCCCAGCAGCACCAGCCCTTGAAGTCCTCGCCCTCGCCGGCCTGCGCTGCTGCCTGCACGCTCACACCTCACGTCACTACTCCGTACCTGGGCTCGCGGTCTTCCCGATAGGTACGCACGCGAGCCCCCGGGCACTCACCATGTCGGCCGGGCGGACATCCCTCCGTCCACCACCAGGTCGTGCCCGGTGACCCAGGACGCGAGCGGGGAGGCGAGGAACACGCACGCGTCGGCCACGTCCTCGGGCCGCCCGAGCCGCCCCAGGGCCGCCTTCCGCACCCACCGCTCCACCCCCTCCGGCCAGGCCTCCGCCAGGCCCTCCCGGTCGATCAGCCCGGGCGAGACGGTGTTCACGCGGACGCCGTGCGGACCGTACTCCAGGGCCGCTGCCCGCGCGTGCGCCACGATCGCGGCCTTGGAGGCGGAGTAGTGGGCGTGCCCGGGCGCGGGGTGACCCGCCTCGATGGACGCGATGTGGGTCACCGACCCGCCCGGGCGCATGAGCTCCGCGGCCGCCTGCGTACTCGCGAAGACGCTGGTGAGGTTGGTGTCGACGACCGCCCGCCAGTCCGCCGCCGTCATCCCGGGCAGGGGGTGGACGGGCTGCACGCCCGCGTTGTTGACCAGTGCGGTCAGTCCCCCGCCCCACGCGGCGGCCTCCCGCACCAGCCGCCGGCACGCGTCCTCGTCCCGCAGGTCCGCCTCCAGTACGACGGCCCGGGCGCCCGAGTCCTCGAGGCGCGAGGCCACTTCACGGGCCGCCGACACCGCCGTACGGCAATGGAGGGCGACCGCCGCGCCCTGCTCGGCGAACCGCAGGGCGATCCCCCGTCCGATGCCGCCGCCCGCGCCCGTGACCAGGGCCACCTGCCCTTCCAGGAGTCTCATGGGCGGCACAGTCCCGCGATCCGGGCGGCCTCGGCCGGATAACGCGCCGTCAGGTCGGCCGCGTCGCCGTGCTCGTAGTCCTCGTAGGTGAAGCCGGGTGCCATGGTGCAGCCGAAGAAGGTCCACGCGCCGCGGGTGCGGGCCCCCATCCAGGTGCCCGCGGGCACGGTCAGCTGGGGATGCTGGCCCTCGCGTATGTGCGGGCCCAGGACGGCGGTGGCCGTCGTGCCGTCCGGGGCGAGGAGCAGGAGGTCCAGGGGGTCGCCGAGGTAGTGGTGCCAGATCTCGTCGCTGGGCAGGCGGTGCAGGGCGGAGTAGTCGTCCGCGGTGAGGAGGGCGACGATCGCCGTGCCGTGCGGCCGTCCGTCGGCGCGCTCCTCGCCCGCCCAGGTCTGCCGGAACAGTCCGCCCTCGCGGGGGATCGGTATCAGGCCGTAGTGGGCGACTAAATCGTCAGGCGTCACCCGGAAAGGCTACCTCCCTTGCCAGAAAGGCCAGTTGGGCGCGCTTCTCGGGCAGATACACGCCGGGGACGTCGATCTCCGGCAGCACGACCGCGTCTCCGGCGACGAAGCCCTGCTTCACGAAGCGGGCGATGGCCTTCTCGTTGCGCACGTCGGGGTCGACCACGACCCGCCGCTTGTCCAGGCCCAGCAGCACGTACGAGGCCACGGCGGACAGCAGCGCCGACGACCAGCCGGGACGGTTGCCGTGCGGGCCGGGGGGCGGGAGCAGCAGGTGGATGCCGATGTCGCCGGGTTCGACGGGATAGCACTCGCTGACGCGGTCGGCCTCCGGATCGTAGGTCTGCAGGAGTCCGGCCGGTTCGCCGTCCTTCTCCAGCAGATAGGCGTGGTGGGTGTCGAGGGTGTCCAAGTGGGCGTAGATCTCGGCCACTTGCTGTTGTGTGAGGCCGTTCATGCCCCAGAACGCGGCGCGTTCCTCGCGGACCCAGGCGTGGACCGTCGCGACGTCGGCGTGCGGGTCGAGACGCAGGACGCGGATCGTGCCGAAGCCGTCCACTGTCCGGGTGTGGACCGCTTCACGGGTGGGGGTGTCGGACATCGGTCTCCTCAGTCTTCCTTCGTCAGGTGCTGCCAGTCGGTGACGACCGGGACGAGATCTCCCCTGAGCCACAAGGGGAGTTGGTCGCGGTGATGGGGTGAGCCGGGCAGTCCGGAGGCGCCCAGCGGGACCACCCAGAGGCTGTCCTCACGGCGGGCCAGGTCCCAGACGTAACGGGCGGCCGGGCCGCGCGCGGCGAGATCGGTGAACCCGGGCACCGCGGAGGTGCACAGCACGCAGTCGTGGTCGCCGGAGAGGGCGGGCGCGTCCCACGTGCTCTCGGGGAGCGCCTGCCAGGGGGCGAGACGGTGGGTGTCGCCCCAGGTGCCCGGCGGCGGCCCGGCGGCCACTTCTTCCAGGGCCTCGCGCACGACCTCGGTCCGGTCGATGCCGTACAACTCCTCGGCGCGCAGGAGGTGTTCGAGCGCGAAGGCGATACGGGGGACGAGGCCGAGCCAGGGCAGGAGGACATCGGGGTAGGCGGGCGGGTCGGCCAGGGCCGCGAACGCGGGGTGGGCGGCGAGCCGTCGTACGACCGCGCTGCGTACGGCGGCGTACAGGGCGGCCTCCCTGCTGCTCGCGGTCATGCGGCGATCCCAGCGGAGAATCGTTTCCCTCGTGGTCATGGCCCCGGGGCTCAGGTCGTCCAGCGCCTCGATGTGATCCAACAGGGGCTGTGCCGAGGCGAGATGGGTGTCCATGTGGATCCGCGGCATGTCGGCGGCCGACCAGCGCGCCTTCTCCCGCAGCAGGGCGGTGATGCGGTCCGCCCGGTGGGGCGGGGCGAACTCGACGCCGAGCGGGGCGGCGGGGCCGCGCTGGTTGGCCATCACGGCGATGCCGTCGGTGAGACCGGCGCGGGGGGTGTCGTGCCGGCCCCGCCAGTCGTGCCCCGGCTCCCAGGCGGGGACGGGCCGGAGCCGGTTGGCCTCCGCGCGCACCGGAACCCTTCCGGCGACCCGGTGCAGCAGCCCGCCCTCGGTGTCGGCGGCCTGTACGACGTTGACCGGCTCGGCCCACAGGTCGAAGGCGCGGCCCACGTCGGCGGTACGGCGGGCGCGGAGGAGGGGGAGGAGGGCGCTGAAGCCGAGGTCCTCGGTGACTCGGGGCGGATAGCGCAGGGAGAGGGCGAGGGGGGCCGGGGTGGGCCGGGGGGCTTGGAGGTCGGCGGAGTTCAGGTCCGCGAGGCCGTCCGACGCCTGCGGTGCGCGGAACGGGTCGGCGCCTGCCGTTCGCCGGTCGCTGGAGGCATCCGTGTCCGAGGAGGGGGAGCTCGGGTCCCCCGGCCGGCGGCCGCCGAAGGGCTCCCTGTCACGCTCCTGCGACGCGTCGAAGGCGCCCGCGTCCTCCTCCGGCACTCCCGCGTCCAGTCCTTCCGGGCCCCCCACGATCACCGGGCCCCGGTCCGTCTCGATCACCTCGATCTCGGTCGGGGCCTCGCCCGCCACCTCGACGGTCTCGGTGTGCCGGGTGGCGCGGTGCCAGGTGCCGTCCGGGCCGAGGGCCTCCACGCCGGCCCCCGTGCGGCGCAGCCGCTCCCGGTAGAGGTCCTGGTAGTCGGCCATGGCGTTGGTGATGGACCAGGCGACCGTGCCGGTGTGACCGAAGTGGGCGATGCCCGGCACGCCGGGGACGGCGAGGCCGATCACGTCGAACTCGGGGCAGACCAGGTGGATCTGCTGGTAGACGCCCGGGTCCTCGATGTAGCGGTGCGGGTCGCCCGCGAGGACGGCGTGGCCGGTGGTGGTGCGGGCGCCGGCGACCAGCCAGCCGTTGCTGCCGGAGGTGCCCGGGCCGTCGGCGGCGAAGAGGCCGACCGCGTCCGGGCCCAGGTGCCGTATCGCCTCGTCCCGCCAGAGCTTGGCCGGGAAACCGGCGAAGAGGATGTGCGTGGCGAGCCACACGCCGAGTGGAGTCCAGGGCTCCCAGCGCCCGGGGGCGAGGCCGAGGCGGGCGAACTCCGGGGCCGAGGTGGACGGCAGCTCCTCATTCACACCGTCGACGTACGCCCGGATCCACTCGGCCGTCTCCGGGTCCCGTCTCTCCAGCGCCCCGAAGCAGCGTCTCGCGGTGTCGTCCAGGCGGGCCCGTCTCGCGAGGACGTCCCAGGACAGGGCCCCGGCGCCGAGGAAGGCGGCCGAGGTGCCCTGCGCGCGGTGCCGTTCGACCTCCAGCTGCCAGGCACGGTCGCGGGCGGTGACCCGGCCCTGGGCGCGGGCGAGTTCACGCGCGCTGCCCGCGCGGAGATGGGGGATCCCCCAGGCGTCGCGGCAGATCTCGATGCTCACCCTCGAACCCGCTTCCATTTAAGTTAGGCTTACCTAAGTTTCCCTGGTGAGGGAATCGTACGCGAAGGGTGGGAAACCATGGGGCAGGGGCACGGCTGGGAGGGAGCGGTCCTCCGACTGCTGCGCGCGAAGGACTTCCTGTGCACCGTGACCGGCGCCGAGGACGTCACCGGCACGTACCGGCGGGTGCACCTCACCGACGGCGGGATGCTGGCGGTCACCGGCGTCCATCCGACGATGTGGGTGCGGCTGTGGTTCTCCGCCGCGGGCAAGTCGCACCAGCGCGCCTACACCCTGGTCGACCCGGACCCCGAGAAGGGCACCTTCACCCTGGAGTTCGCGCTGCACGACGGCGTCGCCAGCGACTGGGCCCGCACCACCCAGCCCGGCGACACCGTCGAGGCCACCGTCCACGGCACCGGTTTCGACCGCCCCGACCCGGAGCCCACCCACGTCTTCGCCTTCGGCGACCCGGCCTCCCTGCCCGCCCTCAACTCCCTTCTCGACGCCCTGGACTCCTCCCCCGCGACGGTCTGGTTCGAGGGCGGCGACGAAGACCTCCCCTTCCGCACCGACCCGTCCCGCCACGAGGTCCGCCGGGTGCTCCGCCTCGACTCCGGGACACACCTCGTCGCCCAGGCGAAGGCGGACCTGCCCGGCCTGCTGAAGGGCCACCCGGACGCGTACGTCTGGATCGCCTGCGACACGGCGACGACGAGGACCCTGTCGTCGTACGTCCGCAAGGAGCTCGGCGTGCCGAAGGACCGGGTGCACGCGCTCGGCTACTGGCGGGACCAGCCCGTCGGCTCCCGGTAGAGGCGCGCTGCCGACGGGGGCATGATCGGGGACATGGACGTCACCCTTCACCTCGCCCAGGATTCCGAGGCCGACGAACTCCTCGGCCGCTCCCCGCTCGCCGCGCTGGTCGGGATGCTGCTGGACCAGCAGGTCCCGATGGAGTGGGCGTTCAAGGGCCCCCGCACCATCGCGGACCGCCTCGGCGCGAGCGACCTCGACGCGCACGACATCGCGGCCCAGGATCCTGAGGCCTTCATCGCGCTGCTCTCCGAGAAGCCGGCCGTACACCGCTACCCCGGTTCGATGGCCAAGCGGATCCAGCAGCTGTGCCAGTACCTCGTCGAGCACTACGACGGTGAGGCCGAGCTGGTCTGGAAGGGCGTCAACGACGGCCGCGAGCTGCTGCGCCGCCTGGAGGAGCTGCCGGGGTTCGGGAAACAGAAGGCGCAGATCTTCCTGGCGCTGCTGGGCAAGCAGCTCGGCGTCCGGCCGAAGGGCTGGCGGGAGGCCGCGGGCGCCTACGGCGAGCCGGAGTCCTTCCGGTCCGTCGCCGACATCACCGGACCCGAGTCGCTGACGAAGGTCCGCGCGCACAAGCAGGAGATGAAGGCGGCGGCGAAGGCGGCCAAGGCGGCCGGAAAGTCCTAGTCAGCCGGGTGGCCCGCCCCGAGTGGCCGCGTGGTGCACGGCGGTCCCAGCATGGAACATGACCCAGTTCGACGACCGCTTCGAGGACCGTTTCGACGACCGCAAGGTCCACGCGGGCCATCCGCCAGGCAGCTCGTCGCACGCGCCCGAACCGCCCTTCGAGGGCCCCTTGCACGCCCTCGCCCGGGCCGCCTGGCAGGTCGTCCTGCTCACCGGCGCCGCCTCCCTGATCCTGGGCGTCCTGGTCCTGGTCTGGCCCGGCGCCTCCCTGCTCGCGGCGGGTGTCCTCTTCGGCGTCTACCTCCTGATCAGCGGTGTCTTCCAGCTGGTCGCGGCCTTCGGCACGCACAGGACGACCGCCCTGCGCGTCCTGGCCTTCGTCAGCGGCACCCTGTCGATCCTGCTGGGCCTGTTCTGTCTGCGCGGCCCGATGCGGTCGGTCCTGCTGCTCGCCCTGTGGATCGGCATCGGCTGGCTGATCCGCGGCATCACCCAGACCCTGGCCGCCGCGTCCGACCGTTCGATGCCGGCCCGCGGCTGGCAGATCCTCCTCGGAGCGCTCACCTTCGTCGCCGGGATCGTGCTGATCGACTCCCCCTTCGAGTCGGTCGCCGTCCTCACCCTGGTCGGCGGCATCTGGCTGGTCGTCGTGGGAGTCGTCGAGATCGTCACCGCCCTCAGCATCCGCACCCGGGCCGGGCAGGTACCGCACACGGTGTGACCTGGCCGCGGCTGCACCCGCGCTGCTCGGACGGCGACTGGCGGACACCGCCCCCGATCTCCGCCAAGCCCTCACGGCAGGCAAGCCCCGTCGACCTTGCCCGGCCACGCACGCACCACCGGAACCCACGAGCGCCGCCCGCACCACCCGACGACCTCGGCACACCAGCGCCGCCCCCGTGGACAGGCGGACCGCCCCCCCGACCGCTTGCATCCCGGACGCCGATGAGCGGCGACCGACGGGGTACCACCCGATGTCTCCCTCCCCGCAGCCACAACCCACCGGCATCCACCCTGCCGCGACGGATTGCGGCCACGCAGCAAGGCACGGGCGCTGCCACCCACCACCGGCATCTTCACCGCCCGAGTCGCGGCCCCACGCGTGGCAGGCCGGACCGACAGGCGTCACCCCACCACCGCCCCGGGCGACGAGCGACATCCGCCGGACGGCGACCAGCAGGCGCCACCCCCCCGACGCCCTCTCCCACCGTCACGCCCCACCACCGGTATCTGCACCGCCGCGACCGAGTCGCGGCCCCGCGCGTGCCAGGCGGGAACCGACAGGCGTCACCCGACCATCGCCGCCCCCGCCCCCACCCACGCCCGCACCGCACCACCGGTAGGCGCCCGCCGCGCACGCACGCTGCTGCGGTCGGGTGAATTGCGCGGCCGAAGTGATGAACCGC
This sequence comes from Streptomyces sp. NPDC005402, assembly GCF_040606575.1. Lineage (NCBI taxonomy): Bacteria > Bacillati > Actinomycetota > Actinomycetes > Kitasatosporales > Streptomycetaceae > Streptomyces > Streptomyces sp. NPDC005402. The sequence continues at coordinate 103,350 of NZ_JBEXFB010000028.1, forward strand.
GCGTGCCGGACGGGGAGACGACCTGTGTGAGTTCCGTACGACGTCCCCCGCGCAGCCGTGAGTGGCTGCGGGCGCTCGTGCTGCTGCTCGCGTTGGTGGTTCCCGGCGCGCATGTCGAGGCGCATGCAATGCCGCCCGTCCCGGCCGGGGAGCTCGTCGAGTACGACGTCCTCGACACGGCCCTGCGGCCACCGGCCAGGGCCGTTCACCGTGTGGCCGTACCTCTGCGGCCCGTTCCGTGGCCGGAGGGGGTTCCCGGTGTGCCGGCGGACCGTCCCCTCCCGGCGCCCCCGCGGCCGCCGTACACGCTGCCCGCCCTGCGTTCCGTGATCCTGCGCTGCTGACAGAGCCCGCTTCCCCCAGGCCCGCTTCAGCACTCACGCGAGGAACACCGTCATGCCCACCGACCCGTACGCAGTCCTGCGCGCCCTGCTGCGCGCGGAGGCCGCACGCAGTGCGCCGAAACCGCAGAGCACGAACAAGCAGCCGCCGGTGAGAGAGGAGAAGCGCGGCTGATCCTCCGGAGGGGGCAGGTGGAGCTACCGCCGCCTCCTCCGGGCCGTACCGAAGACCGAGCGGGTGATCTCCCGCCCGATCTGCGTGCCCAGCGACCGCGCGAGCGACTTGAACATGCCGCTGCCGACGACCTGTTCGACGACGGAGGGGTCCTCCTTGCGCGAGGACGGGGGCGGCGGGGCCTTCATCTCGTCCGGACCCTTGGCACCGCGGGAGTCCAGCTTCTCGTAAGCCGACTCCCTGTCCACAGCCTGTGCGTAACGCCCGTACAGCGAGGACGACTCGACCGCCGAGTCCAGCGCACCGGCGTCGACGGGTCCCATCAGGGACTCGGGGGCGCGCAGGCGGGTCGCGGCGACGGGCGTGGGAGCCCCCTTCTCGCTCAGCACCGTCACCACGGCCTCCCCCGTCCCCAGGCCGGTGAGCAGCTCCTCCAAGTCGTACGCGGAGTCGGGGAAGGTCCGCACGGTCGCCTTCAACGCCTTCTGGTCGTCCGGTGTGAAAGCCCGCAGCGCGTGCTGGACCCGGTTGCCGAGCTGGGCGAGGACGTCGGCGGGTACGTCCTTCGCGGTCTGGGTGACGAAGAAGACGCCGACTCCTTTCGAGCGAATCAGCCGCACGGTCTGCGTGAGGGCGTCGAGGAACGCCTTCGAGGCCCCGTTGAAGAGCAGATGCGCCTCGTCGAAGAAGAAGACGAGCTTCGGCTTGTCGACGTCCCCGACCTCCGGCAGATCGTGGAAGAGATCGGCGAGCAGCCACATCAGGAAGGTCGAGAAGAGCCGCGGCCGGTCCTGTACGGCGGCCAGCTCCAGGACGGACACGAGCCCGCGCCCGTCGTCCGCGGTGCGCAGCAGCTCGGCGGTGTCGAACTCCGGCTCCCCGAAGAAGTCGGCCATGCCCTCCGCCTCGAAGGCCGTGAGGGAGCGCAGGATCACTCCCGCCGTGGCCGTGCTCAGACCGCCGATGCCCTTCAGCTCACCCTTGCCCTCGTCGGAGGTGAGGAAGGCGACGACGGCCCGCAGGTCCTTGAGGTCGACCAGTTCCAGCCCCTTCTGGTCGGCGTAGTGGAAGATCAGGCCGAGGGACTGCTCCTGGGTCTGGTTGAGCTGGAGCACCTTGGCGAGGAGCAGCGGCCCGAAGCTGGTGACGGTGGCCCGGACCGGAATGCCGTGCCCGATGCCGCCGAGGGCGTAGAACTCCGCGGGAAATCCGGTGGCCTCCCACCGCTGGTGCACGTCCGCGGCCCTGGCCTGCACCTTCTCGTTCCGCACGCCCGGCTCGGAGATCCCCGACACATCGCCCTTGATGTCGGCGAGGAAGACGGGCACCCCCTGCGCCGACAACTGCTCGGCGATCAGCTGGAGCGTCTTGGTCTTGCCGGTGCCGGTGGCGCCGGCGACGAGCCCGTGCCGGTTGAGCATCGGCAGGGGGATTTTGACCTGCGCGTCCGGGAGGCAGACGCCGTCCCACAGCAGCGCGCCGAGATCGAGCGCGGGCCCGGTGAAGGCGTAGCCGGAGGCGATCTCCAGGGCCTCCCGGGGCAGCGCGGCGGAGCCGGACTGTGCCTCCGGCATGGACCGGTCGGCGGTTGCCGCGGCGGCACCCGTGACGTCCTGCTGCGGGGTCTTTCGCTCGCTCATACCAAACCCCTGCTCCCGTTACGCACCGTTTCGCGGCTTTTTTTCCAGCGTCGCACTCGCTCGCCATGGCTGCGCCCGGAAGGTCTTGACCGGTAGGCTTTCCGTGTGATCTTCAAGCGCATCGGAAACGGCCGGCCGTACCCCGACCACGGCCGGGAAAGCACCCGGCAGTGGGCGGACGTCGCACCGCGCCCGGTCCGCCTCGATCAGCTGGTGACGACCAAGGGCCAACTCGACCTGGAGACCCTGCTCGCCGAGGACTCGACGTTCTACGGCGACCTGTTCGCGCACGTCGTGAAATGGCAGGGCGACCTGTACCTGGAGGACGGCCTCCACCGCGCGGTGCGGGCGGCGCTCCAGCAGCGACAGGTGCTGCACGCGCGTGTGCTCGAGCTGGACTGAGTGACCACGCTGTAAAGGTTTGGCCCTTTCGGGTTCTCCTGCGCGGCCGTCAATGATCATCTAGTAGGCATCGCCGCCCGGGCGCACTACGCTGCGCCCATGAGCATGCTGACGCCCCCCGGCATGGGCGGTAAGTACCGGATCACGGGCGACAAGTACCCCCGGATGCGTCGGCCCCGGCGGCGCGGCAGGCTCGTGCTCGGTGTGGTGGCCTCCGTCGCCGCGCTGAGCCTGGTCGGCTGGGGCACGCTCCAGCTCATCGACGTGTTCACGGGCGGCGGTGACCGGGCCTCCGCGGCCGGCACCAAGTCGGGCTGCACGACGAAGGCCGGCGCCTCCCCCTCCGCGGCCCCTCTCCCCAAGCCGGGCCAGATCACGGTGAACGTCCTGAACGCCACGGCTCGCGGCGGACTCGCCAAGGAGACGGCGGACGAGCTGAAGAAGCGGGGCTTCAAGATCGGCGACGTGGGCAACGCGACGGCGACCTACGACAAGAAGGTCAAGGGCACGGGGATCCTGCTCGGCCCGTCGTCCGCCCTCAAGACCTCCCTGCCGGTCCTCGCGACCCAGCTGGCCTCCGCCGAGACCCGCACGGACACCCGCAAGGGCACCGAGGTCGACCTGATCATCGGAACCGGCTTCAAGGCCCTGAGCACCAAGGCCGCCGCCGACAAGGCACTGGCCGCACTGAGTGCGCCCGAGCCGACGGGCGCGGTGTCAAAGAAGAACTGCGGGTAGCTGCGCCGGGCTTGGACGCCTAGGGGGGTGCCGGGTGAGGTTGTGGGGCGGGTACAGGCCGGTGGGGGCTTGTCGCGCAGTTCCCCGCGCCCCTGGGGAGTTGCAGTCACCGTGCGCAGGACGGACCGTTCGCCGCGTACGGCGCGCAGGGGACGGGGTGGGGGGTGCCCGCCCGCAGCGGCCGGCGTCCGTCACCGAGCCCCTCTGAAGCAGCCGAGCCGCCGGACCGAGGACGGACACCCCCCCCCCCCCCCCCCCCCCCCCCCCCCCACCCCCACCCCCAC
>NZ_JBEXFB010000029.1:0-105223 GCF_040606575.1 Streptomyces sp. NPDC005402
GGGACTGTCCATCGCCCGCCAGATCGTGACCGACCATCAGGGGACGATCGCCGTGGACCCCGGACCTGCGTCCGGGGCGCCGCCGTACGCCATCGGACCGCTCACCGCCGGGCGGTCACCGTGCTCTCCACCGCGAACAGCTGCTCCTCCACATGGTCGAGAGCCAGTCGCAGCGCACCCGTCGCCACGGCCGCCTCGCCGAGGAGTGACAGGGCGACCTTCGGCGGCCGCAGACAGTAACGGGCCAACTCGCGCCGCAGCGGCTCCAGTACGCCGTCCAGGCCGGCCGCCCAGCCGCCGACCACGACGAGTTCCGGGTCGAGGGCCAGGACGAGAGCCGCCACGTCGTGCACGAGCCGCTGGATGAAGCGGTCCACGGCCGCCCGGGCCCGCTGGTCGCCCTCACGGGCCTGCGCGAAGACCGCGGCGACGGCCTGCTCGTCGAGCGGGTGCAAGGGCTGGTCCGTGGTGGACAGCAGCGTCTCCGGGGTGACCTCGCGGCCCAGCAGATGCAGCGCGCCGATCTCCCCGGCCGCTCCGCCGTACCCCCGGTGCAGCCGCCCGCCGATCAGCGAACCCGCCCCCGGGCTCAGCCCGGCCAGCACGAACACCACGTCGTCGGACTCGGTGGCGGAGCCCTTCCAGTGCTCGGCGACGGCGGCCGCGTTGGCGTCGTTCTCGACCAGCACCGGGCACTTGAAGGAACGGCTGAGCCGCTCGCCGAGCCGCAGCCCCGTCCACTCGGGCAGCGCCGCGCACAGCCGTATGGTGCCGTCCGCCTCCACGATGCCGGGCGAGGCGACTCCCACGGCCCACAGGGAGTCGCGCGCGACCCCGGCCCGGCGCAGCAGTTCGGCGACCGCCGTGCGCAGCCGCTCCAGGCGTTCGTCGGCCGAGGCCGTCTCGTCGACGTCCTTGGCCACCGCGCCGAGCACCCGGCCGTCGAGGTCGGACAGGAGCGCGGCGACCCGGTGCGGCCCGATGTCGAGGCCCAGCAGATGCCCGGCCTCGGCCCGGAACCGGAACCGCCGCGCGGGCCGCCCCTGCCGCCGGGCGACGCTCTCGTCCGCCGCCTTCTCGACCACCAGGCCGCCCTCGATGAGCCCCTCGACGACCCCCTCGACGGTCGGCCGGGACAGGCCCGTCACCCGGGTGATCTCGGTCAGCGTCGCGCAGTCCGTGGCACGCAGCGCGTGCAGCACCACCGCGGAATTGATCCTTCGCAGGAGCGAGGGATCCCCGCCGGTCAGTCGCCCCAACGTCCGTCCTCCCAGCTCGTGCGCGTGTTGCGCGGATCGTACCGGTCGCACCGCCGGGTCGGGCCGCGCCGGGTCGTCTTTTGTCCGCCGCGCTGTCGTGGCCGGTCGCGCGGTTTTGTTCAGCCCGGTGCCACGAACCCCGATTCGTACGCCGCTATCACAGCCTGTGTCCGATCGCGCGCCCCCAGCTTCGCCAGGACGGCGCTGACGTGCGACTTCACGGTCTCGGTGCCGACGACCAGCCGCGAGGCGATCTCCGCGTTGGACAGCCCGCGCGCCATCAGCCGCAGCACCTCGGCCTCCCGCTCGGTCAGCTGGGCCCGCTCCATCGCGGCCCGGGCCGCCCGGTTGCCGCCCTCGTCGCCGTACTGGGCGGCCAGCCGCCGTACCGACGCGGGGAACAGCAGGGACTCGCCCTCGGCGACCAGCCGCACCGCGTGCACGATCTCGGCCGGCCGCGCCCGCTTCAGCAGGAACCCGTCGGCACCGGCCCGCAGCGCCTCGTACACGTACTCGTCGTTCTCGAACGTCGTCACCACGACGATCTTCGGCGGGTCCTCGACCGTCCGCAGCACCGCGCGCGTGGCCTCGATGCCGTCCAGCAGAGGCATCCGTACGTCCATGGCGACCACGTCGGGCCGCAGCTGCCGCACCAGAGGGATCACCGCCGCCCCGTCGGCCGCCTCGCCGACGACCTCGATGTCGGGCTGCGCCTCCAGCACCGCCCGCAGACCGGCGCGTACGAGGGGTTCGTCGTCGACGAGGAGAACGGTGACCGGCATACGGTCAGCGTAGATCAGCGGAGCGGCAGCTCGGCATGCACCTGCCAGTCACCCCGATCGGGCCCGGTGTGCGCGTGTCCGCCGAGCAGGGCCGCCCGCTCCCGTATGCCGCGCAGCCCGCTGCCCCGCCCGGGGCCGGCTACGTCGGCCGTCAGCGGATTGCGGACCTCCAGGGCGAGGGCCTCGCCCGTGACCTCGATACGCACCCGGACCGGGACGGCCCCCGCGTGCCGCAGCACATTGGTCAGCGACTCCTGGAGGATCCGGTAGCCCTCGCGGGAGACCGGCCCGGGCACGGTGTCCACCGGGCCGGTCAGTTCGGCGTCCACCTTCGCGCCGGACGCGCGCGCGGACTCCAGGAGCCGGCCGGCGTCCGTCAGGGTCGGGCGGCTGCTCACCGGCCGCTCGGACTCGCGCAGGATGCCGAGGACGCGCTCCAGGTCCTCCAGCGCGGCCCGGCCGGTCTCCTCGATGGCGTCCAGGGCACGGTCGGTGAAGGCCGGATCGCCGGCCGCCCGGGCGGCGCCCGCCTGGACGACGGCGACGGTCAGGGCGTGCCCGATGGAGTCGTGCAGCTCCCGCGCGATGCGGGTGCGCTCGAGGAGCTGTTCGGTGCGTTCCTCCATGGCGGCCAAGCGATCGGCGGGGGAGGGGCCGAGCAGCCGGAGCGCGAGCGCGGTGATCACCCGGCCCGAGCCGACCACGGTCGCCGCCAGCGCGACCAGCGGCAGGGGGGCGAGCAGGACGTGCCACCACCGGTGGCCGTCGAGGAGGAGCAGCACCCCCTCGTCGACGTCATGGCCGAAGGCCGACGCCACCAGGTCCACCGAGCCGATGAGCAGGTGCACGCTGAGCATCACCGTCGCGTAGCCGAGCAGCAGCCGTACCTCCAGCCACACGACGAGCCGCCACCGGTCGCTCCAGGACGCCGACGGCGCGACGACGATGTCCAGGCTCTGGCTGTTGTGCCGGTGTCCTGTCAGCAGCAGCCTCGCCTGCAGCCCCTCCACGGTGCGCATCGCGGGCACCAGCCCGGCGGGCGCGAGCGTCACGGCCGCCACCAGCCAGGTCCACCACGCCTCCTCGACGAACATCCACATGGCCGGCCACACGACGGCGATGAACAGATGCAGCCATCGTGTGTACGTCACCGCCCGGCCGAACGGGCGCAGCAAGCGGACCATGCGGCCATCGTGCCAGCCGCCACCGACAACGAACCTCCCCCGCACGGGGGAGACGATCTCCACGCGCGGGGGAGGCCCCGCACCCGCGGCACCGGTCAGGCTGCTGCCATGACCAGCATCGAAGTCCAAGCCCTCACCAAGGAGTTCGGCACCCGACGAGCCGTGGACGACGTCACCTTCCGTGTCCTCCCCGGCCGTGTCACCGGCTTCCTCGGGCCCAACGGCGCCGGAAAGTCCACCACCATGCGACTCGTCCTCGGCCTCGACCGCCCGACCTCCGGGACGGCCACGATCGGCGGCCGCGCCTACGTCACCCTCGACGAACCGCTGCGCCATGTGGGCGCCCTGCTCGACGCCCAGGCCGCGCACGCCTCCCGCACCGGCCGCGACCACCTGCGCACCCTGGCGGCGAGCAACCGCATACCCGACCGCCGGGTCGACGAGGTGCTGGAGCGCACGGGGCTGGGCTCGGTCGCCCGGCGCCGGGTGAGGACGTACTCCCTGGGCATGAGGCAGCGGCTCGGTATCGCGGCGGCCCTCCTCGGCGACCCGGGCGTGGTCATGCTCGACGAGCCCTCGAACGGCCTTGATCCCGAAGGCATCATCTGGATCCGTGAGTTGCTGCGCCGGCTGGCCTCGGAGGGCCGCACGGTGCTGGTCTCCAGCCACCTCATGAACGAGACCGCGACCTTCGCCGACCACCTCGTCGTCCTGGGCCGGGGGCGCCTCCTCGCCGACACCCCCATGCGGGAGTTCATCCACGCACGCGCGCAGCCCAGCGTGCGCATCCGCACGACCGACCCCACCGCACTCAAGAGCGCCCTCGCCCGGCACGGCCATGACGGCGTGGAGCACGAGGACGGGCACTGGACGGTGCAGCACGCACGCGTGGACGAGATCGGCGCCATCGTGTCCGCCGCGGGCGTCCCCCTCCTCGAACTCGCCGCGGAGGAAGGCACCTTGGAGCAGGCCTATCTCGACCTCACCGCCGCCGAAACCGAGTTCACCGCACAGCCGCAGGAGGCCTGACATGTCACCCGCATCAACCGCCGGCTCCTTCGCCCCGGTCCTCCGCTCCGAGTGGCTGAAGATCCGTACGCTGCGCTCGCTCCCCGGCGCGCTGTTCGCCCTGTTCGCCGCGACCACCGCGTTCTCCGCGATCGCCGGAGTCTCCGACACCTCCGATCCCGAGTTCGACCCCCTGTTCATGGCCCTGTCCGGAGTGACGCCGGGCCAGATCGCGGCCATCTCCTTCGGTGCCATGGCGGTGTCCTCGGAGTTCCACGGGGGTGGGCTCCGGCTGTCGCTGGCCGCGGTGCCGCGGCGGGGGCGGTGGTTCGCGGCGAAGGCGACGGCCATCGCCGTACCCGCTCTCGTGGTCGGCCTGGTGACCGCCCTCACCGCCCTCGTCGTGGCACGTGCCGGACTCGGCGATGCGGCGAACGGCCTGAGCGCCGGTGAACAAGTACGCGGTGTCGTCGGCTGCGGGATCTACCTCACCTTGATGGCGCTGCTGGCGGCCGGTCTCGCGGCGGTGCTGCGCAGTGGAGTGGCAGCGCTCTCGCTCCTGATCCCGTTCATCCTGGTCGTCTCGTTCGTGATCGGCGATGTGGCGGGTGGGGCCACCGACTTCCTGCCGGACCGGGCGGGACAGATCGTCCTGTACGAGTCGCACGACGGACCTCTTGGACCGTGGACGGGACTCACCGTGACCGCGGCCTGGGCGGCCGCTGCCCTGGCGGCGGGGGCGTGGAGTGTGCGCCACCGGGACGCCTGACCCCCCCCACGTCGCCTGACGCCCCGCCAAATGTCAGTGGCGGCCGGTTTACTGGATCACATGGACAGTGCGAAGTACCTCGCCGCGATCGACTCGCTGTGCGCCCGCGACCTGACCGCGGCGGACGGCGAGTCGGACGCGTACCGGTCGGGGCCCGGCTACCGCATCGAGTCGTTAGAGGTGAGCCACGGGACGCGGACCGGTGACGCGACGCTGCGCATGGCGGCCGTGGCCGACTTCTACGCCCTGAAGAGCTCCATAGCGCGGCAGTTGGACGACCGCTGGGGCAGGAAGCAGCCGCTCTGGGGGATGGGCACGCTCAAGCTGCGCTGCGAACGGGGCGAGGAGATACCCGAGCCCTGGAACACGACGAGCATCGTGACGGACGACCTCGACCTCTGGCAGCCCCCGGGCTCGGACCGCTGGATCGCCCTCGGCGTGGGCTACCGGGACGAGACCGACGAGGTCCACGTCCTCGCCGTGGCCTCGGACATCGACCCGGTGTGACCCGCTGACCGTCCTGCTGACCCGTTAGACGTCCTCCGCCGCCACCCGCAGCCGGGCGAACTCCTCCGCCATCGTCGCCGCCGTCCAGTGCGCGTTGAGGCCGCTCGGGTTGGGCAGCACCCATACGCGCGAGTTCCCGATCGTCCGCTCCTGCGGCCCGACCTTCGCCTTCTTGTCGTCGAAGGCCGCGCGATAGGCGGTGACCCCCACCACGGCCAGCCAGCGGGGCCCGAGCCGCGCCACCTTCTCCGCCAGCAGCCGCCCGCCCGCGCGGTACTCCTCGGCGCTCAACTCGTCCGCCCGCGCGGTCGCCCGGGCCACGACATTGGTGATGCCGAGCCCGTACGACAGCAACTCCTGCTGCTCCGACGGCTTCAGCAGCCTCGGGGTGAAGCCGGACAGATGCAGCACCGGCCAGAACCGGTTGCCCGGCCGGGCGAAGTGATGGCCCGTCGCGGCCGTCATCCGACCGGGGTTGATGCCGCAGAACAGCACATGGAGACCGTCCGCGACCACGTCCGGTACCAGACGGTCGCGGGCGGCCTCCAGCTCCTCGGGGGTGAAGCGCGTCATCGCGTGAGGAGTGTCAGAGGATCGCCCCGGGCGCGTAGCCCGCGGCCGCCGGGTGCTGCTTGACGATCTCCTCGATCCGGCCGACCACGACGGCGACCTGGTCGGCGGCGGCGCCCGTGAAGGACAGCTTGTCGGCCATCAGCGCGTCGAGCCCGTCGCGGTCGAGCGGGATGCGCGCGTCGGCCGCCAGCTTGTCGAGGAGTTCGTTGCGCTCGGCGCCCTGCTCGCGCATCGCGAGGGCGGAGGCGACGGCGTTCTCCTTGATCGCCTCGTGTGCGACCTCCCGGCCGACACCCGCGCGCACCGCGCCCATCAGCACCTTGGTCGTGGCGAGGAAGGGCAGGTAGCGGTCCAGTTCACGGGCGACGACGGCCGGGAAGGCGCCGAACTCGTCCAGGACGGTGAGGAAGGTCTCCAGGAGGCCGTCGAGCGCGAAGAACGCGTCCGGCAGCGCGACCCGGCGCACCACCGAGCACGACACGTCGCCCTCGTTCCACTGGTCGCCCGCCAGCTCACCGGTCATCGAGGCGTAGCCGCGCAGGATGACCATCAGGCCGTTGACGCGCTCGCAGGACCGCGTGTTCATCTTGTGCGGCATCGCGGAGGAGCCGACCTGACCCGGCTTGAAGCCCTCGGTCACCAGCTCGTGCCCGGCCATCAGCCGGATCGTCTTCGCCATCGAGGAGGGTGCCGCAGCCAGCTGCACCAGCGCGGTGACGACCTCGTAGTCCAGAGAGCGCGGGTAGACCTGGCCGACCGATGTGAACGCCTGCGAGAAGCCCAGGTGACCGGCGATCCGCTGCTCCAGCTCGGCCAGCTTCGACGCGTCCCCGCCCAGCAGGTCCAGCATGTCCTGCGCGGTTCCGACGGGGCCCTTGATGCCGCGCAGCGGATAGCGGGCGAGGAGCTCCTCGACCCGGCCGTACGCCACGAGCAGCTCGTCCGCCGCGGTCGCGAAACGCTTGCCGAGAGTGGTGGCCTGCGCGGCCACGTTGTGGGAGCGGCCGGCCATGACCAGCTCGCCGTACTCGGCGGCCAGCTTGCCGAGGCGGGCCAGGACGGCCACGCTGCGGTCGCGGATCAGTTCCAGGGAGAGCCGGATCTGGAGCTGCTCGACGTTCTCCGTGAGGTCCCGGGAGGTCATGCCCTTGTGGACGTGCTCGTGCCCGGCGAGGTCGTTGAACTCCTCGATCCGCGCCTTCACGTCGTGCCGCGTGACCTTCTCGCGCTCGGCGATGGAGGCCAGGTCGACGGTGTCGAGGACCCGCTCGTAGTCGGCGAGGGCCGCCTCCGGCACCTCGATCCCGAGGTCCTTCTGGGCCCGCAGCACGGCGAGCCAGAGCTGACGCTCGAGCCTCACCTTCTGCTCGGGCGACCAGAGCGTGGCGAGCTCGGCGGAGGCGTAGCGTCCGGCGAGGACGTTGGGGATGCGGGGCTTGGCGGGAGCGGAAGTCACGTGTACGGATTCTACTGGCGATTCCTGCAGGCCAGCGTCAGGGTCCCGTTCGTCGGAACCTACGAGAGCGCTTCCGCGAGCTCCGCCAGCACCTCGGCATGGCACGGCTCGGGCGCGCACCAGCAGGCCAGGGCCCTGCCGCGAAGGCCGGGCAGCAGAGCGAGCAGCTCCGGCCGCTGCCGCAGATACGCCCGGTACTTCGCCATGACCTCGGCTCGCGTGCCGTCCCGGCGGCGCGAGGGGGTGTCGTGGGCGAAGGGGTTGTACAGCGGGTGCTTCGGCAGGTCCCAGCCGCCCATGGTCCAGCGGCGGCCCACGTAGACGAGGTCGGCGGGCGCGTGTTCGAGGCGGGGGCCGTACTCGTGGATACGGCCCCTGACGTTGACCACGCGCGTGTGCACGACGTCCTCAGTGCTCGTAGGGCAGGAGGTCGGGCCGCTTCGGCGGCAGGCCGTCGCCCGAGGAGCGGCCCGTCAGGCGCCGTCCGATCCACGGCAGGAGGTGCTGCCGGGCGAAGCGGGCGTCCGCGATGCGCCGCGCGACCCACTTCGGCGGGACCGTCGCCGGGATCGGCGTACGCCACTCCGTGTCCTCCGGGTCGTAGCCGAGGGTCTGCCACACGGCCTCGGCGACGCGGCGGTGGCCCTCGGCCGTCAGGTGCAGTCGGTCCACGTCCCACAGGCGCGGGTCGGAGAGCGAGCGGGCGCCGTACAGGTCGACGACCACCGCGCCGTGCCGGGCGGCGAGCTCGTCGACGACCGTGAACAGCTCCTCCATGCGCGGCCGGAAACGCTCCAGGACCGGGCCCTGGCGGCCGGGGCTGCGCATCAGCACCAGTTGCTTGCAGGACGGGGCCAGCCGCTCCACGGCCTCCGTCAGCAGGTCGCGCACCCGGACCATGTCGCACTTGGGCCGCAGGGTGTCGTTGAGCCCGCCCACCAGCGTGATCACGTCCGCCTGCATCGCAGCGGCCACGTCGACCTGCTCGTCGACGATCTGCTGGATCAGCTTGCCGCGCACCGCGAGGTTGGCGTACCGGAAGCCGGGGGTCACGGCGGCCATCCGGCCGGCGAGGAGGTCGGCCCAGCCGCGGTAGGAGCCGTCCGGAAGCAGGTCCGACATGCCCTCGGTGAAGGAGTCGCCGACCGCGACCAGGCTGGAGTAAGTGGGATTCGTCTGCATGGCGGGAGAAATGGTAACGCGATCACATACTTGCCGGTCGGTGGGTTCGGGTCGTCACACCTGCCGCCCGAACAACTCCCGCAGCACGTCCTCCATCGTCACCAGCCCGGCCAGCCGTCCGTCCGCGCCGAGCACGGCCGCCAGATGTGTCCGGCTGCGCCGCATCGCCGTCATCACGTCGTCCAGCGGTGTGCTCTCCCGGATCCGTGCGATCGGCCGCATGTCTCGCACCGGGAACGGCAGATCCCGCGGTGAGGCGTCCAGCGCGTCCTTGACGTGCAGGTAGCCGACGATCCGGCGCCCCTCGTCCACCACCGGGAACCGGGAGAACCCGGACTCGTTCGACAGCGCCTCCAGCTGCTCCGGAGTGACGCCCACGCTCGCGTAGACGACGCTTTCCAGGGGCAGCACCACGTCCCGCACCGGCCGCCGGCCCAGCTCCAGCGCGTCGTGCAGCCGCTCCCGCGCGCGCTCGTCGATCAGTCCCGCCTCGCCGGAGTCCCGCACGATCCGCGCCAGCTCGGCGTCCGAGAAGCTGGCCGTGACCTCGTTCTTGGTCTCCACGCGCAGCAGCTTCAGCAGGGCGTTCGCGAACGCGTTGACCGCGAAGATCACCGGGCGCAGCCCGCGCGCCAGCGTGACCAGCGGTGGCCCGAGGAGCAGCGCGCTGCGCACCGGCTCGGCGAGCGTGACGTTCTTGGGGACCATCTCGCCGAACAGCATGTGCAGATAGGTCGCCAGGGTCAGCGCGATCACGAAGGACACCGCGTGCCCCGCGCTCTTCGGTACGCCCACCGCGTGGAACGCCGGCTCCAGCAGATGCGCGATCGCGGGCTCCGCGACCACGCCCAGGACCAGCGTGCACAGCGTGATCCCGAGCTGCGCGGCCGCCATCAGCGCGGAGACGTGCTCCAGCCCCCACAGCACGCTCTTGGCACGCCGGTCGCCCTGGTCGGCATACGGCTCGATCTGGCTGCGCCGCACCGAGATCAACGCGAACTCGGCCCCCACGAAGAAGGCGTTCACGACGAGCGTCGCCAGACCGATCAGCAACTGGACAGCGGTCATCGCTCGGTCCTTCCCCAGTGGGTGGTCGGGCGGCGATCTTGGCCTGGGTTGTCGTGTGGGGAGATCGAGCGGCGGACACCGTCCGCTCCCGCGGTCACCGCTCGCGTCTCCTCCCGCGCCCACTGAACGGCGGTCACGACCCGGCCACCTCCCCGTTCCCGGCCAGAGGCGCATGCAGCAGTACTCGTGCGGCCCTGCGCCCCTGCGCGTCCGTCACGTCGAGCCGCCAGCCGGTGACCTCCACCGAGTCGCCGACGGCCGGGATCCGGCCCAGTTCCGTCGCCAGCAGTCCGGCCAGCGTCTCGTACGGTCCCTCGGGTGCCCGCAGTCCCACGCGCGCGAGCTGGTCCACGCGGGCCGAGCCGTCGGCCCGGAAGAGCTCCCTGCCCTCCTCGTCGGTGCCCGCGGGGTCCAGGTCGGGCGTCTCGTGCGGGTCGTGCTCGTCGCGGACCTCGCCGACGACCTCCTCGACGATGTCCTCCAGCGTGGCCACGCCCGCCGTACCGCCGTACTCGTCGATGACGACCGCCATCGTGCGCTTGCCGGAGAGCCGGTCCAGAAGCCGGTCGACGGTGAGCGACTCGGGCACCAGCAGCGGCTCACGCAGCAGCTCGGCGACCGAGGCGCGGGGCCGGCGTTCGGCCGGTACCGCCAGGACGTCCTTGATGTGCGCGATGCCGACGACCGAGTCGAGGCTGCCGCGGTAGACGGGGAACCGGGACAGCCCGGTCGCACGTGTCGCGTTCGCCACGTCCTCGCAGGTCGCCTGGACGTCCAGGGCGATCACCTGCACCCGCGGGGTCATCACGTTCTCCGCGGTCAGGTCGGCGAGGTTGAGCGTGCGTACGAACAGCTCGGCGGTGTCCGCCTCCAGCGCGCCCGCCCGGGCGGAGTGCCGGGCCAGCGCGGCCAGCTCCTGCGGGCCGCGCGCGGACGCCAGCTCCTCGGCGGGTTCCAGGCCGAAGCGGCGCACCACCCGGTTGGCCGTGTTGTTGAGGTGGGTGATGAAGGGGCGGAAGGCCGCGCTGAACCAGCTCTGCGCGGTGCCCACCCGTTTGGCCATGGCCAGCGGCGAGGAGATCGCCCAGTTCTTGGGCACCAGCTCGCCGACCACCATCAGGAACACCGTCGACAGCGCCGTTCCCAGCACCAGCGCCAGCGACCGGGACGTGGACGGCGAGACGCCGAGCGACTCCAGGGGCCCCGCGATCAGCGCCGCGATCGACGGTTCGGCGAGCATGCCGACGACCAGGTTGGTCACGGTGATCCCGAGCTGCGCCCCGGACAACTGGAACGTCAGATTCCGTACGGCCTTCAGGGCACCGGACGCGCCCCGCTCGCCGCGTTCCGCCGCCCGCTCCAGCTGGCCGCGCTCGACCGTGGTGAGCGAGAACTCCGCAGCCACGAAGCCACCGCAGGCCAGCGAGAGCAGGATCGCCACCAGCAGGAGGAGCACTTCGGTCATCGGGTCACCTCCGTCCCATGATCGGACAGGGTCCCCAGGATCGCCCGTCCTAGCCGGCGAGGGGCTTCACCCAGCGCCGCCACTTTTCCTCGGGCGCATACCCCGCCGCGCGCCAAGCGTGCTGTGCCGTCTCGTTGCGCACCAGCACCATCGCGTCCCCGCGCCGCCCGCCGAGCCGTACGAACCGCTCCTCCGCGGCGGTGAGCAGCGCCGCCCCGATGCCGCGCCGCCGGCGCTCCGGGTGCACCGCGAGCCGGTACAGATGGCACCGCCAGCCGTCGAAGCCCGCGATCACCGTGCCGACGAGTTCGCCGTCGAGCTCGGCGAGGATCAGCGCCTCGGGGTCCCGCGTGACCAGCCGCTCCACGCCGTCCCGGTCGTCGCTGATGCTCGTCCCCTCGGCAGCCTGCCTCCAGAAGGCCAGCACCGTGTCGAGGTCGTCGGGCGTCGCGGCCCGTATCCGCAGGTCGGTCATACGGTGATCCCATCACGCCCCACGGCCCGGCACCCGGAGTTCCAGTATTCGGACGCCTACCGGCCGCGCAGCTGAGCCATCACCGGCGCGAACGCCTCCATGGACGCCTCCAGCACGGTCAGATAGGTGAAGCCGTACCTTTCGCGCTGTGCCAAGACCTGCGCGACGATCTCCTCGACCGTGCCGATCAGCATGATGGGCAGGTCCAGGGCCTGCTGGAGGGTCAGGTCCGGGAACCGGTGCAGGAACGGCGTGGCTGCCGCCTCGCGGTCGTCGGTGACGACCACCATCTGGATGAGCAGGTTCAGTTCGGCCGGCTCCTTGCGCCCCTCGGCCAGGTGCACATAACGCGCGACGCGCTCGTCGAGTTGCCCGGCGGTGGTCGGGGTCAGCTTGCCGGTCGTGTTGCCCGGCACGAGGGTCGCCCCGGTGAAGGCCGCGATGTCGGCGTGCTCGGCGGACAGTTCCAGCATCCGGTTGCCTATGCCGCCGATCAGCAGGGGCACCCGGGGCCGCTGCACCGGCTGCGGCACATGGTCGGCCGAGGACAGCAGCCGCTCCAACTCCTCGACCGTGTGCCGCAGATGGTCCACCCGCTCACCCGGCGAGCCGAAGGGCAGCCCCGCCTGGTCGTGCTCGGACCGCACGTAGCCGGTGCCCAGACCGAGTTCGAGGCGGCCGCCGGTCAGGGCGTCCACCGTGGCCACCTCACGGGCGAGCAGGGCGGGGTTCCAGAACCCCGCGTTGAGGACGAACGTGCCGAGCCGTGGCCGCTCGGTGACCTCCGCCGCCGCGACCAGCGCAGGGAACGGCGCGACCTTGCCGAGATGGTCGGGGACCAGGATCACGTCGTAACCGAGTTCCTCGGCCTGTCGGCACTTGGCGCGCCAGTCGTCGTCGGTGGCGGCGGCGGTCAGGTTGACGGCGAAGCGAAACGGGTGGAGCTGATCGGTGCGGGGCTGATCGGGACGGGGCATGAACTCTCCTCAGCGGTAAGCGACTTGAGTTGTCTGCCCCGCGATTCCATCATTCGTGCGCGATCGCCGCCAGTACGTTCATGCGCGATGCACGCAACGCCGGCAGCAGCGCCGCCACGATGCCCACCACCGCCGAGCCGACGACGACCGCGACGATCGTGCCCCAGGGGATCGCCAGCGCGTTCATGCCCTGAAGCGCGAGCACCTGCTGGGTGCACACACCCCACACCAGCCCGAGCGCGAGCCCCAGGACCGCGCCGAACACCGCGATGACCACCGACTCCAGCCGGATCATCCGCCGCAGTTGACGCCGGGCGAGCCCGATGGCGCGCAGCAGCCCGATCTCCCGGGTGCGCTCCACGACGGACAGGGCGAGGGTGTTGACGACGCCGAGCACCGCGATGACGATCGCGAGCCCGAGCAGCGCGTACACGAGGTAGAGCAGGACGGCGATCTGGTCGTGGACCAGGTCCTTGTAGTCGGCGAGGTCGCGCACCTGGACCTGCGGATACGGGTCGAGGGTCTTCTCCAGACCGGTCCGCAACCGGTCGGCGCCGGTGCCGGAGGCGGCGTTCACGTACAGCGCGGAGTCCTGGCCGCCCCGCGCGAACCGCTCCAGCGTGGCCAGACCGAAGTAGATGCCGCCCTGCGTCCCGAACCCCTCCGCCGAGTCCTGGTCGGTGAGGGCGCCCACGGTCAGTTCGGCCCGGCGTCCGCCCTGGAACTCGACGGGCACCTCGCTGCCGACCTTCACGTCGTGGTCGCGCGCGAAGTCCAGGTCCATGCCCAGGTGCCCGGCGGCGAGCGCGGCCGCGGTGTCGCCCTGCGCGTAGGTGATGTGGGCGACCTCGTCGAGCTGCGGGTCGTACCCGGCGGCTGTGGTCTCGACCCGCTTGCCGTCCGGCAGCCGTACGGCGACGGGCGCGAACCTCGACCGTACGACGAGCCCGGCGCCCTCGGTGTCGCGCACCGCGTCGGTGACCTCCTGCGGGAACGGCAGGAAGTTGCCGTTCTGGACGACGAAGTCCGCGCCCAGGGTCTTGTCGATCTGGTCGTCGAAGGACTTGGACATGGAGGCGCTGGCCACGGACATCCCGCCGACGAGGGCGAGGCCGACCATCAGGGCGGCCGCGGTGGCGCCGGTGCGGCGGGGATTGCGCAGGGCGTTGCGCTGGCTCATCCGTCCGACCGGGCCGAAGAGGGCCGGGAAGGCCCCGCCCAGGACCCGGATCACCGGCCGTACCAGCAGCGGGCCCGCGATGACGGTCGCGAGGAGCGTCAGGACGACACCGAGGCCGAGGAAAGAGGCCGCGGAGGCCGTCCTCGACGACAGCACGCAGCCGAGTAGGGCCGCCGCGCCCGCCGCGCCCACCAGGCCGCCCACGATCGCGCGGACCCGGAGCGGCCGTCCGATCCCGGCGATCTCGGCGTCCGAGAGGGCCGCCATGGGGGAGACGCCCGCCGCGCGCCGGGCCGGGAGATAGGCCGCGACGAAGGTGACGCCCACGCCGACGACGTACGCCGCCACGGGAGTGCCCCAGCCGATGACCATCTCGCCGGTCCGGATGTTCATGCCGAAGGCGTTCATGAGCGCGATGAGCCCGACGGCGAGGCCGATGCCGGTGCCGAGTCCGACGGTGGAGCCGACCAGGCCGAGCAGGGTGGCCTCGGTGAGCACCGAGCGGCGGACCTGACGCCGGTCGGCGCCGAGCGCACGCAGAAGGCCCAGCTCACGGGTGCGTTGGGCGATCAGCATGGAGAAGGTGTTGACGATCAGGAAGATGCCCACCAGGACGGCGATGCCCGCGAAGCCGAGCATGACGTACTTGATGACGTCCAGGAACCCGCCCAGTTGGTCGACGTCCGACTTCGCCTGCTCGTCGGCGGTCCGGTACTCGTAGGTGCCCGTGCCGAGTGCGGCGGCGACGCGCTGTTTGAGCCGGTCGTTGCTGACGCCCTCGGCGGCGTCGACCGAGATGCTGGTGGCGGCCTTCGAGGAGCCGAGCAGCTTCGCCTGCGCGGTCGGCGGGTCGAGGAACAGCAGTGTGGCACCGGGGTTGGTGGTGGTGAACGTGACGATGCCGACGATCCGCACCTTGAACGAGCCGGGCCCCGCGATCACGGTGAGCGGGTCACCGATGCGCAGGTCCTTGCGGTCGGCGGTCTCCGAGTCGAGCAGGGCCTCGGCCGGGCCGTGCGGCGCGTGACCCGAGGTGAGCTTCACCGGGCTGCGCGAGGTCGGGTTCCAGTCGGTGCCGATGGTGGGGGCGCCGGTGGTCGAGCCCACCGACTCGTTCTCGGAGTCGGCGACGGTGATCCCGTCGTCCTCGGCGTCGAAGCGCGCGGCGCCGACCCCGTCGACCCGGGCGACCCGGTCCGCGAGCGCGGCCGGCAGGGTGGCCGTCGTGCCGGACGGGATGGCCTCGCTCAGGTCCTGCTTCGGGCTGATCGTGAGGTCGGGAGCGGTCGAGGCGAAGAGCCGGTCGAAGGTGCGGCTCAGGGTGTCCGAGAAGATCAGGCTGCCCGAGACGAACGCCACGGACAGGATCACGGCCAGCGCGGAGAGCAGCAGCCGTCCCTTGTGGGCGAGGAAGCTGCGGAGCGTCGCCTTCAGCACGGGGTCATCCCTCGTCGGGAGCGGCGTCGAACTGACCGCGGAGCACGTCGAAGCGTTTCATGCGTTCCAGCACGGCCTCCGCGGTGGGCCGCTCCATGCTGTCCACGATCCGCCCGTCCCCGAGGAAGAGCACCAGGTCGGAGTGGGCGGCGGCGCCCGGGTCGTGGGTGACCATGACGACGGTCTGCCCGAGCTGGTCGACGGCCTCGCGCAGGAACCCGAGGACCTCGAGGCCCGCCCGTGAGTCGAGGTTGCCGGTCGGCTCGTCCGCGAAGATCAGCTCGGGCCGGGAGGCGAGCGCGCGGGCGCACGCGACGCGCTGCTGCTGACCGCCCGAGAGCTGCGAGGGCCGGTGCTTGAGGCGGTCCCTGAGGCCCAGGGTGTCGATGACCTGGTCCAGCCACTTCTCGTCGGGCTTCTTGCCGGCGATGTCCATGGGCAGGGTGATGTTCTCGGCCGCGTTCAGCGTGGGGATCAGGTTGAACGACTGGAACATGAACCCGATCCGGTCCCGGCGCAGCCGGGTCAGGTCGCGCTCCTTGAGTCCGGTGATCTCGGTGTCGCCGAGCCAGACCTGACCGGCCGAGACGTTGTCGAGCCCCGCCAGGCAGTGCATCAGCGTGGACTTTCCGGAGCCCGAGGGCCCCATGACCGCGGTGAAGCGGCCGCGCGCGATGTCCACGTCCACCGAGTCCAGGGCGAGCACGGCTGTCTCGCCCGAGCCGTACGCCTTGGTCAGACCGCGGGCGCGGGCCGCGATCGCGTCGGCCGGGGCGTGCTCCGCAGCAGCTGTGGACAAGGCTCTCTCCTCGCTCGTGGACGGCGCTCTTGAATGGCTCGCGGACCGGGTGGTCCCCATCCGGCTGAGGGTAATGTGATCCATCCCATACCGGTATCCTCCGTGGGGTCGAGGCGGGCTCCATCGCAGGTCGGGCTTCCGGTATCGGTGTAGGGGGCACACTCCACCCGGTCCAGGGCCCCCCTTGCCGTTGCTAGCACTTCGGCGCTAGCTTCGAGGTATGGCGAAGACTCAGTTGAACGTGCGGGTGGACGAGGGCACCGCCCGCGCCGCCCGTGAACGTGCCCTCGCCCGCGGCGTGAGCGTCAACCGCTACATCGAGGAACTGGTCATGAAGGACACCGGCGAGGCGGGCCAGGCCTTCGTGGAGGCCGCGGCCGACTTCATGAAGCAGTACGAATCCGTGTTCGCGGAGGAGTTCGGCAAGGAAAGCAAGGAACACGAGACTCGTTGAGCGATCTGCACATCGATCTCGCCTGGCTCCTGATGCTCGCGGAGCAGAAGATCCCGGGCGATCCCCAGATCACCGACTGGGGCGCCCTGGTGGCCGCCGTGGCACGGCATCAGGCGGAGATCTTCGACATCCCCGTCTACGACAGCCCGCATCTGCGCGCCGCCGCGCTGCTGCAACTCCTCATCCACGTCCCGGCGTTGGAGCGCACCAACGCCCTCTTCGCCTGCGCGGTCGGGTACGCCTATCTCGTCGCGAGCGGGCTCAGGGTCGTCACCTCGCCCGAACTCGTCCGGGACCTCGCCAAGGTGGCCAAGAAGGGCGACGCCTCGGTGCACGACATCGCGCGCGAGCTGCAGAGGTGGACCCTCTGATCAGCGCTGCGCCGACGGCGGCCGCCAGGCGGTGCCCAGCACACAGAAGGACGTGGGCATCGTCGGCCCTTTCTCCGGCATCGACACCCTTCGGTAGGGGCCGAGTTCGAATCCGGCGTCGCGCAGCGCCGCGACCGGGTCGCGGGCCAGATGGCAGCCGCCGCTCAGCGGGGGCCACACCGTGCGGTCCAGGGCGCGCTGGGTGAGGCGCATCGCCGGGCCACCGCCCCTGCCGTGCTCGAAGAACCGCACGACCCCGCCGGGCCGCAGCACCCGCCGCACCTCGCCGAGCGCCCGCGGCACATCGCGCACACTGCACAGCACCAGCGAGATCACCACGGCGTCGAAGGCCTCGCTCTTGACGGGCAGCGCCTCCGCGGCCCCGGGCACCACGTCGACCGGCACCTCGGAGCGCAGGGCCGCCTCCACCGCCAACCGCCGCAGCCGGCGCTCCGGTTCGATCGCCACGACCTCGGAGACCGCGCCGGGATAGTGCGAGAAGTTCAGGCCGTTGCCCGCGCCGATCTCGATCACCCGCCCGGAAAGTCCGGCGAGCAGCCGCTCCCGCACCCCGGCCATGCCCCACCTGCTCTCGGCGGTGACACTGACCCGGGCGTAGCACCGGGCGAACAGTGGATGGTGGACGGGGTCCCGGGACACCTTGCCGGAACCGGTGGACCGCAGCGCCATGGCAGCCTCCCTCGCAGGACAGGACTGACCTCACCGCAATTGTCCCCCGCGGGACCCTGTCGCACCCCCTGCGGACGCTCACCGCACGAAGTCGCGCACCTGCCCGTAGACGCCGTGGTCGTTGTTCATGTCGGTGTGCGAGACGCACCCGACCTCGACATTGGTCGCACCGCTGAGGATCGCCGTGGTGTCCGGGGTGAGGGCGTCGTCGCAGTTGGACCAGTAACTGGCGTAGGTGACGCCGCCCGGCGTCTCGTCACCTGAGTTGAGAGCCGTGAGGAAGGAGCTGCCGGTGTACATCTCCGCGCACGAGGTGTACAGCCAGGAGCACCAAGAGGCCGTGGTCGTCCCGTGGTTGACGCCGGCGGCCGAGACGAAGTCGTCCACGTACGCCGTGCCGCCGAGGTTCTTCAGGTAATAGCGGGCGCTCAGCGCGCCCATCGAGTGGGTGACCAGGTCGACCTTCGAGGCGCCGGTCGCCCTCAGTACCCGCTGGACCTCGGTGGCCAGCTGCTGGGCGGTGGTCACGTTCGACTGCGACCAGCTGTACGACCAGGCGTCCAGCTCGGACGTGGTGTAACCGTCCGCCTTGAAGTCGGCGATCCAGTCGTCCCAGCTGCTCGCGTCGCTGCTGAGGCCGTGCACGAAGACGATGGGGTTGTGGGTCGCCGCGTGAGCGGGGACCGCGGCGAAGGAGAGTGCCAGAAGGAGAGAAGTGACCACGGCCGTGGCGGCCGCGGCGATGCGACGCCCGAAGCGCTGCATGATGCCTCCTGAAACGGGTGGGGTTGTCAGGAGTGTCGGGCCGGTCTACGCGCGCCGCATCGGCGAAATCGCCGGTCTTTACGGGTCAATTAACTCGCCAGTAACGTGAGTTGTGTGGTGACTCCGGTGAACCCCCCGCATCAGACACCTACTTCGCCTCCACGGCGCGTGATCTCGGCGCTTCCCGAGGGCGTCAGGGTGCGGCTGCTGCATTCCGTTCACGGCGATCCGCGCGCCGCGGCCGAACTCGTGAGGCTGCTGAGCGACCGTCAGTCGGCCGGCCTGGACCCGCTCCCCACCGAACCCGCCGACCTCGCCCCCGCGCATCTCCACTCGATGCGCGCGGAGATCCGCGCCCTGCCCGACGACACCCGCCTCCTCCTGCTCCTCGCGGCGGCCGACCAGTACCCGGTCGCCACCCACGCCTTTCTGCGCGCCGTCACCGCCGCCCGCCTCGACACCCGCCCGCTCGAGAGCGCGGAGGCGGTCGGCGTGGCGCACTCGGGAGCGGGCGGAGTGGTCTTCCGGGACGCCTGGACGAGGATCGCCGCCTACGAGTCCGGCTCCCCGGCTGACCGCCGTGACGTCCACCGACTGCTGGCCGGCGTGCTGCACGGCGACGGTGAGACGCCCCGTCGGTCCTGGCACCGGGGCGCGGGCGCGCTCGGTCCGAGCGGACGGCTCGCGGCGGAGCTCCGCGGCTCCGCGGACACGGCCCGGCGCACCGGACACCTGGCTCTGGCGCGGGCGCTGCTGGAGCGTGCCGCCGCGCTCTGCCCGGATCCGGCGGAACGCTCCCGTCTGGTGACACGTGCCGCCGCCGACGCCTGGCAGGCCGGCGACGGCGACCGGGCCCGCCGCCTCGCGGCCGACGGCACGGCCGACGACGCCCTCACGGGCCTGTTCGCACTGCGCGCGGGCAACGCCGCGGAGGCGTTCGACGCGCTCCTTGGGGCAGCGGTCCACCGCGCGAGAACCACGAGAGGGAACGATTCTCTTGAGGCGGCTGGGACACCAGGTGACGGTGCAGTGACCTACGACGGGGAGGTGGGTCATGACCGTGCGGTGACCCAAGGCGAGGCGACCTTCGATCCCGCCGCTCATCTCCTCGCCCGCGCCACCGAAGCCGCCGTCTACACCGGCGACCTGCGCCGCTGCCGGGAAGCCGCCCGGGTCGCCGGACGGCTCGGGATCGCGCCGACCGGCACGCTCGGCGGACTCGCGGCCGCCTTCGAAGGGCGCTACGAGGACGCCCGCGACCTCCTCCGGGCGGCGGCCGGGCGCTGCGGCCCCGGCGGCGATCCCACCCTCCTCGTCCACGCGGGCATAGCCGCCCTGATGCTCGGCGACCACACCCGCGCCGCCACCGCGACCCTCCGCGCCGCCACCTCCGCCCGCGCCCGGGGCACGACGGCCGTCGTCGCCCAGGCCATGGAGTTCCGCGCCTACGCCGATTTCTGGACCGGCCGCCCACAGGCCGGACAGGCCGCAGCGACCGAGGCCCTGCACCTGGCGCACGCCACCGGGCAGGACAACGGGGCCTGCCATCTCCAGGCCGCCCTGGCCATGTTCGCGGCGATCACGGGAGACGCCGATGTCTGCCGTGAGCGCGCAGCCGCCGCACGCTCGTACGCCCTCGCCAGGGGCCTCGGCCTGCCCGCCGCCCTCGCCCAGTGGGCGCTCGCCTTCCTCGACCTCACCGACGGCCGCTTCGCCGGCGCGGCGGCCCGGTTGCGCGCCCTCGCCGGGTTCGGCCCCGGCCACGGCCACCGGGCCATCCGGCACCTGGCCACCCCGCACTACGTCGAGGCCGCCGTCCGCACCGACGACACCCGGATCGCCCGCGGCGCCCACGCCGACTACCACCGCTGGGCCACGGCCGTCCACAGCGCCGACGATCTCGCCCTGAGCGCCCGCTGCCGTGCCCTGCTGGCCCCCGGTGAGGAGGCGGTGGAGCACTATCGCACCGCCCTCGACCTCCACGCGCGCGGCACCCGCGACTTCGAACGGGCCCGCACCGAGCTGCTGTTCGGCAGCGCACTGCGCCGACTGCGCCGCCGCACGGAGGCACGCGACCGCCTGCACAGCGCCCTGGAGGCCTTCGACCACTTCGGATCTCCGCACTGCGCGGCCCGGGCCCGGGCCGAACTCCGCGCCCTGGGCGCCCCCGCCGCCCCGACGCACGCCGTCGACCCGGCCGCCCGCCTCACCGCCCAGCAGTTGCTGGTCGCCCGCATGGTCGCCGAGGGCGCCACCAACCGCGAGATCGCCGCCCGCCTGGCCCTCAGCCCGCGCACGATCGACCACCATCTGCGGGGCGTCTTCACCCGGTTGGGCATCCGCTCCCGCATCGACCTGGTCCGGCTCATCGCCGAGAGCGAGGTTCCCTAGAGGTCTCTCAGGGCGCCTCGCGCACCCCGAACAGCTCCGCGTCCCACGTCCCGTCCAACCGCGGAGCCAGCCAACCCGGCGCCGCCGCACGGAAGTCGACGGGGGTCAGCCGGCCGGCACCGGCGGGCAGGGCGCCGAGCAGCGGAGCCCCGGACACGTCCGGCAGATCCGCGAGGTTGCAACGCGAGGCGAGGTCAGGGGAGTCGGGCCAGCTGCCGATCACCACCCCCGCCAGGTCGAGCCCACGGCGGCGGAGTTCGCGGGCCGTCAACTCCGTGGTGTTGAGGGTGCCCAGGCCGGCCGTCGCCACGACCAGGACCGGCGCCCGCAGCAGCTCCGCCGCGTCGGCCAGCGTCCCGCCCTCGTCGTCGAAGCGGACGAGCAGCCCGCCCGCCCCCTCCACCAGCACCAGATCGTGCTCGGTGGCCAGTTTGGCGGCGGCCTCGGCGACCTCCCGCGGACGCACCGGCCTGAGAGCCGCCCGCCGGGCGGCCGTCGCCGGGGCCAACGGCTCGGGATAGCGGGCGAGTTCGGCCTTCGTCACACCACCCGCGAGCCGCGCCACCTCGTCGGCGTCCCCGGGCTCGTCCGGCCGTACGCCGGTCTGCGCGGCCTTCAGGACGGCGACCGTCCGTCCGGCGGCGAGCGCGGCGGCGGCGACGGCAGCCGTGGTGACGGTCTTGCCGACCTCCGTGCCCGTTCCCGTGATCACCAGTACCGGCATGTCATCCCTCCCGGGCGGCGGCACCCAGCGCGCGCGCGATCCGTGCCACGTCCTCGTCACCCGTGACGTACGGCGGCATCGTGTAGACGAGGTCGCGGAACGGCCGCAGCCACACGCCCTCGCGCACGGCGGCCTCCGTCGCGGCCTTCATGTCGACGTCGTGGTCCAGCTGCACGACCCCGATGGCGCCGAGAACCCGTACGTCCTTCACACCGGGCAGCGCACGGGCCGGCTCCAGCCCTTCCCGCAGCCCCGCCTCGATCCGTTTGACCTCCGCGAGCCAGTCCTGCCCCAGCAGCAGCCCGATCGACGCGCAGGCCACCGACGCGGCGAGCGGATTGCCCATGAACGTCGGGCCGTGGGCCAGCACCGGCACCTCGCCCCGCGAGATGCCGTCGGCCACGCGAGGCGTGCACAAGGTCGCCGCCATCGTCAGGTAACCGCCGGTCAGCGCCTTGCCCACACACATCACGTCCGGCGTGACCGCCGCGTGCTCCGCCGCGAACAGGGCGCCCGTGCGCCCGAATCCGGTCGCGATCTCGTCGAACACCAGCAGTACGTCGTGCGCGTCGCACGCCTCGCGCAGCACCCGCAGATACGCGGGGGAGTGGAACCGCATCCCACCCGCGCCCTGCACCACCGGCTCCACGATCACAGCGGCCAGCTCGTCCGCGTGCCGCTCGATCGCCGCGCGCAGCCGATCGGCGTACGACTCCTCGAACTCGGCCGGGGGAGCGTCCACGAACACCTGGCGGGGCAGGACCCCGGACCACAGCTCGTGCATCCCGCCCTCGGGGTCGCACACCGACATGGGCTGCCAGGTGTCACCGTGGTAGCCGCCGCGCCAGGTCAGCAGGCGCTGCTTGCCCGGACGGCCCAGCGAGCGCCAGTACTGCAGGCACATCTTGACCGCGACCTCGACCGACACCGACCCCGAGTCGGCGAGGAAGACATGCTCCAGGCCCTCGGGGGACATGTCGACAAGGAGCTTCGCGAGTCGGACGGCGGGCTCGTGGGTGAGCCCGCCGAACATCACATGGCTCATCCGCCCGAGCTGCTCGCGCGCCGCCTCGTTCAGCACCGGGTGGTTGTAGCCGTGGATCGCCGACCACCAGGACGACATGCCGTCGACCAGCTCCGGGCCCTCGGCGAGCCGCAACCGCACCCCGCTCGCCGACTCCACGACGAGCGGGTCGACCCGGCCGGGCATCGGACCGTACGGATGCCACACGTGCCGCCGGTCGAGCGCCAGCAGCTCCGGCACGGGCAGGAGGGGCAGATCAGGCATTGGGCGCGAGGTCCGTTCCGGCACCTCGACGGCGTACGGCGACCAGGTCCGTGCGCGGCTCGCTCACCGTCGGCGCGGCCGGGGCGGCCGTACCGCAGACCCCGCCGCCCTCGTGGGAGCCGCAGTCCGCGCTCTCATGGCAGCCGCCGGTCACCCGGTGCTCCGGCAGCGTCACCTCGCCCGCGCCCTCCACCTCGAACCCTGCGTCCGCGATCATCTCCAGGTCGGCCTTGCCGGCCTGGCCCTCGGTGGTGAGGTAGTCGCCGAGGAAGATCGAGTTGGCCAGGTTGAGGGCGAGGGGCTGCATCGTGCGCAGATGGACCTCGCGGCCGCCCGCGATGCGGACCTCGACGTCCGGACAGACGAAGCGGACCATCGCCAGGATGCGCAGACAGCGCTGCGGGGTGAGGTTCCACTCCTTGGCCAATGGGGTGCCCTCGACAGGGATCAGGAAGTTGACCGGAACCGAGTCGGGGTCCAGCTCGCGCAGCGCGTACACGACGTCGACCAGGTCCTCGTCGCTCTCGCCCATGCCCGCGATCAGGCCCGAGCAGGCGGACAGACCGGCCGCGTGCGCCTTGTTCACGGTGTCGACCCGGTCGGCGTAGGTGTGCGTGGTGGTGATGTCGCCGTAGGTCGACTCGGACGTGTTGAGGTTGTGGTTGTAGGCGTCCGCGCCCGCCTCGCGCAGTCGCTCGGCCTGGCCGTCGGAGAGCAGACCGAGACAGGCGCACACCTCGACGCCCTCGTTCTGCTCCTTGATCGCCTTGATGGTGCCCGCGACCCGGTCCACGTCACGGTCGGTCGGACCGCGCCCGCTGGCCACCAGGCAGACCCGCTTGGCGCCCCCCGCGAGCCCGGCCGCCGCGGCCTGGGAGGCCTGGTCGGGCTTGAGCCAGGTGTACTTCAGGATGCCGGTGTCGGCGCCGAGCCGCTGCGAGCAGTAGGAGCAGTCCTCGGGGCACAGCCCGGACTTCAGGTTGACGAGATAGTTGAGTTTCACCCGACGCCCGAACCAGTGCCGGCGCACCTTTCCGGCCGCGGCCACCACGTCGAGCAGGTCGTCGTCGGAGGTGGCCAGCACGGCCAGCGCCTCCTCGCGGGTCGGCAGCTCGCGCCGAAGCCCCTTGTCCACCAGCGTGTTCAGCAGGTCCATGAGAGCCGATCCTGTCTTACGGACCCGCCCCGGGCCAAGGTAGGGATCGCACAACACACCCGCAGCGACGTGTGGGTATTGCCACACCGTGGGTAGCGTTTGCTGCGACTAGGGTCTGTCCGTTGTCTACAAAAGCCCCGGAGGACCCATGGCGTTCGGCTGGATCGACGAGCAGGCGGCGGCGCGCCGGCGGGCCGGACTCGTACGGACCCTGCGGCCGCGTCCGGCCGACTCGCCGCTGCTGGACCTCGCGAGCAACGACTACCTGGGCCTGGCCCGCCATCCCGAGGTCGTGGCAGGCGCCGCGACGGCCGCGCGGACCTGGGGCGGCGGTGCGACCGGGTCCCGGCTCGTCACCGGCACCACCGAGCTGCACGGCGAACTCGAGCGCGAGCTGGCCGACTTCTGCGGCTTCGAGGCGGCGCTGGTCTTCTCCTCCGGATACGCGGCGAACCTGGCCGCCGTCACCGCGCTCGCCCCGCACGGCTCACTGATCGTCTCCGACGCGGGCAACCACGCCTCCCTCATCGACGGCTGCCGGCTGGCTCGCGGTACGACCCAGGTCGTCGCGCACGCCGACCCGGACGCGGTCCGCAAGGCACTGGGCACGCACGAGGGGCCCGCCCTCGCCGTGTCCGACACGGTCTTCTCGGTCGACGGCGACGCGGCACCGCTGGCCGGCCTCGCCGAGGCATGCCGGGAGCACGGCGCGGGCCTGGTCGTCGACGACGCCCACGGCCTGGGGGTGCTCGGCGCCGGCGGCCGCGGAGCCCCGCACGCGGCGGGACTCGCGGGCGCCGACGACGTGGTCGTCACGGTCACGCTGTCCAAGTCGCTCGGCAGCCAGGGCGGCGCCGTCCTCGGCCCCGCACGGGTGATCGAGCACCTGGTCAACGCGGCACGGACATTCATCTTCGACACCGGTCTGGCCCCCGCGTCGGCGGGAGCCGCCCTCGCGGCCCTGCGACTGCTCGGCCGTGAGCCCGAGCGGGCCGCACGCGCGCGCGAGGTGGCGACCGGACTGCACGCACGTCTGACCGCCGCGGGTCTGGAAGCGGTACGTCCGGACGCCGCGGTGGTCTCGGTGCGCGCACCCTCCCCGGAGGAGGCCCTGCAGTGGGCGGCCGACTGCCGTGCCGCCGGGCTCTTCGTGGGCTGTTTCCGGCCCCCTTCCGTGCCCGACGGCATCTCACGGCTCAGGCTGACCGCCCGCGCGGACCTCTCCGAGGAGCAGATCGAACGCGCTGTACGTGTGATCGGCGGAACACGACCATGAGTCGGCGTGACACGGCCGTGCACCGAACGGACTGAAACGGTCAGAACGCCCGGACGAAGCCCGCCCAGCTCTCGGGGGAGAAGAGCAGCGCGGGTCCGTCCGGATTCTTGGAGTCGCGTACGGCGAGCAGCCCG
Source organism: Streptomyces sp. NPDC005402 (assembly GCF_040606575.1). NCBI lineage: Bacteria > Bacillati > Actinomycetota > Actinomycetes > Kitasatosporales > Streptomycetaceae > Streptomyces > Streptomyces sp. NPDC005402. The sequence goes on from NZ_JBEXFB010000029.1 coordinate 25,371, forward strand.
GCGCACGGCCCGGCCGACGGCCTCGCCGTCTCCACACAGTTGTTCGCCCCAGTGCTGTAGCTGCTGCGCAGCCAGCGCACTTCGGGCAGTCGGGTACTGGAGGTTACGTTCCGAGGCAGTGCAGACATGGTGCCTCCTTACGTGCCGTCACCCATCCCCGCGAGGTAATCCAACGAGTCCTCGGGCGAAAGGGCGTGGATCCGAAGGGTGTTGAAGGCCTCGGTGTAGGCCTGGAGGTCTTCTTTCCGTTCGAGATAGAGGCTACTCGTCAAGTGGTCGAGAACAACCACATCCAGATCAGAAGTGCGCGAAAATGAGAAGATAACGAAAGGCCCGGTGATACCCACATGTGCCCCGGCAGCGAACGGCAGTACCTGCAGCCGCACTTGGGGCAGCCGCGCCGCCTCCAGGAGTCTCTTGCGCTGACGGGCCATCACCTCGGGGCCGCCGACCTCCCGCCGCAGCACCGCCTCGTCCAGGACGGCGCTCAACTCGAGTGGCGGCTGTGCGCGCAGGATGTCCTGACGGGCCAGCCGGACCTCCACCAGGGCGTCGAGACGTTCGTCGTCGAGACCCTCCACCGCGGCCCTGGTCACCGCACGGGCGTACTCGGGCGTCTGGAGCAGGCCGGGCACGACCGAGGTCTCCAGCGTGCGCATCGTGCTCGCCTGGGCCTCCAGACTGATGAAGTCCCGGTATGTCGGCGGCAGGACGCCCCGGTACGCGTGCCACCAGTGGTGCCGGCCGCCGTTCTCGTCGGAACCCGCCAATACCAGCAACAGCTCCCGCAGATTCGCGTCCCCCACGCGGTAGGCGTCGAGCAGTAACCGCACATCGGCCGGTTTCACCCCGCTGGCACCGGTCTCGATGCGGCTCACCTTCGACTGGTGCCAGCCCACGAGCCGGGCCGCCTCGCCGCTGGTGAGCCCCGCACTCGCGCGCAACGCACGCAGTTCGGCGCCCAGTTTCCGCCGGCGCACCGCGGGACCGTGCTGCATGGCGCTACTCCTTACTCCTTACGAGCCGCCCAAATACGGTCTCGCGTCGCAGAGTTCACCGCTTCGAGCGACAGATATATGCACATCTTGGTGGATCGGCACCCGTCACAGCCTCGGTGGTGGCACTCTGGCGATGAACCACCAGTCCGGGACCGTACTCGAACCATCCGCACCGTGTCGGACTCCGGTCCTGTGGGAAAGGGACGACGTCGCCATGGCAGACCACCTGGAAGCATCCGTCACTCTGCCGAGCGAACCCGCCTCGGTCTCCGCGGCCCGCACCTATGTCCTGAGCACACTGGCGGAGTGGGGGCTGCCGCCCACCACGGACGCCGCCGAGACCGTCCGGCTCATCGTCTCCGAACTCGCCACCAACGCCGTACAGCACACCTTCGGGCAGTCACCCACCTTCACGGTGGACCTCGAGCTGGACCGTGACGAACAACTGCGCATCGGCGTCACCGACAGCCACCCCCGCTTCCCCAAGCGTCTGCCCGCCGCGGTCCAGCAGGACAACGGACGGGGGATGGTGATCATCCGCTGGCTCGCCGCCGAGTACGGCGGCAGGCTGAAAGTCAGGCCCACCCGGGAAGGCGGCAAGACCGTCTCCATCGAACTCCCGTGGAAGGTACCGGCGGAGCCGGTCACGGCCGCCGGACAGCAGGAGCCGTAACCCGCCCCACGGGGGACGCGAGGCCGTCGAACCGACGTCAGAGGGAAGCCGAGGCGGCGGTGCGGCCGTTGCGGCAGGGATTCGTCACGAACGCGTGCCCATCCCAAGGCCCCCATCTCAGCCTGCTGGGGGCGGTGGCAGCGTCGGCCGCGGGCGGCTCGGGCCGTAGCCGGGGTCACCGGAGGCGTGTTGACGGTTCTCGGGGTGATGCTCCTGGCCGAGCCGTTGCTCGCGGCCTGATCACCTCGCGCCTCGCCGACGGAGGGGTGGAGTGCGACTGCGCCGCCTTGCGGTCCTCGGCGAGTCCCGCCCGCCGGACCAGTCGGGGGAGCAGGCCCCACAGGCCCAGACACACCAGCAGGGTCGCCGCGCCCGCGGCCACTCCGCCGGCCCGGCCTGTGGTCACGTCCACGACGAGCAGTACGGAGCCGGTGAACGCGAGCACCAGAACCCCCATGCCGACCGTGGCGAGCCGGGAGGAGACCTGCGCGATGCGGGCCTTGGCGCCGCGTTGGAAGAGCGAGTGGTGCAGGGCCGCCGGTGCGGTGAACAGGGCCGCCGCGACGACCGCCAGCAGCAGCGTGGTGACGTACGTGCTGCGCTGGAAGGTGTCGAGGGACGGGAAGCGCTGGGTGAAGGCCAGGGCCAGCAGAAAGGCGAAGAGGATCTGCACCCCGGTCTGGGTGACGCGCAGTTCCTGGAGCAGCTCGCCGAAGTTGCGGTCGGCGCGCTCCAGCGGGGTCTCGTAGCGGGCGGTGCAGGGGCGGTGGTCGGCCATGCGGGCGCGGATAACCAGCTGAGCGCGTGTCACGCGCCCCCGGGAGCCCGAGGGGGCGGCGGGAGGTCAGGTCGCCGCCGCCCCCTCGGGGGCGTCACTTGACCCGGCCGTACCAGACGCTCTTCGTCCAGATCTTCTGCAGCCTCACCACGTCCCCGGTCTTCGGGGCGTGCCAGATCTTTCCCTTCCCGGCGTAGATGCCGACGTGGTAGACGTTCGAACCCGAGTGGAAGAACACCAGGTCGCCGGCCTTGCGGCTGCCCGAGCCGATGTGGCGGGTCTTGTTGTACTGCTGGGCCGCCGTGCGCGGGAGCTTCTTGCCCGCCTTCTTGAACGAGTACAGCGTGAGCCCCGAGCAGTCGAAGCGGCGGGGTCCTGTGGCGCCGTACTTGTACGGCGAGCCCTTCTTGGAGGCCGCTACCTTGAGCGCCTTCGTCGCCGGCGTCGCGGCGGCGGCGTCGGCTGCGACGCCCGGCACCACGACGGAGCCGCCCACGGCGGCGATGGCGAAGGCCGAGGCCGTACCGGCCCGGACCATCAGCGACGGGACACGATTGAGCGCAGTCATGCGCAACCCTTCGTCAGCCGCCTGTGAAGGATGACCTGTCGGATTCGGGCTGGCGAAGTTGCCCGGCCGCTGACGCGGCTTCACCCCAAGGGATGCTCGGCCCGGCCATGGCGTGACCGTTCCGGCGACCCGTCGTGCTTGGGTCCTCCACTCCTGCCGATCCACTCCTGTCGACCGGTCATCCGGGCGGCGGCAGGACTCGGCGTCCGCCCGGATCGCCCCGCCGTTGTGGCGGGGGCTTGTCGTCAGTCAGGGATCTTGGCGCACGGATGTCCCAAAAACCCAATGGAACCGGGGATTTGTGTTGTTACTCACCACTCACCCGTTCGGGTGGACACATGAGCGTTCGAAGAGGCGTCGAGGGGTCCGCTGCCCCCTCGACCAGCACAGGAACTCCTCATCCCCCACCTGAAACACGCGCATTGCGCAACCCGGACGGGCGCGAAAAAGGACTCGCGCCTCCTGCAAACGGCGGTACGTCTTTTGGTCCGTTTCAACCGAGCTCCGGACGCCCCGTCAGACCCGTGGAACGTCCGGAGTCACAGCCGGCGCGTCAATGCGTCAATTGCCGGGTTCGGGCGGCACGGTGACCCTGGCCGTACGCCGCTCTCCGTCCAGGACCCGCAGGGCCCGCGCCAGCGTCGCGGCGTGCAGTTCGCGCTCACCCCGGCCGTGCATCAGCACGAGCGCGTCCCGCAGCTCGGCCGCCCTGCTCACCAGCGCCTGCGCCGCGCGCAGTCCGCCGTAGGTGTCCTCGCGCCGGGCCGGGTTGATCCGGCCCAGCAGGTCGACCACGTCGAGATAACGGTCGATCAGCTCGCCCTCGGCGCGTGTGAGCGCGGGCAGCGGTGGAAGGTCCGGCACCATCGAGGGCTCACCTCGCGCCCGGAGCGGAGTGCGAGGACTTGCGGCTCGGGACGATCGCGTCCACCAGGCCGTAGTCCAGGGCGCCCTGCGCGTCCAGGATCCTGTCCCGCTCGATGTCCGCGCTCACCTGCTCGGAGCTGCGCCCGGTGTGCCGGACCAGCATCTGCTCCAGGCGGCCCCGCACCCGGATCAACTCCTCGGCCTGGATGGCCAGATCGCCGGCCTGCCCCTGCACCGGCTCGCTCAGCGCGGGCTGGTGGATCACCACCCGGGCGCCCGGCAGTACGGACCGCTTGCCCGGGGTGCCCGCCGCCAGCAGCACCGCCGCGGAGGAGCCGGCCTGTCCGAGACACGTCGTCTCCACGTCACAACTGACGTGCTGCATGGTGTCGTAGATCGCCGACATCGCGCTGAACGAGCCGCCGGGGGAGTTGATGTACAGCGCGATGTCCCGGTCCGGGTCCTGGTACTCGAGGTACATGAACTGCGCCATCAGATCGTTCGCCGCGATGTCGTCGATCCGCGTCCCGAGGAAGACGATCCGCTCCTCCAGCAGCTTCGAGTACGGATCCATCGTCTTCTGCCCGAAGCTCGTGCGCTCATGGAACTCGGGCAGGACATGGCGGGCGGTCGGTCGGGTCATGGCGTACCCCTCCTCGCTGCGGACAGCTGTCTGTAAAAAATGTACAGGACGTACGTGACGTTATGATGGGGGTATGGCCTACGAGATTCCGGTGACGCAAGCCAGGGCTGAGCTCGCCGACCTGATCAACCGGGTGGTGTACGGCGGCGAGCGCGTCGTCGTCACACGACACGGAAAGCCGCTGGTCGCCCTGGTGTCCGCCGCCGACCTCGAACGGCTGGAGGAGTCCCGGGCGCCCGTCGAGGAGCCGGTGATCAGCGCGGTCTCCACCGTGCGCGAGGTGGCGTCCGCTCCTCGCGAACAGCAGCGGTTCGGTATCGCGGCACATCACCGGGGGACCGGCCCCGCGTAGCGGCCCCTGCGGCAACGTGTGTGCCCCCGGCCGTCGGGCCAGGGGCACGGGGGAGCGGGTTCGGTCAGCCGACGGGGGCGAGTTCCCGCTCGTCGGCGGCGGGCGTGGCGCCCTTCGCCCGCACCTTCAGCGCGTTCCCCAGCCATACGGCACCCAGGCCCAGCACGGCCCACCAGGTGAGCGTCAGAGCGGGCCCGGTCGCCGCCGCGCCGTCGAAGAAGGACACCGAGCGCAGCAGGGTCGCGCTCGCGCCCGGCGGCAGCCACTGGCCGATCGTGCCGACCGGCTCGGGCAGCAGCTGCGGGGCCGAGGCGGCACCGGAGAACGGATTGCCGAGGAACATCACCAGGAACGCGGCGGCGCCGATCCCCGCGGGCCCGGCCAGGGCGGCGAGGCCCGCGACGGCCGCGCTCACCGCCAACGACGCCAGGGCGAGCGTCCCCGCCTCCGCCCACCAGTTCCCGGTGAGCGCGCCGAGCCAGCTGTGGGCCAGGGCGGCCGCGATGACGCCCACCAGTGCGGCGCTGACGACCAGCGCGGTCACGGCACGCAGACCGCGCAGTCCGAGCAGGGTCACGAGGGCGCCCGCAATGATGCCGCTCAGTGCCAGCGGCAGCACGGACGAGCTCAGGGCCGCGCCCCGCGGGTCGGACGCCGGGGACGGGACGACGTCCACGATCCGCACCTCGCCGCCGTTCGCCGCGGCCTGCCGGGTCACGGCCTGCTGGAGGAGCTGGGCCACGACCGGGCTCGCGGCCGACGCGGTGAGCAACTCGGGGCCCTGATCGGTGACGACGACCGCGCCGTATACGGTCCGGTCCTCGATCGCCGCCCGGGCGGCCCTCTCGTCGGCGTAGCGGTGGATCTCGAAGGCGCCCTCGTGCTGCCGGAGCTGTCTCTCCACCTGTGCGGTCGCGGTGGCCGGTCCCGCCACGCCGAGCGGCAGGTCGCGAGGGGCGGTGCGGGCGGCGGGCCAGGCGAAGGCCCACAGGGCCAGGGTGGCGAGCAGCGGCACGAGGACGACGGCCGCGATCATGCGACGGGTGGACATGGTGGTCCTCTCCGGGGTCGAGGCGCCCCCGCTAAAAAGAAGGATCGTTCGTTTTGATTCATCCACACCGTCTCGCCGTCACCGCGGCTTGTCAAGAAGGAATGTTCGTTTTACTTTGGGCGGCATGGCTCGCGTATCCCAGGCACACCTCGACGCAAGGCGCCGGCAGATCCTCGACGGCGCGGCGGTCTGCTTCGCGCGCAACGGCTTCCACGCCACGTCCATGCAGGACGTCCTGAAGGAGGCCGACCTCTCGGCCGGAGCCGTGTACCGCTACTTCAGCGGCAAGGAGGAGCTCATCGGCGCGATCGTCGGGGAGGTGCTCGCCCAGGTCCACGAGGGTTTCGAGGAGGCGGCCCGCAGCAGCCCGCCCCCGCCCCCGGACGTCCTGGTGGCGTCGGTGCTCAGCCGTGTCCTCGCCACCAAGGAGTCCCTGACGGTGGACGGGCGGCCGGCGTTTCCCCGGCTGGTCGTCCAGGTGTGGACCGAGACACTCCGCAACGAGGAGCTCGCCACCGTCCTGCGCGAGGGCTACGGCGCCGTGCGCGAGACCTGGACGCGGATCGCCGGGGCGTACCAGGACGCCGGGACGATGCGCTCGGACGTGTCCCCGGAGTACGTGGCCCGCACGATGATGGCGGCCGCGATGGGCTTCCTCGCGCAGCAGGCCCTTTTCGGGCCGACGCCCACCGAGGTCCTGGGCGACGGTCTGCGGGCCCTGATGAGCGTGCGGGAGGAAGCCGACACCCGCTGATGGATCACAGCTCGGTTAACGTGCCTGAAACCGGATCCAACTAGCCTGCGGATCCACGCCACCAGGGACTTTGCCCCGGGGCTGAGGCAACCGGGCCCCGCACGGTCCGGAGCGAGGACTGTGAGGTGGGACGTGCAACTGACCCCGCACGAGCAAGAGAGGCTGCTGATCCACGTGGCGGCCGACGTCGCCGAGAAGCGCCGGGCCCGCGGGCTGAAGCTCAACCACCCCGAGGCGGTCGCGCTCATCACGTCCCACATCCTCGAAGGCGCGCGTGACGGGCGTACCGTCGCCGAACTCATGGTCTCCGGGCGGGAGCTGCTCGCCCGGGACGACGTCATGGAGGGCATCCCCGAGATGATCCACGACGTCCAGGTCGAGGCGACCTTCCCGGACGGCACCAAGCTCGTCACCGTCCACGACCCGATCGTCTGAGGGGGCCGTCGATGATTCCCGGAGAGATCCTTTTCGCCGACGGGCCGATTGCCTACAACGAGGGCCGCGAGGTCACCTGGCTGACCGTCCTCAACGCCGCCGACCGGCCCGTCCAGGTCGGCTCCCACTACCACTTCGCGGAGGCCAACCCCGGCCTGGAGTTCGACCGCGCCGCGGCGCGCGGCAAGCGGCTGAACGTCGCCGCCGGCACCGCCGTGCGCTTCGAGCCCGGGATCCCGGTCGACGTGGAACTCGTCCCGCTCACCGGTGCCCGCGTGGTGCCGGGCCTGCGCGGGGAGACCGGAGGTGCCCTCGATGCCTGAGATCTCTCGTGCCGCCTACGCCGACCTGTTCGGCCCCACCACCGGCGACCGCATCCGGCTCGCCGACACCGATCTGCTGATCGAGGTCGAGGAGGACCGCAGCGGCGGTCCCGGACTCGCCGGTGACGAGGCCGTCTTCGGCGGCGGCAAGGTCATCCGCGAGTCGATGGGCCAGTCGCGTGCTACGCGCGCAGAAGGCACCCCCGACACGGTCATCACGGGCGTGGTCGTCGTCGACCACTGGGGTGTCGTCAAGGCCGACGTCGGCATCCGCGACGGCCGGATCACCGGGATCGGCAAGGCGGGCAACCCCGACACCATGGACGGGGTGCACCCGGACCTGGTGATCGGCCCCGAGACCGAGATCATCGCGGGCAACGGCCGGATCCTGACCGCCGGCGCCATCGACGCGCACGTCCACTTCATCTGCCCGCAGATCGCCGACGAGGCGCTCGCCGCGGGGATCACCACCCTGGTCGGCGGCGGCACCGGCCCCGCCGAGGGGTCCAAGGCCACCACCGTCACCCCCGGCCCCTGGCATCTGGCCCGGATGCTGGAGGCGATGGAGCAGTACCCGCTCAACATCGGCTTCCTGGGCAAGGGCAACACCGTCTCGCACGAGGCGATGCTGTCGCAGATCCGCGGGGGCGCGCTCGGGCTGAAGCTGCACGAGGACTGGGGCTCGACCCCGGCCGTCATCGACGCCTCGCTGACCGTCGCCGAGCGGACCGGCATCCAGGTCGCCATCCACACCGACACCCTCAACGAGGCCGGATTCGTCGGCGACACCCTCGCCGCGATCGCCGGCCGGGGCATCCACGCCTACCACACCGAGGGTGCCGGCGGCGGGCACGCGCCGGACATCATGACCGTGGTCTCCCAGCCCCACGTGCTGCCGAGCTCGACCAACCCGACCCGGCCCTTCACCGTCAACACCGCCGAGGAACACCTCGACATGCTGATGGTGTGCCACCACCTCAACGCGGCGGTGCCGGAGGACCTCGCCTTCGCCGAGTCCCGCATCCGTCCCACGACCATCGGCGCCGAGGACATCCTGCACGACCTTGGCGCCATCTCGATCATCTCCTCCGACGCCCAGGCCATGGGACGCGTCGGCGAGGTCATCATGCGGACCTGGCAGACCGCGCATGTCATGAAGCGGCGCCGGGGTGCGCTGCCGGGCGACGGGCAGGCGGACAACCATCGGGTACGGCGTTATGTCGCCAAGTACACGATCAACCCCGCCGTCGCCCAGGGGCTCTCCCGCGAGGTGGGGTCGGTGGAGACCGGCAAGCTGGCGGACCTGGTGCTGTGGGAGCCCGCGTTCTTCGGGGTCAAGCCGCATCTGGTGATCAAGGGCGGCCAGATCGCCTACGCGCAGATGGGCGACGCGAACGCGTCCATCCCGACTCCGCAGCCGATCCTTCCCCGGCCGATGTACGGGGCGATCGGACGGGCCCCCGCCGCGAACTCCTTCAACTTCGTGGCACCCCTCGCCATCGAGGACGGGCTGCCGGAGCGGCTCCAGCTCGGGAAGCGGTTCGTGGCGATCGAGTCGACGCGCGGGGTCACCAAGGCCGACATGCGGGAGAACGACGCGCGGCCCGACGTACGGGTCGACCCCGACAGCTTCGCCGTGCACATCGACGGGGAGCTGGTGGAGGCCACACCGGCGGCCGAACTGCCCATGGCCCAGCGTTACTTCCTCTTCTGATGTCCAGGGCCGCACTTCTCGTCCTGGCCGACGGCCGGTTCCCCGCCGGAGGGCACGCGCACTCCGGCGGGGCCGAGGCAGCCGTCAAGGCGGGGCGCGTCACCGGAGCGGAGAGCCTGGAGTCCTTCTGCCGGGGGCGGCTGCACACGGCGGGGCTGGTGTCGGCGACGCTGGCCGCGGCCGCCGTGCTGGGCGTGGACCCACGGCAGTTGGACGAGGCGGCGGACGCCCGCACGCCGTCCCCCGCACTTCGCACAGCCGCACGCAAGCTGGGCCGTCAGCTGATGAGGGCGGCACGGGCGACCTGGCCTTCGTCCGAACTCGACGCGCTGGCACGGGAGTTCCCCAAGGGCGCCCATCAGCCGGTGGTACTGGGACTGACGGCACGCGCGGCGGGCCTGGATGCGGTGGACGCGGCGTACTGCGCGGCGTACGAGAGCGTGAGCGGCCCGGCGAGCGCGACGGTTCGGCTGCTGAGCCTCGATCCCTTCGACGCCACGGGCGTACTGGCACGGCTGGCACCGGAATTGGACCGGGTCGCGGACCGTGCGGTGGAGGCGGCGAGGCGAGTCATCGCCGACGAGGACGTCGAAGCGCTGCCGTCGGCGTCCGCACCATTGCTGGAGATCGGGGCGGAAGTCCATGCCGCCTGGCCCGTACGCCTGTTCGCCTCGTAAAGGGCGTTCAGGTAACCCACCCAGGGGCGCGGGGAACTGCGCGACCAGCCCCCACGGACCCGCACCCGACAACGAACCCGAGGAGCCGTAGATGCACTTGGACCACCACCACAACGGCCCCGCCGCAGTCAGCGCCGACGCCCACCGCCCGGACGGCTCCCACCGAGCCCTGCGTATCGGGCTGGGCGGCCCCGTCGGCTCCGGCAAGACAGCCACCGTCGCCGCCCTCTGCAGAGCCCTCCGCGACGAGTTGTCCCTCGCCGTCGTCACCAACGACATCTACACCCGCGAGGACGCCGAGTTCCTGCTCAGGGAAGCCGTGCTGCCTCCCGAGCGGATCACCGCGGTGGAGACCGGCGCCTGCCCGCACACCGCGATCAGGGACGACATCTCCGCCAACCTGGAGGCCGTCGAGGACCTGGAGGACGAGGTCGGCCCCCTGGACCTCATCCTCGTGGAGAGCGGCGGCGACAACCTCACCGCCACCTTCTCCAAGGGCTTGGTCGACGCCCAGATCTTCGTGATCGACGTGGCCGGGGGAGACGACATCCCGAGGAAGGGCGGCCCCGGCGTCACCACCGCCGACCTGCTCATCGTCAACAAGACCGACCTGGCCCCGTACGTCGGCTCCGACCTCGCGCGAATGGCCGCCGACGCCAAGGCCCAGCGCGCCGAACTACCCGTTGTGTTCCAGTCCCTCCGTGGCGAGGCCGGTGTCACGGCCGTCGCCGACTGGGTGCGGGCGCAGCTCACCGCGTGGACGGCGTGACCGCGGCCGTGACCGGAGTGCGGGCCGGCGCGCGGATGGTCGCCCGGGACGACGGGCGCGGCGGCACGGCCCTGCCCGTCCTGGAGAGCGACGGGCCGCTGGCGTTGCGGCGGACCCGGGGGAGCGGTGCGGAGGCGCGGGTCATGCTCGTCGGCGCGATGAGCGGACCTCTGGGCGGTGACCACTTCACCGTGGCGGCCGACGTCCAGGAGGGCGCCCGGCTCCGCGTCGGATCGGCCGCCGCCACCATCGCCCTGCCGGGGCAGATCAAGGGCGAGGCCCGCTACGACGTCCGGCTCACCGTCGCCGACGGAGGCGAACTGCGGTGGCTCCCCGAGCAGTTGATCTCCGTGGCCGGCAGTGACGCGTATGTCACCACGCGGATCGATCTCGCAGCGACGGGCCGGCTCGTGCTGCGGGAGGAGCAGGTCCTCGGGCGGGTGGGGGAGGACCCCGGGCGGCTGAGCAGCCGGCTGGTGCTGCGGGTCGCGGGACGGACCGTGCTCGATCAGGAGCTGGCCTGCGGTCCCGGGGCGCCCGGCGGCTGGGACGGTCCGGCCGTGCTCGCGGGGCACCGGGCGGTCGGCCAGCTCCTTGTCGTACGACCGGAGTTCGCCGACGAACCGGTGTCCGCGCAGGTGCTCGGCGAGGGCGCCGCCGTCGTACCCCTCGCCGGACCCGCCGCGCTCGTCACCGCCGTGGCCCCGGACGCCCTGGTGTTGCGCCGGGTGCTGGACGCGGCGCTGGGGGCGCTGGCCCCGTAGTCCGCCGAGCGAACAGGTTCTTCCGTTTATCGGATTGGCAAAGAAGCCCAACAAACCCTGTTCACAGCGACTTCACAACCACGAGGATCCCCGTACGCAATCGAAACGACGTACGGGGAGGGATCCCTCTTGAGGGAGACGAGACCGAAGTGGCGCACGACGGCACTCGGTTCGGCCGGCGTGCTCATCACGGCCACACTCATATCCTGTGCCGTGGCGGCACCCGCGTCCGGCGCGGGCACGTCCGACCGGACGGCCCGGCACGGCAAGGACCGCGAGGCCGTCGGCGCCGCGATCGCCGCCGCCCGGGCCGCGAAGGCCGGCATCGACTGGGCGGACTGCCCCGCCGACTGGGGCATCGCGAAGCCGGTCCAGTGCGGCTGGGTCAGTGTGCCGCTGGACTACGCCAAGCCGAACGGCAAGCAGATCAAACTCGCCGTCGACCACATCGGAAACACCGGCACCAAGGCGGAGCGCCAGGGCGCCCTCGTCTACAACCCGGGCGGACCCGGTGGCTCGGGCATGCGCTTCCCGCTCCGCGTCACGACCAAGAACCCGATCTGGGCCAACGCGGCCAAGGCCTACGACTTCGTGGGCTTCGACCCGCGCGGTGTCGGCCACTCCGCGCCCATCTCCTGCATGGACCCGCAGGAGTTCGTGAAGGCGCCCAAGATGGACCCGGTGCCGGACAGCGAGGCCGACAAGCGCGCCCAGCGCAAGCTGGCCCGTGAGTACGCCGACGGCTGCGCCGAGCGCACCGGCAAGGCGATGCTCCAGCAGATGACCACGCCCAACACCGTGCGCGACCTGGACGTCATCCGTGCCGCGCTCGGCGAGAAGAAGCTCAACTACCTGGGCGTCTCCTACGGCACCTACATCGGCGCCGTCTACGGCACGATGTACCCCGGCCATGTGCGTCGCATGATCGTCGACAGCGTGGTCAACCCGTCCCGGGAGAAGATCTGGTACGAGGCCAACCTCGACCAGGACATCGCCTTCGAGGGCCGCTGGAAGGACTGGGAGGACTGGGTCGCCGCCAACGACGCCGCCTTCCACCTCGGCACCACCCGGGCCGCGGTCGAGGCGAAGTGGCTCGAACTGCGGGCCGCCGCCAAGAAGAACCCCATCGGCGGGGTCGTCGGCCCGGCCGAGCTGATCGGCTTCTTCCAGAGCGCCCCGTACTACGACTCCTCATGGGTGCCGGTCGCGACGGTGTTCAGCAAGTACGTCGCCGGTGACACCCAGGCACTGGTCGACGCGGCCGCCCCGGACCTGTCGGACACCGCGGGCAACATCGCCTCGGAGAACGGCAACGCCGTCTACACGGCCGTCGAGTGCACCGACGCCAAGTGGCCCACCAGCTGGAAGAAGTGGGACCGGGACAACACCGCGCTCCACAAGAAGTACCCGTTCATGACCTGGGCCAACGCCTGGCTGAACCTGCCCTGCGCCACCTGGCCGGTCAAGCAGCAGACCCCGGTGAACGTCAGGACCGGCAAGGGCCTGCCCGGCGTACTGATCGTGCAGTCCGAGCGTGACGCGGCCACCCCGTACGACGGCGGCGTCGAACTGCACAAGCGCTTCAAGGGCTCCCGCCTGATCACCGAGAAGGACGCGGGCTCCCACGGCGTGACCGGTCTGGTCAACCCGTGCATCAACCCGCGGGTGGACGCCTACCTGCTCACCGGCAAGCTGGACAAGGCCGACGTGACGTGCACCCCGCACGCCACGCCCAAGCCGTAGCACGTACGACGCGAGGAGGCGGCCGGAGCCACCGGCCGCCTCTTCTCATGCGCCGAGCGAGTCGAGATACGCGTCCTCCGCCGCGTAGTCGAAGAGGTCGCCGTAGGTCTGGAACATCTTGGGGTACGCCTCCCGCCAGTCCCGTCCGGCCAGGTGCGCCTCGATCCAGGCGACGGTCTCCGGCAGCCGGTCCGCGTACCGCACCACGGCGCGGTAGCCCAACTCCCGTTCGGCGGCTGACATGTCGCAGACGACCGGCACGGGCACCGACCAGGGGGTGTCGCCCACGGTCGGCGACGGCGGCGGCCCGTCCAGCAGGACCGTCTCGGTCTCCACGCCCATGACGGCGTCGATCGCGGCGGCGATCTCCGCCACCGTCGGTGCGTCCGGATCCACGGCGTTCAGGGCCCGTGTGCCCGGCCGCGCGGCCGCGAGCCGGATCAGCTCGGCGATGTTGTGGACGCTCGCGGGGTGGAAGCGGCTCTGCCCGCCGAAGGGGAGAACGCGGCGGGTCCGGCCGTCCAGGTTGCGCTTGACGAAGTAGAGCTCGCGCGGCGTTAGGCAGTGCGGTCCGTGGATCGCGCCGGCCCGCAGCAGCGTCGTCGGCAACTGCTCTCCGGCCGCGAGGAGTTCACGCTCGAGGCCGGCCTTGCGGGTGCTGTACGAGGTGTCGCCCGGGGTGACGGTCCGCTGGTCCTCGGTCAGCGGCACCGGATACTCCGGGAAGCCGTCCGGCTCGCCCTGGGTGTCGAAGCCCCGGCCCTTGTCGTCCTCGTACACCGACACACTGGAGATCACCACGGCCGAGCCCACGCGGTCGGCCAGCGACACCAACTGCCGTGCGTGCGCGGGTCCGTAGGCCACCATGTCCACCAGGACCTCGCAGCCGTCGCCCACCGCGGCGGCCAGGGCGGCGTCGTCCGCCCGGTCGGCCCGCGCGGTACGCACCTGCGCGGGCCAGCTCTCGTCCCGTCCGCCGCCCCGGGAGACGGCCGTCACCTCCCAGCCGTCCCCGGCCAGCGCGCCCACGGCCGCCCGCCCGATCTGTCCCGTCGCTCCGACCACCACAGCACGTCGTGTCATGCGGCGACCGTACGGCGCTCACCCCCGGTTCCTCCAGGGGGTTCTGCCGACGGCAGACCTCAACTCAACGGCAGCCGCCGGAACTTGCGTTCCTTCGCCGCGGCGGCCTCCTCCGCCTTCACCACGGCCGCGTACTGGTCGACGTACTCCTGGCCGGACAGCTTCAGGATGGCGTACATGATCTCGTCGGTGATGGCGCGCAGGATCGCCTTCTCGTTCTCCATGCCGGCGTAGCGGGAGAAGTCCAGCGGCTTGCCGAAGCGGATCACCACGGGGTGGATGTTGGGGATGACCTTGCCGGGCGGCTGTGCCTCGAAGGTGCCGATCATCGCGCAGGGAATGACCGGGACCTGCGCCTTGAGAGCCATCACCGCGACGCCGACCTTGCCCTTGTAGAGGCGGCCGTCGTGGGAGCGGGTGCCCTCGGGGTAGATGCCGAGCAGTTCGTCCTTGCGCAGCACGCCGAGGCCCTCGCGAATCGCGGCCTGGCCCGCTTCCTTGCCGGAGCGGTCGACCGGGATCTGCCCGGCGCTGCGGAAGAAGAACGCGGTCAGCCGGCCCTTGATGCCGGGGCCGGTGAAGTACTCGGCCTTCGCCAGGAAGGTGATGCGCCGCTTGAGCACCGCGGGCATCAGGAAGTGGTCGGAGAAGGACAGGTGATTGCCCGCGACGATGGCCGCACCCGACTCCGGAATGTGCTCCAGGCCCTCTATCCGGGGCCGGAAGACCAGTCTCAGCAACGGCCCCAACAGCACGTATTTGAGCAGGTAGTAGAACAAGAGGGGGCGCTCCTCGGTCGGGCGGACGGCTCAACTCCGCGTTCTGGCTGGTCAACCGGCGTGAGGCGGGGCTGTCAGTGTAGGCGCAGGGGGCGACGGCCGGAACAGGGCCGCCGGCGGGCCCACGGCGGCGACCGCGTCCGCCACCCGTGGGCGTTCACAGCCGCACGATGACCAGTGCCGTGTCGTCCGTGGCGCCCCCGGGCGGGAGGAGCTCCAGCAGGACCGCGTCGGCAAGGGTTTCGGGGTCGTCCCCGCGGTGCCGGGCGAGGGAGTCGGCGAGCCGGGCGAGCCCCGTGTCGATGTCCTCGTGGCGCCGCTCCACCAGGCCGTCGGTGTACAGCGCGAGGGTGGCGCCGCTGGTGAAGGTGGTCGCGGCCTGCGGCCTGCGGCCGGCGCGTCGGGTCGGGGCGGGCGTCGAGCGGCGGGTCGGTCGCCTTGTCCAGGCACTCCACCCGGCCGTCGGGGTGCACCAGCATCGGCGGCGGATGCCCCGCGCTGCTGTAGGTGAGGGTGCCGTGGTCGAGGTCGATGAAGGTGGTGACCGCGGTGGCGGACTCGGCACCGTCGACGACATGCGCGTACCGGCCCAGCACGTCCAGGGCCTGGGCCGGGCCCTCGGCCACCCGGGAGGCGGCACTCAGGGCGCTGCGCAGCTGGCCCATCACCCCGGCGGCCGCGAGGCCGTGGCCCACCACGTCACCGACCGAGACGCCGACGCGGTGGCCGCCCACCAGGTCGACCAGGTCGTACCAGTCGCCGCACACGTGCAGCGCGCCCACCGCCGGCCGGTAGCGCACGGCGGCCCCGTGCTGCAACGTCTGCCGGCAGGTGGGCAGCATGGCCTCCTGAAGGGCGAGGGCGACCTCACGGTCACGGGCGTGGGCCTGCCGCAACCGCTCGTTGACCTCCTGGAGTTCACGGGCGCGGGTGTACAGCTCGGCCTCCAGGGCGCGGTCCCGGTCGCCGCTCGCGCCGCCGTGGGTCCGGATCAGCTCGGTGACCTCCTCGACCCGGTGCACGAGCAGCCGGACCTCGCCGTCCGCGCCGAGCACGGGGGCGTTGCAGGGGCTCCAGTAGCGCTCCTCCCACATCCCCGGCCGCCCCGGCACCTCGACGTCGTACCGCTGCAGGGCCATGGAGTCGCGCTCGCCGGTGTCCACCACCCGGCGCAGGGAGGCGGCCAGATTGCGCATGCCGGTCGACCCGGGGTCGTTCGGGTTGTCCGGGAAGACGTCGAAGAGATAGCGGCCCACGACCTCCTCGCGCCGGCGCCCGGCCATGCGCAGGAACTCCTCGTTGACGTCCGCGTACACCAGCTCGGGCGTGATCAGCGCGACCATGCCGGGCAGGGCCTGGAACACGGCTGCGTAGTCGATGGAGTCGGTGTCGCTGGGTCTGTCGCTCATGGCTGCCGCCTCCCCGCCGGGATCGCACCATTTTCCCACGGTATGCGGGGTGCGGAGGTCGCAGGTCAGTCCGGCGGGTCCACGAGGGACTGCTCGGCCCAGATGATCTTTCCCTCGGGCACGAACCGGGTGCCCCAGCGCCGGGCGAACTGGGAGACCAGCAGCAGTCCCCGGCCGCCCTCGTCGGTGGTGCGCGGGTGGCGCAGATGGGGCGCGGTGTCCCCGCTGTCGAACACCTCGCAGATCAGGGAGCGTTCCCGGATCAGCCGGAGCCGGATCGGGCCGACGGCGTGCCGGATGGCGTTGGTGACCAGTTCGCTGACGACCAGCTCCGTGGTGAAGGCGAACTCCTCCAGGCCCCACTCCGTCAGCTGCCGGGACGCCGTCTTGCGGGCCTCGGCGACCAGGGCCGGGTCGACGGGCACGTCCCAGTCCGCGACCTGGTCGGGCCCCAGCAACCGGGTGCGGGCCATGAGCAGGGCCACGTCGTCGTGCGGCCGGTCCGGGGCCAGGGCGTCGACCACCGCGCGGCAGCGCAGGTCGAGCGAGGGCGCGGCCCTCTCCAGGGCCTCGCGCAGCCGGTTCCGGCCCGCGGCCACGGCCCATCCCTCGCCGCGGGCGAGCAGCCCGTCGGTGTGCAGCGCCAGGGTGCTGCCGGCGGCCAGGGCCAGCTCGACCGACTCGAAGGGCGGACCGCCGACGCCGAGCGAGGGCCCCTGCGGAAGGTCCACGAAGGCGACCGTGCCGTCGGGCATGATCACGGCGGGCGCGGGATGGCCGGCGGAGGCCATCGTGCACTGCCCGTCGACCGGGTCGTAGACGACGTACACGCATCCGGAGCCCCGGGCGCTGTCGGTGTCCTCCGTCTCCGGCCCCGCGCCCTCCTCGCGCGCCGACCGGGCGACCAGGTCGTCCAGGTGACCCAGCACCTCCTCGGGCGGCAGATCCAGCGCCGCCAGGGTCCGTACGGCGGTCCGCAGCCGGCCCATCGCCGCGGCGGCGCCGATCCCGTGCCCGGGCGCCTCGCCGACCACGAGGGCGACCCGCGCGCCGGAGAGCGGGATGAGGTCGTACCAGTCCCCGCCCAGGCCCGTCAGCTCGTCGGCGGGCCGGTAGCAGGCGGTCACCTCCACGGCGTCCTGCTCGGGCAGCCGATGGGGGAGCAGACTGCGCTGGAGGACGAGCGCGGCCTCGCGTTCACGGGTGTACCGCCAGGCGTTGTCCACACAGACGGCGGCCCTGGACACGAGGTCCTCGGCGAGGTTCAGGTCGTCCTCGTCGAAGGGTTCCTGGCGGCGCCGGCGAAAGAACGTGGTGACGCCCAGGGTGACGCCTCGCGCGCGGATCGGCACGACCATCACGCTGTGCAGGCCCAGCTCCAGGAACGTGGCCTGCCGCCCGCCGGGTATGTCGGTCGCCCACTCCGCGGCCAGCGGGTCGAGCCGCTCCTCCCGCCAGGGCCTGCCCTCGGCCAGACACCGCAGCGGGGGCGACCCGGGCCGGTAGGCGGCCACCTCGTCGACCTCCACGACGGCCTCGGGGACGCCCTCGTTCACCGACGCCTGCCCGGCCCGCAGCAGAGTCACCCGCGTGGCGGGCTCCGCTCCCCGCAGCACCGACTCCAGCAGGTCCACGGTGATGTAGTCGGCCAGCGCCGGTACCGCCACGTCGGCCAGCTCCTGCGCGGTGCGCCGGATGTCCAGGCTGCGGCCGATGTACTCGCCGGCCCGGTCGAGCAGGGCGAGCCGCTGCCGGGCCCGGTGCCGCTCGGTGATGTCGACGACCGTGTAGTAGACGCCCATCGGATGGCCCCGGTCGTCGTCGAGCCGGGTGAACGACATCGTGTGCGCGGTCTCGCGGTGCGGGGCGGAGCGGACCCGGCCGACGTGCTCGTACCCCACGACCCGCTCACCGGTCTCCAGCACGTGCCGCATCTGCGCCTCGATCGCCTCGGCGTCCAGACCCGGCTGGATCTCCGCGAACCGCAGCCCCAGCCGCCGCTGGGCCGGTGCGCTGCCGAACTGTTCCAGCGCCGGGTTGGACCACACACAGCGCAGATCCGTGTCCACGATCGCGATGCCGATGGGGGAGCGGGTGACCATCTGCTCCAGCACTTCGCGGCTCATGTCCCAGCCCGGCGCCTGCGCCATCTCGGACAGCAGGACCAGCCAGCGGGCCGAGCCGTCGCAGTCGCCGGGATCGTCGGCCACCGTGATCCGGACCATGACCCGCACCGGCCGGCCCTGTCTGTGCTGGGCGGTCAGCAGCCCCGCCCAGCTTCCGTCGGCCCGGCAGCGCGCGGTGATCTCCGGCAGCCGCCGGGCGTCCTCGGGGATGAGCAGGGCTGCGACGCTTCGTCCTACGGCTTCGGAGGCGGCGTAGTCCAGCAGGCGCTCGGCGTCCCTGGTCCAGCCGGTCACCGTGCCGTGGGCGTCGAGCAGCAGGGGCGCGGCATCGGCCACGTCGAACCGGTGCCGGGTGGTGTCGTGCTCCTCCTGAGCGCCCACGGACGACCTCTCTGTCGCTGAGAGTGGTCTATCACCTCTTCGTCACATCTTCACCCGGTGTGGGGGAGTGCGCGGCCGGGAAGGGGGTGGGTGGGTCAGCGCCTGAGTACCTCTTCCAGTACGTGCAGTGCCTCACGCAGTTCCTCCGCCGTGATGGTCAGCGGGGGTGCCAGGCGGATCGTCGAACCGTGCGTGTCCTTGACCAGGATTCCCTCGTGCATCAGCAGCTTGCTGACCTCCCTGCCCGTGCCGATCGTCGGATCGACGTCCACGCCTGCCCAGAGGCCACGCGCGCGGAAGCCGACGACCCCCTTGCCGACCAGGTCCGCCAGTCCGTCCCGCAGGACCGACCCCAGCTCGGCCGCCCGGTGCTGGAACTCGCCCGTCTCCAGGAGCTCGACCACCGCCGTGCCCACCGCCGCCGCCAGCGGGTTGCCGCCGAAGGTCGAGCCGTGCTCGCCCGGGCGCAGTACGCCGAGGACGTCACGGCGGGCGACCACCGCGGAGACCGGGACGATGCCACCGCCCAGGGCCTTGCCCAGGAGCAGGACGTCGGGGACGACCCCCTCGTGCTCGACGGCCAGCGTGCGGCCCGTACGGCCGAGGCCCGACTGGATCTCGTCCGCGATGAACAGACAGCCCTTGCGGCGGGTCAGCTCGCGGACGCCGGTGAGGTAGCCGTCGTCCGGGATGACCACGCCCGCCTCGCCCTGGATGGGCTCCAGGAGCACCGCCGCCGTCGTCTCGTCGATGGCCGCTTCCAGCGCCGCCAGGTCGTTGTACGGCACGATCCGGAAGCCCGGTGTGAAGGGGCCGAAGCCCGTCCTCGCCGTCTCGTCCGTCGAGAACGACACGATCGTCGTCGTACGGCCGTGGAAGTTCTCCGCCGCCACCACGATCGTCGCCCGGTCGGCCGGGACGCCCTTGACCTCGTACGCCCACTTGCGGGCGACCTTGATGCCGCTCTCCACCGCCTCCGCGCCGGTGTTCATCGGCAGCACCATGTCCAGGCCGGTCAGCTCGGCCAGGCGCTCCGCGAACTCGGCGAGCCGGTCGTTGTGGAAGGCCCGGGAGGTGAGGGTCAGGCGGTCCAGCTGCTGGTGTGCCGCCTCGATCAGCGCCGGGTGACGGTGGCCGAAGTTCAGGGCGGAGTACCCGGCCAGCATGTCGAGGTAGCGGCGGCCCTCCACGTCCTCCACCCAGGTGCCCTCGGCACGGGCGACGACCACGGGCAGCGGATGGTAGTTGTGCGCGAGGACCGGCTCCTCGGCGCTGATGAGATCGGCGGAGGAACGCGTGCCTACGGGTGCGGTCATGAGCGGATCTCCTGGGTGCAGCACTTGATGCCGCCGCCGGCCTTGTGGAACTCGGAGAGGTCGACGGGGACGGGGACATAGCCGTGGTCGTCGAGGCGCAGGGCGAGGGCCTCGGCCTGCGGGGCGATGAAGACGTGCCGGCCGTCGGAGACGGAGTTCAGGCCGAACGCCATCGCGTCGTCGCGGGTCGCGAGCACCGCGTCCGGGTACAGCTGTGCGAGTACCGCACGGCTGCCCGGCGAAAAGACCTCCGGGTAATAGGCGATGTTGTTCTCGTCCAGGACGAACAGCGCGGTGTCCAGGTGGTAGAAGTGCGGGTCCACCAGCGTCAGGCTGATCACCGGGTGGCCGAAGAACTCCTGTACCTCGCGGTGCGCCTCCCGGGTCGTGCGGAACCCGGTGCCGGCCAGCACGTACCGGCCCGTCCAGACGAGATCGCCCTCGCCCTCGCAGACCGCCTGCGGGCGCCGGACGTCGTAGCCCGCCCTCTTGAACCACAGGTCGTAGTGCGTGGACTCGGGGCGCCGCTCCGGCGCGTGGAAGAGGGAGCCGAAGACGCGGCCGCCGACGACGACCGCCGAGTTCGCGGCGAAGACCATGTCCGGGAGACCGGGGACCGGCTCCACGGCGTCGACGCTGTGACCGTGGGTCTCATAGGCGCGGATCAGGGTCCGCCACTGCTCCTGCGCGAGGTCCACGTCGACATGGGTGTCGGGATGCATCCAGGGATTGATCGCGTACTGCACGGCGAAGTGTCTGGGTTCGCAGACGAGGAAACGCCGTCGGCGCGGCACACGGGAGTCGGACACAGAGGGGTTCCTCCGCTTCCTGCGGTGTGTACTGAGGGTTGACACCAAGGTAGGAAGTGACGGTCACGCCCGACAAGCAACAGGAATTGCGTGTCCGCGCAGGAACGCTGCGTATTCGACGGATATGACGCACGACCGCTGCGCCCTCGGATGCTTATTCGGGAGCGGGCTGGGTCGCCCCCGCCTCGGGGCTTTCCGGGATGAGGTGGGACAGCACCATCACACTGATCGTCTTCCGGATGAACGGCTCCACGCGGATACGCTCCAACACCTCCTCGAAGTGCTCCACATCCCGCGCCCGCACGTGCAGCAGGGCGTCCGCGCCGCCGGTCACCGTCATCGCCGCGGTGATCTCCGGATGGTTGCGGACCACCTCCGCGAGCCGCCGCGGCGGGGCCGCGCCCTCGCAGTACACCTCGACGTACGCCTCCGTGCGCCAGCCCAGCGCCGACGGCTCCACCGTCGCCGTGAACCCGGTGATCACCCCGGTCTCCCGCAGCCGGTCCACGCGCCGCTTCACCGCCGTGGAGGACAGCCCGATCGCCGAACCGATCTCCGCGAAGGACGTCCGCGCGTTCGCCATCAGCGCGGTGATGATCTTCCGGTCCAGCTCGTCGAACGCGACGGTCCTGCTGTTCATGTCGGCACTGTATCCAGCGGGGCGTCCGCACCTCCGCACGTGTCCAGTCGTACGAATTACTCCTACACTCCGGGTTCATGCTGCGCGCCCTGGCTGTCGACGACGAACGCCCCTCGCTGGAGGAACTGCTCTACCTGCTGAACGCCGACCCCCGGATCGGCAGTGTGGAGGGCGCCGGCGACGCCACCGAGGCGCTGCGCCGCATCAACCGCGCGCTGGAGTCCGGACCGCACGGGCCCGAGGCGATCGACGTCGTCTTCCTCGACATCAACATGCCCGGCCTCGACGGCCTCGACCTCGCCCGGCTGCTGACCGGCTTCGCCGAACCACCGCTCGTCGTGTTCGTCACCGCCCACGAGGACTTCGCCGTCCAGGCCTTCGACCTCAAGGCCGTCGACTACGTCCTCAAACCGGTCCGCAAGGAACGCCTCGCGGAGGCCGTCCGCCGCGCCGCCGAACGCCTCGACAGCGCACCCCGCATACCCGTGCACGAACCCGACCCCGACCACATACCCGTCGAACTGGGCGGGGTGACCCGGTTCGTCGCCGTCGACGACATCACCCACGTCGAGGCCCAGGGCGACTACGCCCGGCTGCACACCGACAAGGGCAGCCACCTCGTACGGATCCCGCTGTCCACGCTGGAGGACCGCTGGCGCTCGCGCGGCTTCGTCCGCATCCACCGCCGCCATCTCGTCGCCCTGCGCCACGTCGGCGAACTGCGCCTGGACGCGGGCACGGTGAGCGTCCTCGTCGGTGGCGAGGAGCTCCAGGTCAGCCGCCGCCACACGCGCGAGCTGCGGGACCTGCTGATGAGGAGGCCGTAGCCATGCCCCAGGACCCCGCCGAGCGGCGCGTCGTCGTCACCGGGCCGCCCCGCCGCGGCCGCCCCACCTCCGGCTACTACCGGCCACGCACCGAGATCGACGAACAGACCACCCTCGGCCACACCTACGTCCGCTCCCTGATGCGCACCCAACTGCGCGCCGCCCTCGCGGTGTTCGCCTTCCTCGGCCTCCTCATCGGCCCGCTCCCACTGCTCTTCGCGGCCATGCCGGACGCCCACCGCCTCGAATGGGGCGTCCTCGGCTTCGGCCTCTACGTCCCGATGGTCCTGCTGGCCCGCTGGTACGTGCGGCGCGCGGAGCGCAACGAACGGGACTTCGTGCGGCTGGTCGAGGACCGATGAACGCCGAGGCCCGATGAACTCCAGCTACTCCGTCCCCGCCGTCGCGCTCGTCGTCGTCGCCACCGTCCTCGTCGGCGCCTTCGGCCTGCGCATCTCCCGCACCACCTCCGACTTCTACGTCGCCTCCCGCACCGTCGGCCCCCGCCTCAACGCGGCCGCCATCAGCGGCGAGTACCTCTCCGCCGCCTCCTTCCTGGGCATCGCGGGCCTGGTCCTCGTCCAGGGCCCCGACATGCTCTGGTACCCGGTCGGCTACACGGCCGGCTACCTCGTCCTGCTGCTGTTCGTCGCCGCCCCGCTGCGCCGCTCCGGCGCCTACACGCTCCCCGACTTCGCCGAGGCCCGGCTCGCCTCCCAGGCCGTGCGCCGGCTCGCGGGCGCCTTCGTCGTCGGCGTCGGCTGGCTCTACCTGCTGCCCCAACTCCAGGGCGCCGGGCTGACGTTGACCGTGCTCACCGGCGCACCTCAGTGGCTCGGCGGAGTGATCGTCGCCGCCGTCGTGGTCGCCACCGTCGCCGCGGGCGGCATGCGCAGCATCACCTTCGTGCAGGCCTTCCAGTACTGGCTCAAGCTCACCGCCCTGCTCGTCCCCGCCCTCTTCCTCGTCCTCGCCTGGCAGGGCGACGGCGCCCCCAGCCACGCCTTCGACGAACCGGCCGCCTTCCGCGAACAGCGGGTCGTCCGCGTCGACTCCACCCTCGACCTCAAGGTGGAGAGCCCCCTGACCGTCACGGTCAGCGGCACGATCGACGGCCGCCGCCACGACGGCCAACGGCTCCAACTGCCCATCGGCACGCACCACATCGAACAGGGCACCCGCCTCACCTTCGCCAAGGGCACCACCGTCCCCGCCGCCGACCGCGGCACCAGCGACGGCATGTCGACCTCCCTCGCCGCGGGCCGCGAGGAACGACCCCTGTACGCCACCTACGGACTGATCCTCGCCACCTTCTTCGGCACCATGGGCCTGCCCCACGTCGTCGTCCGCTTCTACACCAGCCCGCACGGCGTCGCCGCCCGCCGCACCACCGTCGCCGTCCTCGGCCTGATCGGCTGCTTCTACCTCCTGCCCCCGGTCTACGGCGCCCTCGGCCGCCTCTACGCCCCCGAGCTCACCCTCACCGGCGACGCCGACGCCGCCGTCCTGCTGCTCCCGGAGCGGATGATCGGCGGCCTCGGCGGCGACCTGCTGGGCGCGCTGGTGGCGGGCGGTGCCTTCGCCGCGTTCCTGTCCACGGCCTCCGGACTCACCATGGCCGTGGCGGGCGTGCTCACCCAGGACGTCCTGCTGTCGCGCGGCGTACGGCACTTCCGGCTCGGCACGGTCCTCGCGATGTGCGCCCCGCTCGCCGCGAGCGTCCTGGTCGGCGGACTGCCCGTCGCCGACGCGGTGGGGCTCGCCTTCGCCGTCTCGGCCTCCTCGTTCTGTCCGCTGCTCGTGCTCGGCATCTGGTGGCGGCGGCTGACCCCGCCCGGCGCCGCCGCGGGCATGCTGGTCGGCGGCGGCTCGGCGTTCGTCGCCGTGGCCGCCACCATGGCGGGCTTCCCGGCGACCGGAGCCCTGCACTCCCTGCTCGCCTGGCCCGCGCTCTGGTCGGTGCCGCTCGGCTTCCTCACCATGGTGCTGGTGTCCCTGGCCACCGCGGGCCGGGTTCCGGCGGGCACGGCGGCGATCCTGGCCCGCTTCCATCTGCCGGAGGAGCTCAGGGCCGAGGTGAAAGCATGAGCGGGTTCCTGGCCGGCCTGTGCGTGGCGATCCTTCCGCTGCTGGCCGCCGGTTTCTGGCTCGGCCGGCGCACGGCCCGCCCGCAGACCCTGGGCGGCCTCGGCACCCCCGTCGAACACGCCACCTTCGAGACCCTGCACACCGCCTCCCTGGCCGCGCCCCCGCTGCGGGCCGGGCTGACGGAGGAGACCGCCCGCAAGTCGGCGCGCAGACTGCGCTCGCTGCTCGGCACGGACGCGCTGTGCCTCACCGACCAGAAACAGGTCCTGGTCTGGGACGGCGTGGGCGGCCACCACCGCACCGAGATCATGGAACGCCTCGCCGGCCCGCTGGAGACCGGCCGCGGCGAGGCCTTCCCGCTCACCTGCGACACACCCGACTGCCCGGTCCGCTGGGCGATGGTCGCCCCGCTGACCGTCGACGACCGGGTCCACGGCGCCCTGGTCGCCTGCGCGCCCCGCGAGTCCGCGGTCCTGGTCCGCGCCGCCGGGGAGGTCGCCCGCTGGGTCAGCGTCCAGCTGGAGCTGGCGGACCTGGACCAGTCCCGCACCCGGCTGATCGAGGCCGAGATCAAGGCACTCCGCGCTCAGATCTCCCCGCACTTCATCTTCAACTCGCTCGCGGTGATCGCCTCGTTCGTCCGCACCGACCCCGAGCGCGCCCGCGAACTCCTCCTCGAATTCGCCGACTTCACCCGCTACTCGTTCCGCAGGCACGGCGACTTCACCACCCTCGCCGACGAACTCCACGCCATCGACCACTACTTGGCCCTCGTCAGGGCACGCTTCGGCGACCGCCTCGCCGTCACCCTCCAGATCGCCCCGGAGGTACTGCCGGTCACCCTGCCGTTCCTGTGCCTGCAACCGCTGGTCGAGAACGCCATCAAGCACGGTCTGGAGGGCAAGACGGAGAAGTGCCACCTCCAGATCACCGCCCAGGACACCGGCGCCGAGGCCCTGGTCGTCATCGAGGACGACGGCGCCGGAATGGACCCGGTCCTGCTCCGCCGTATCCTCGCGGGCGAGGTCAGCCCGTCGGGCGGCATCGGACTGTCCAACGTCGACGACCGGCTCCGCCAGGTGTACGGCGACTCCTACGGCCTCGTCATCGAGACGGCCGTCGGCGCGGGCATGAAGATCACCGCCCGGCTGCCCAAGTATCAGCCGGGCGTGCACTCGGCGGGCCGTCTCACGGACGGCTGAAGGTCAGGTACTGCGGGTGGCCACCATGCCGAGGGTGATCAGGCCCAGCACGACCCAGCCGAACCACAGCCAGCCGTTACTGCCGAGCGCCACCGTGTAGGCCGTCACCGCGACGAGACCGCCTACGGTGAGCACCCCCATCGTTCTGGTCGAGCCATCCGTGGAACCGGAACCGGGCATCGCAACACCCTCCTCAGGATTCGTCCTCCTCCATGGTGCCCCCGTTCTGCCTGCGGACGGTGCACACGACAAAATGTGTGCCGTTCTTCCAGGGGCCCTCGCTGGTCCAGGAGCCCGCCGTGTAGACGGACGGATCGAAGCCGTAGTCGCCCGGCGGCACGTCACGCGCGCATGCCGTGTCCGATTCGGTCCGCGCCTCGGACAGCGTGACGTCGGGGGCCAGTCGGGTGAATCCGAGCACCTGCTCGTCGTAGGAGCCCGCGCAGGAGACCAGCCGGGCGTCCCGGTTGGTGCGCACGTCCAGACAGTCCCGCCGCTGCATGGTCGCGGTGTCCGCGAAGCCCGAGCCCGTCTCGCGATGGGTGCCGATCGGCCCGTACACCGGCCCGTTCCCGCCCAGTACCAGACACGCGGTACGCCGTCCCGCGGCCTCGAATCCGCCCTCGGCCGGTACGACGGCCTGGCTGCGGACGTCCGCGAGCCGGTCCCGGACCTGCCGCGTCCGCTCCTCGCACTTCGCCGCCCCCGTCCGCCGCGCCTCGTCCGCCGAGGCGGCCGTGACGAACGCCATCACCTGGCCGTCCGGGGCCGTGCCGCAGGTGGGGTCCAGCCGCAGCCGGGGCGTTCCGCCGAAACGCCCCGACCCCGGCCAGTCGGCGATCACGCAGTCGCCGTCCCGCAGCGGTTTCGTGA
Source organism: Streptomyces sp. NPDC005402 (assembly GCF_040606575.1). NCBI lineage: Bacteria > Bacillati > Actinomycetota > Actinomycetes > Kitasatosporales > Streptomycetaceae > Streptomyces > Streptomyces sp. NPDC005402. The sequence goes on from NZ_JBEXFB010000029.1 coordinate 52,013, forward strand.
GCCCGACCGCCTCGCCGTACGGCTGCCGGGAGCCCTGGATCGCGCCCCCGGCGTCCGACGACCGGTCGGCCATGGCGTACCACACACCGCCCAGGGCCAGCAGCAGCCCGAGACCGCAGGCGAGCAGGGCCCGCAGGGCGTGCGAGCGCTCCCGCCGGTGCCCGTTCAGAGGCGGTGGCCCGGGCGGCGCCGCCTGCACAGCCGCCCAGGGCGGCTGGGAACCGAGATCGGTCTGCGTCCGGACGTACGGCTCGGCCTGCGGTGTCACGATCCGCGACAGCGCCGCCTCCGCCTCCGCCGCCGACAGCCGCCGCCCGGGGTCCTTCGCGAGCAGACCCTGGAGTACGGGGCCCAGCGCACCGGCGCGCACGGCGGGCCGCGGCTCCTCCATGACCACCGCGGTCACCTCGGCGAGATGCGACTCCCGCTCGAAGGGCCCCACGCCCTCCACCGCGTGGTAGAGCGTGCAGCCCAGCGAGAACAGGTCGGCGGCCGGGGTGGGCGTCCCGCCCGTGGCCCGCTCCGGCGCCAGATAGCCCGCCGTGCCGACCAGCACCGACGCCAGCGTGTACCGGGTCTCCCCGGCGTCCGGCCGCACGGAGATGCCGTAGTCGGCGAGCAGGACGCGCCCGTACGGCGATCCCGTGCGGTCCGGCGCCAGCAGGATGTTCGCCGGCTTGACGTCCCGGTGCATCACGCCCCGCTGGTGCCCGGCGGTCAGCGCGTCGAGCACGGCCAGGCCGATGCGGGCGCATTCCGCGGGGGCGAGCGGTCCGCGGGAGTCGACCAGGTCGCGCAGGTCCACGGCGTCCGCGACGTACTCCATGACGATCCACGGCAGGCCCTCGTGCTCCAGCACGTCGTGCACGGTCACCACGTGCGGGTGGCCGCGCAGCCCCGCCGCGTGCCGGGCTTCCGCGCGGGCCCGCGCCACCCGGGCCTCCCGCTCGTGGTCCGCCTCCACCGGGTCACGGAACACGATCTCCTTGAGCGCGACCTCGCAGGCGAGTCTCTGGTCGTGGGCGAGCCACACATGGCCCATGCCGCCGCTGCCGAGCGGGTTCAGCAGCAGATACCGGCCGGCGATGACGCGGCCCACTCCCGACGTCGGTGATCCTGAAGGCATGCGGTGCCCCTCCGGTTCTGCGGGACGCTACGTGGCGACGGCGGTGCTCGGCCCGTCGTCGGCGGGCTCACTCGTCGCGGGCTCACTGGTGGTCGGCTGCGAGGTGGCGGGCCGCGTGGCCGGGGGCGCGCTGGTCACCGACGGAGGCGGCGGAGGCGGAGGGGCCGCGCTGCTGGTGACCGGGGCGCCGGCCGGCGGTGATCCGGTCGAGGGCGGCGGGCTCGGCCGGCTGCTCGACTTCTGGGGCGACGGCGAGCCGGGAGCCGTACTCGACGACGGCGGTGACGACGAGGCCTCAGGCTTGCCGCTGGGCGACGGAGGCGGCGCCGAGGAGGACGCCCCGGGCTTGCCGCTGGTCGAGCCCGACGAGCCCGACGAGCCCGAGGGTGGCGGTGCGCTCGTGGGCGGTGTCTTCGCCCCCGACGGCGGCGGCGGGGGAGTGGTCGTCGGCTCCGTGCCCCCGCCAGAGGTACTCGTGCCGCCCCCGGCCACGGTCAGCATCACGTACCGCCCGAACGGCACCTCCGTCCCCGCGGGCGGATCGGTCGCCGTGACCTTCGCGCCCGCGGAAGGCGCCGCCTGACCGGTGTACCCGGCCGCCAGCCCGGCGTCGATCAGCTCCCGACCGGCCTGGGCGAAGGTCGTCCCGGCGAGGTCCGGCACCGTGCGCCGCTTCCTCGCGTCGAAGGCGGTGTCCTTCGCACCGGTGGTGCCGACCGGCCGGTCGATGCCGCGGGCGGGTTCCCGGACGTCGACCAGAGCGACCCGTTCCAGTTTCCGCGGCGCGGGCTTCACGGCCACCACCGATTCACGCTCGAATCCCGCCCACTTCTTGTTGCCGTCCTCGAACCGGACGGAAATCCTGCCGGTGTCGCCCTCGAAGGGCCGCAGTGGATTTCCACACGAGCACTTCACAGCCGGAAGCCCTTGTTCATCGACGAGAATCGCGATTCCCGCCTGGAGCAGGGAGTTGTACGGGACGGCCTTTTCCTTCTTGTAGTCGTGGTTCTCGACGAGAGTGTCGTGACGCAGCAGAACCGGTGTGAGTCGATCGAGATATTCCGGTATCCCGTCCGTGCCGATGCCCAGCACACCGGCCCACGCCTGTGCCTTTTTGTGATTCCTGGGATCGGTGAGGAATCGTTCGAGTTCGGCGACGTCACAGATGGTCGGCTGCTTGCTGCCGCCGTACAGACCGGGCGTGTCCCCCTGCTGGAGACTTCCCTGGACGGGCTGCGACCGCACGGTGACGGCGTCCTCGCCCAGACCGCTGTTCTCCTCGAAGAACGGCGCGAGCGAGGGCACACCGACGGCGACCGCCTTGACCACCGTCAGTGGATTTCCCTTCCCACAGCCGCTCAGCAGCAGTGAGAAAATCGCCAGTACGGCGATCCTGTGCATAAATGCGCGCAGTGTCATGACCGCTCCCCCCGGCGGTTCCCCCAACGCGCTTCATGCTACTGAATGCTTCGGAAAGACGAAGCCTTTCAACGCTCGCGGGTGCTCAATGAGGCCAAATACGCGTTGTACGCCTCGAGTTCCTTGTCGCCGTCCCGGTCGGCGGCCCGGTCCGTGCGCTTGGCCTGCCGCTGCTCGGAGCCGTACCACTGGAACAGCAGCGCGATCAGCACCAGTACGGACGGAACCTCACTGAACGCCCAGGCGATACCGCCGGCGTAGTTCTGGTCGGAGAGCGCGTCGATGCCGAGCGAGGCGGGCGGATTCTTGAACGTCTTCACCATGGGCTCCGACGCCATCATCAGCGCGATGCCGAAGAACGCATGGAACGGCATCCCGGCGAACAGCTCCAGCATCCGCATCAGGTACCCGGGCCGGTGCGGCCCCGGGTCGACGCCGATGATCGGCCAGAAGAAGACGACACCGACGGCGAGGAAGTGCACCATCATCGCGACGTGTCCGGTTTTCGATCCCATCAGGAAGTCGAAGATCGGCGTGAAGTAGAGGGCGTACAGGCTCGCGATGAACAGCGGGATGGTGAACGCCGGATGCGTGACGATCCGCATGTACCGGCTGTGCAGCAGCGCGAGCAGCAGTTCACGGGGGCCCTTGCGCCCCTTGCCCGCGACGGGCAGCGCCCGAAGAGCCAGAGTGACCGGGGCGCCGAGCAGGATGAGGATCGGCGACAGCATGCTGATCACCATGTGCTGCACCATGTGCGCACTGAACATGACCATCCCGTAGTCGTTCAGCTTCGTGCACATCATCAGCCCGATGGACAGCACACCGGCCACATAGGAAACGGTCCGCCCCACGGACCACGAGTCCCCCCGCCGCCGCAGCCGCACGACTCCCCAGGCATAGAGGCCGAGCGCAAGGAGGCAGGCGACGAGGAAGAAGGGGTCGGCCGACCACTGAAGCCCTCGTCCCAGCGTGAACGGCGGCAGATCGTGCGTCATGCCGTGCCCGCTGTGGTCCATCGCGGCGGCTCCTGATTCGTGGGGGTTGTACAAGTCTGTCCGCCACACAGACTAGAACCGCCCCCGGCCGCTGCTGCGACCGGGGGCGGACTCCTCAGTGTCGTACGACCTGATCTAGAGCACGCACTCCGCTTCCGCGTACCGATCCTCCGGTACCGTCTTCAACGTCTCGACGGCCTCCGCGAGTGGCACCATCACGATGTCGGTCCCCCGCAGAGCGGTCATGTGACCGAACTCCCCGCGGTGCACGGCCTCCACCGCGTGCCAGCCGAACCGAGTGGCGAGAACCCGGTCGTACGCGGTCGGCGTACCGCCGCGCTGCACATGCCCGAGGATGACCGGCCGGGCTTCCTTCCCCAGCCGCTCCTCCAGCTCGATCGACAGCTGGCGGGCGATCCCGGCGAAGCGCTCGTGCCCGTAGATGTCCTTGGCGCCCTCGTCGAAGGCCATGGAGCCGGGCGCCGGCTTGGCGCCTTCCGCCGCCACGACGATCGCGAACCGCTTGCCCGCCTCGAACCGCTCCCCGACCCGCCGGGTCAGCTCATCGATGTCGAAGGGCCGCTCCGGCACGACGATGGCGTGGGCGCCGGCCGCCATCCCGGAGTGCAGCGCTATCCAGCCGGTGTGCCGTCCCATGACCTCGACGACGAGCACCCGCTGGTGGGACTCGGCGGTGGTCTTGAGCCGGTCGAGCGCCTCGGTCGCGACCCCGACGGCGGTGTCGAACCCGAAGGTGACGTCCGTGACCGCGATGTCGTTGTCGATCGTCTTCGGCACGCCCACGATCGGCAGACCGGCGTCCGACATCAGCCGGGCCGCCTTGAGCGTGCCCTCACCGCCGATGGGAATGATCGCGTCGAGCCCGAGCTCCTCGACATGCCCCCTGGCCCGCTCCACGCCGTCCCGCAGATGCGAGGGCTGGACCCGGGAGGAGCCGAGGATCGTGCCGCCGCGGGCCAGGATGCCGTTGACCGCGTCGAGGTCGAGCTTGAGGTAGTCGCACTCCAGGAGGCCCTTCCAGCCGTCCCGGAAACCGATGACCTCGTCGCCGTGGTCGGCGACGGCACGGTGCACCACGGACCGGATGACGGCGTTCAGGCCGGGGCAGTCGCCGCCGGACGTGAGGACACCAATGCGCATAAGCCCGCTACAACCTTCTCGACAGGGGCTGGATCCGGACCACGTCGTCCGGCACGAACCCCGCCACCCTAGCGGCAGGAGGGGGCGGGGCCGAAGCATGCGTCCGCCTGCTGGACGACCCCGCTCACCTGTGCGGACGTACCGTCAGACGGGCTGGTCACGGCGAGCTGAAAATCAGATGTCCGCGCAGGTCAGGCGGGCTGCTGCGCGGCCGCGATGCGCTCGTTGCGCAGGGCCTCGTACCAGCGGTCGTCGGTCGGTGGCAGCGCGTTCACGTCGAGGGCCAGCTTCAGCAGCAGGTCCGCGATGAGCGGGTTGCGCGCGAGCACGGGTCCGTGCATGTACGTACCGAAGACCGTGTCGTTGTACGCCCCTTCCGTACCGTCCCCGGTGCCGTTGCCGTTGCCCAGCTTGACGTTGGCGAAGGGGCGGGCGGTGGGGCCGAGGTGGGTGACGCCCTGGTGGTTCTCGAAGCCGGTCAGCGGGGGCAGGCCGAGGCGCGGGTCGATGTCGGCGAGCACGTCACCGACGCAGCGCGCGCCCTCGCCGCGCACGGAGACCACGTCGAGCAGGCCGAGGCCGGGCTCGCGCTGGCCGAGGTCGTTGATGAACTCGTGGCCGAGGATCTGGTAGCCGGCACACACCGAGAAGACGATCGCGCCGTTGCCGACGGCCCGGTGCAGACCGCCGTCCCGGCGCAGCCGCTCGGCCGCCAACCGCTGGGGCCGGTCCTCGCCGCCACCGATCAGGTAGATGTCGCCGGACGTCGGGATCGGCTGGTCGCTGCGCACGTCCAGGCGGGCCACGTCGAGGCCCCGCTGGCGTGCCCGGCGCTCGATGACGAGGGCGTTGCCCTGGTCGCCGTAGGTGCTGAGCAGGTCGGGGTAGATCCAGACGATCCGCAGTTGGTTGTCGCTCACAAAAGTCCCCTGTGTCTCAGTTGCCGACGCGGCGGCGCAGGTCCTGGAAGGCGGTGTAGTTCGCGATGACCTCGATGCGGCCGGGCGGGCTCATCTGCACGGCCTGGTCGAGGTTGTCGCAGACCTGGAAGTTCTGGTTCGCGACCTCCAGACGCACCGCGAGGTCCAGCTTGCGGTCGCCGATCACGCAGATCGGGTGGCCGGTGAGCCGCGTGTAGTCGACGTCCCACAGCCAGGAGGTGTCGGTGCCGTCGGCGCCGCGGGCGTTGACGGAGAGGATCACCGGGGTCGGCGGCGGGTCGATCAGGCTGAACGTCTCGAGCCAGCCTGCCGGGTTCTTCGCGAGCAGCAGGCGCAGGTCGCGCTGCTGGAACTGGACGACGTCGTAGCGACCGGCCACGGCCTGCACCTGGTACATGCGTTCCAGGGCGACCTGCGGCGGCACGCCGAAGACGGCGGCGACGGCGGCGGAGGAGGCGGCGTTGGCCTTGTTGGCCCGGCCGGGCAGCTGGAGGTGGATCGGCCAGGCGGATCCGTGCGGGTCGAGGACGTGGTCACCGGAGAGCGCCCAGCTGGGCGTGGGCCGGCGGAACCCGCACTCGCCGCAGAACCAGTCGTCGCCCGGCCGCTGCATCACACCACCGCAGGACGGGCAGGACCAGGCGTCGTCCTTCCACATCTGGCCGGCGGCGACCCAGATGACGTTGGGCGAGGAGGAGGCGGCCCACACGACGAGCGGGTCGTCGGCGTTGGCGACGACGACGGCCTTCGAACCGGCGAGCCCCTCACGCCAGTTCTCGGCGAGCATGCGGGTCTCGGCGGCACGGTCGAGCTGGTCGCGGGAGAGGTTCAGCAGGGCGATGCACTTGGGGTCGGTGTCCCGCGCCACGCCCGCGAGGTACTTCTCGTCGACCTCGATGACACCGAACCGGGCGTCCGAACCACCGGCGAGCGCCGAGGTGATGCCGGCCGGCATGTTGGCGCCGAGAGCGTTGGAGACGACGGGCCCGGCGGCACCGAGAGCCTCCGCGATCAGCCGGGTCGTGGTGGTCTTTCCGTTGGTCGCCGAGACGAGGACGACGTCCAGGTGCTGGGCGAGCCGGGCGAGGAGGTCGGGGTCGAGCTTGAGGGCCACCTTGCCGCCGATGACCGAACCGCTGCCGCGACCCGCGGCCCGGGATGCCGCCGCGACGGCCTTGCCCGCCGTCACGGCCAGCTTGGCCCGCGGCGAGAGCGGGTCCGAGTTGCCTGTCATCAGATCTCGATCCTCCTTGCGTACGCGCCGCGCCTCAGCCTCCGGCCACGTGGTGTGGACCTCAGCCTATCGAGATCCTTAGGCACTCCCGAATCGCCGTACCCTTGCGGCCATGCGAAACGGCTCCATTCCGGGCACCCGTGGCCGGGTCCGGCCCCTCACCCTGCTCGGCAGCCCCGTGCTGCACGAACCCTGCGGGGAGGTATCGGACTTCGGTCCGGAACTGGCGACTCTCGTGGAGGACCTGTTCGCGACGATGTACGCGTACGAGGGGGTGGGCCTCGCGGCGAACCAAGTGGGCGTCCCCCTGAGCGTGTTCGTGTACGACTGCCCGGACGACGAGGAAGTCCGCCATCTCGGCCACGTGGTGAACCCACGGCTGGTGGAGGCGGACGGCCTGGTGCTGCGGGGCCCGGAGGGCTGCCTGTCGCTGCCGGGTCTGGAGGCGGGGGTGGAACGCCACGACCACGCGGTGGTGGAGGGTTTCACGATGACGGGGGAGCCGATCACGATCCACGGCACGGGATTCTTCGCAAGGTGCCTGCAACATGAGTGTGATCACCTGGACGGCAAGATCTACGCGGACCGGGTGGAGGGCCGACGCCATCGGCGGTTGATGCGACAAGTGGCCCGGACTTCTTGGCGCAGAGGTAGCTGAACCTGCTCAGGGGCGCGGGGAACTGCGCGACCAGCCCCCACGAACCCGCAGCCGACCGACAACCGTCAGAACCCCGGCCCCCCCACCTTGTCCCCCGCGGCCGCCAGCCGTCCCCACAACAGGTCGGCCAGACTCCGCACCAACTCCGCCCGCGGACAAGGCCGTTCCCCCAGCCACCAGTCTCCCGCCGCGTACATCATCCCGACGATCCCGTGCCCCCACACCCGGGCCAGCAACTGACTCCCGGGCCCGAGGTCCAGCCGGTCCTCGATGACCTGCCCCAACTCCTCGCCCATCCTGCGCAGCAAGGGCGCGGAATGCTGACCGACATCGAAGCCCTGATCCCCGACCTGGCTCCCTTCGGCGGGATGCATCAGGAACCGGTACACCTGGGGCCGGGCCTCGATCGCGGCCAGGTAGGTGTCCAAGGTGGCCTCGACCCGCTCACGCCGGTCCGCCGGGGCATCCAGCGCCGCCCGCAGGGAGTCCAGCAGGGCGTCGGTGTGCCGCTTGGCGAGCGCGGCGTAGAGTCCTCCCTTGTCACCGAAGTGCCGGTACAGGATCGGCTTGGTGATGCCGGCTTCCGCGGCGATGGCGTTCATCGAGGCCTGCGGGCCATCGCGCAGCACCACTCTGTCCGCGGCCTCCAGCAGCTCGCGCCGACGGCGGTCGGCGGACCGCTGCTGATCGGTCCGCTGTGTGGTGTCCATGAGCTCTCCCCACCCGTGCTGAATCGGTAACGCCTGCGCAAACTAACACCCGACAGGCGGTTGACATCGAACAGGCTGCTGACTGGTCATCGGGAGTTGACTTTTCCTACCCGTGGGTAACACACTCGGGTTACCGCAAGTAACATGCACGTGCGTCGCCGCTGGAGGGGACATGGCCGAGTTCACCATGGAGCTCAACGACGAACAGAAGGAGGTCCGGGACTGGCTGCACGGCTTCGCGGCCGACGTCATCCGCCCCGCGGCCGCCGAATGGGACGAGCGTGAGGAGACTCCCTGGCCGGTCATCCAGGAGGCCGCGAAGGTAGGCATCTACTCCCTCGACTTCTACGCCCAGCAGTACTTCGACCCCACCGGGCTCGGTATCCCGATGGCGATGGAGGAGCTGTTCTGGGGCGACGCGGGCATCGCCCTGTCGATCGTAGGCACCGGTCTCGCCGCTGTCGGCGTTCTCGCCAACGGAACCGAGGAACAGATCGGCACCTGGATCCCCCAGATGTACGGCGACGCGAACGATGTCAAGGTCGCCGCGTTCTGCTCGTCCGAGCCGGACGCCGGTTCCGACGTGGCCTCCATGCGCACGCGTGCCGTCTACGACGAGGCCAAGGACGAGTGGGTGCTCAACGGCACGAAGACCTGGGCGACCAACGGCGGTATCGCCAACGTCCACGTCGTCGTCGCGGTCGTCGACCCGGAGCTCGGCTCCAAGGGCCACGCGTCCTTCATCGTGCCGCCGAACACACCGGGGCTGTCCCAGGGCCAGAAGTTCAAGAAGCACGGCATCCGCGCCTCGCACACGGCCGAGGTCGTGCTGGAGAACGTCCGGGTGCCCGGCTCCTGCCTCCTCGGCGGCAAGGAGAAGCTCGACCAGCGCCTCGCCCGGGCCCGGGAGCGGGCGAAGACCGGCGGGGAGCGGGTGAAGAACGCGGCGATGGCCACGTTCGAGGCCTCCCGGCCCGCCGTGGGCGCCATGGCCGTGGGCACCGCCCGGGCCGCGTACGAGGTCGCCCTCGACTACGCCAAGACGCGGGAGCAGTTCGGGCGCCCGATCATCGACAACCAGGGTGTGGCCTTCCAGCTCGCCGACATGCGGACCTCCATCGACGCGGCCCGTCTGCTGGTCTGGCGTGCCTCCTGGATGGCGATCAACGGAAAGCAGTTCACCGCCGCCGAGGGCTCGATGTCCAAGCTGTTCGCGAGTGAGACGGCGAAGAAGGTCACGGCGCAGGCGGTCCAGATCCTCGGCGGCAACGGCTACACGCGGGAGTACCCGGTGGAGCGCATGCACCGCGACGCGGCGATCTACACGATCTTCGAGGGCACCAGCGAGATCCAGCGCCTGGTCATCGCCCGGACCCTGTCCGGCATGTCCATCCGCTGACGAAGTCCGAAGAACACGTCTTCGCCGACCCGTCGGTCGGGTCGGCGAAGACGCGCACGGCAGCGAACGAGCAGCCCTTACGGCGCCCCACCGCTACTGTGCGCAATGCACGCCACATCGATCCGGTCGGCGAGCTTCGCCAGCTCGATCGTCAGCGCGGCGACCGTATCCTCGTCCAGCCCCTCCGTCCCGGCCTCGACCAGGTGCAGCCACCGCCCGCCGAGACTGCGGAGCAGCTTGCTCACGTCGGCGGCGGCGACTTGCAGGGTGCCGCGGTCATCGACGATCAGAGGCAGAGTCACTTCGCGGTTCACACCCGGGATGTTAGCCGCGCAAGTGTCACGCTCCGTGCCAAACCGTCGTGATGTTGCAGAACTCCCTGATTCCGTGCCCGGACAGCTCACGCCCGTACCCGGACCGCTTCACCCCGCCGAACGGGAACGCCGGATGCGAGGCGGTCATCCCGTTGACGTACACCCCGCCGGCCTCCAGATCCCGTACGAACCGGTCGACCTCGGCCTCGTCCCGGGTCCAGACGTTGGAACTCAGCCCGAACGCCGAGTCGTTGGCGATCAGCACGGCCTCGTCGAGGTCGGCCGCCCGGTACAGCGTGGCCACCGGACCGAAGGTCTCCTCGCGGTGGATGCGCATCTCACGGGTCACGTCCGCGATGACGGTCGGCGGGTAGTACCAGCCCGGCCCGTCGGGCCGTTCCCCGCCGCACAGCACGCTCGCCCCGCTGCGCCTGGCGTCGTCGACCAGCTCCTCCAGGTCGGACCGTCCCTGCTCGCTCGACAGCGGCCCGACCTCCGTGTCCTCCTCCAGCGGGTCGCCCACCTTGAGGGCCTTCATGCCCTCGACGAACCGCTCGGCGAACCGGTCGTAGACGTCCGCGTGCACGATGAACCGCTTGGCGGCGATACAGGACTGTCCGTTGTTCTGCACACGCGCGGTCACCGCGATCTCGGCGGCCCGGTCGACGTCCGCGGACGGCATCACGATGTACGGGTCGCTGCCGCCGAGCTCCAGCACGGTCTTCTTCACCATGTTCCCGGCGGTGGAGGCCACGGCCCGCCCCGCGGGCTCACTCCCCGTGAGCGTGGCCGCCTTGACCCGTTCGTCGCGCAGGATGTCGTCGATGGCGCCGGACCCGACGAGCAGCGTCTGGAAGCAGCCCTCCGAGTAGCCCGCCTGATGGAAGAGGTCCTCCAGGAACAGGGCGGTCTGCGGCACGTTCGAGGCGTGCTTGAGCAGGCCGACGTTGCCCGCCATCAGCGCGGGCGCGGCGAAGCGCACCACCTGCCACAGCGGGAAGTTCCACGGCATCACCGCGAGCACGGGCCCGAGCGGCCGGTAGCGGACCAGGGCGCGGGAGGCACCGGAGTCCTTGACGTCGTGCTCGGCGGGCTCCTCGTCGGCCAGCAGAGACTCCGCGCGCTCGGCGTACCAGCGCATGGCCTTGGCGCACTTGGCGGCCTCCGCGCGGGCCTGCTTGACCGGCTTGCCCATCTCGGTCGTCATCACCCGGGCGATGTCCTGCTGTCCCTCGTCGAGGAGCTCGGCGGCCCGGTTCAGAAGACGGGCGCGCTCCGCGAAGGACGTCATGCGGTACGTGCGGAACGTCGCCTCCGCGAGCTGGAGCCTGCGCTCGATCTCCTCCTCGCCCATGGCCTCGTACGTCTTGAGCGTCTCGCCGTTCGCCGGGTTCACCGTCGCGATGGGCATGACCGACCTCCTGAAGAGCTGACTGTGCTTCGACCTTCCCGCGCGTCGGGGGCGACCGCAACGCGTGGACGTCAGGCCGAGTGCTCAGCCAGCCGGTCGAGAAACGCGGCCTGCGCCTTCACGATCACGGCCCGGGCCCGGTCCAGGCCGAACCACTCGACGCGGTCCAGCTCGGGGAATTCCTGTGTCCGACCCGACTTCGGCGGCCACTCCATGGTGAACACCCCCGGAACCACGGTGGCCGGATCGAGGTCCGCATTGATCGCCCACACGGTGACGACCTTGCCGTTCGTCTGCCGCACCTCGCCCAGAGGTACGGCCTCCCCGTCGGGCGGCGGCAGCCCGAGCTCCTCCTGGAACTCCCGGCGGGCCGCGTCCCAGGCGGGCTCCCCGGGTTCGTACTCGCCCTTCGGAACCGTCCAGGCCCCGGCGTCCCGCCGCGCGAAGAACGGACCGCCCATATGGCCCAGCAACACCTCCAGGCCGTTCCCGGTGTGCCGGAACAGCAGCAGGCCCGCGCTCGTCCTCACGGCCTCACCCCGGGATGCGCGGCCAGCAGCGTCTCGACCGTGTCGGCGTCCTCGGGGCGCTTGTCCTCGCGGTAGCGGACCACGCGGGCGAAGCGGAGGGTGACACCGGCCGGGTAGCGGGTCGACCGCTGGAGGCCGTCGTAGGCGATCTCGACGACGAGTTCGGGCCGTACGGTCACCACGTAACCGCTGCTCTCCACCGCCAACTCCTGGAGCCGCTCGGTCTGCCAGGTGAGCATCGCGTCGGTCATGCCCTTGAAGGTCTTGCCGAGCATGGCGAAGCCGCCGTCGGCCGTGCGGGCGCCGAGGTGCAGGTTGGAGAGCTTGCCGGTGCGGCGGCCGTGGCCCCACTCGGCGGCCAGCACCACCAGGTCGAGGGTGTGCACGGGCTTGACCTTCAGCCAGGACGCGCCGCGCCGGCCCGCGCTGTACGGGGCGTCGAGGGACTTCACGACGACGCCCTCGTGGCCGCGCTCCAGGGTCTCGGCGAGGAAGGCCTCGGCCGCTTCCATGTCCTCGGGCCCGGACACCAGTGTGCGCCGGACCCGCATCGGCTCGGGCACCAGCCGGGCCAGTTCCGCGTGCCGTTCGGCGAAGGGCAGGTCGAGGAGGTCGCGGTCGTCGACGGACAGGGCGTCGAAGAAGACGGGGGAGACGGGGACCGCCTCGGCGGCCGTCGACACGTCCACCCGGGAGCCGACCCGGCCCGCGGTCTCCTGGAAGGAACGGGGACGCCCGTCGCCGTCGAAGGCGATCACCTCGCCGTCCAGGATGAACCGCTCACCCCTCAACTCCAGTGCGGCAGCCGTCAGTTCGGGCAGCCGGTCGGTGATGTCGTCGAGGGTGCGGGTGTACAGCCGTACGACATCGCCGTCCCGGTGGATCTGGACGCGGATGCCGTCCAGCTTCTCCTCGACCGCGCAGGTGCCGAGCTTCTCGACCGCCTCGGCGACCGAGGAGGCGCTGTGCGCCAGCATCGGCAGGACCGGGCGGCCGACCGTGAGGCGGAAGCGGTCCAGGGCGGGCGGGCCGTCGGTGAGCAGGGCCTCGGCGACCGTCTGGAGGGAGCCCGCGAGCATCACGGCACGGCGTACCTCGGCGGGAGGTGCCTGCGTCGCCTGGGCGAGCCCCTCCGTGGCGACCGCGTCCAGCGCGCCCTGCCGTACCTCTCCGCTGATCAGCCCGAACAGGAACCGCTGCTCGCCCTCGGTGGCCGCGCCCAGCAACTCCCCGACCAGCCGGGCGCGTTCGGCCTGCGAGCCCGCGCCCGCGACCTTGCCCAGCTCGCCGAACAGGGCGTCCACCGCGCGTACGGTCAGGGTCGGCTCGGCGGCCGGGGCGACCGGGCGGCTCAGCACCTTCCAGCCGACGCCGAGCCGGCCCTGCGGGAGCCGTCCCGCCAGATACGGGATGACGATCGGGACGTCGTCCGCCTCGGCGTCCCGGAACAACTCGGCGAGGAGCGCGATCTTCTTCGAGCGCGCCGAGGTCGCGGCGACGTCCTGGGACACCTGGGCCAGCCGGGCAAGCAACATGCCTCCAGGGTGTACCGGAGAAGGCCGGTCTACACCCCGGCAGCCGCGTCGAGGTCGCTCATCAGCAGCTCACCGTTGATCGTGGCGGCCGCCCGGTACCCGGCACTCGCCGCGTTGATCACCTGCTCGCCGAAGCCGGCCGCGTTGCCCACGGCGTACACACCGGGCGCGGTCGTCTGCCAGCTCCCGTCGACCACGGGGTAGCTGCCGAAGGGGGTTTCCTGGAACTCCGCGCCGAGCCGCTCCAGCAGGCCGTTCTGCGGGAGGGCCCGGGGTGCGGTGAAGACGACCTCGCGCGCGTGCGTCGTGCCGTCGGCGAGGCGCACGGCGCTGAGGCGGTCGTCGGTGACCACCAGCCCGGCGACCTCGCCCGGCACCACCCGGACACCGGCCGCGGCCAGCCTGCGCAGGTCGTCGTCCGAGAGATCGGACTCGGCGACCGTGTGCAGGAAGAGGGTCACGTCCTTCGACCACTGGGAGACCATCAGCGCCTGGTGCACGCTGAGCGGCGTCGTGGCGAGCACGCCGAAGGCCTGGTCGCGGACCTCCCAGCCGTGGCAGTACGGGCAGTGCAGGACGTCCTTGCCGAAGCGCTCGGCGACGCCGGGCACGTCCGGGAGCTCGTCCGTGAGGCCGGTCGCGACGACCAGGCGACGGGCCCGGACCACGCGTCCGCTCGCCAGGGTCACGGCGAAGCCCGGGGCGACCTCGGTCACCCGGTCCCGGACCAGCTCGACGCCGTATCCCTTGATCTCCTCGCGGCCGACCGCCAGGAACTCGGCGGGTGGCATGCCGTCCCGGGTGAGGAAGCCCTGCATGTGGGCGGCGGGCGCGTTGCGCGGTTCGCCCGCGTCGACGACCAGGGTGCGGCGCCGGGCCCGGCCGAGGACCAGGGCGGCGGACAGACCTGCCGCGCCGCCACCGACAACGATCACTTCATATGTCTCGCCGTATGTCTCGCCGTATGTCTGGGTCATGCCGACACGGTCGCTCCGCGGACGCGGGATTGACAAACAACTTTGCTGATTCTGCAATACGGGTATGAGTACCGACGACGTTCTCGCCGAAGTGGGCCCCAGGCTCAGGAGGCTGCGCAAGGACCGGGAGGTGACCCTCGCGGCCCTCTCGGAGACCACCGGCATCTCCGTGAGCACGCTCTCCCGTCTGGAGTCCGGCCTGCGCAAGCCCAGCCTGGAGCTGCTGCTGCCGATCGCCCAGGCCCACCAGGTGCCGTTGGACGAACTCGTCGGCGCCCCGCCGGTCGGCGATCCCCGGGTGCGCTCCGCGCCGCTCGAACGGCACGGGCGCACCTTCTGGCCGCTCACCCGGCAGCCCGGCGGCCTCCAGGCCTTCAAGGTGCTGGTGCCGCGCCGCGAGGAGGAGCCGGAACTGCGCACCCACGAGGGCTACGAATGGCTGTACGTGCTGGCGGGGCGGCTGCGCGTGGTGCTGGGCGACCACGACGTGGTGATGGCGGCGGGGGAGGCGGCGGAGTTCGACACCCGGGTGCCGCACTGGTTCGGGTCGACGGGGGAGGGGCCGGCGGAGTTCCTCAGTCTGTTCGGCCCGCAGGGGGAGCGGATGCACGTACGGGCGCGGCCCCGGAAGGCGTGAGGCACTGAGACAACCGGCCGACGGGCCAGGTAAGTTCACCGGATGGACGAGATATCGCCCCGGGCGCACTTCGCGGCACGGCAGGTCGCCCGGTGACGAGCAGTGACGTGACCTGTTCCCCCGACGTCGACACCCGGCCGACGGCGGCGCCCCGGGACTGGCAGGAGCGACTGCGCCGGTTCGGCTACACGGCCCGCCCGGTGACGGACCTCCGCGAGCGTCTCGTCCCGCGGTTTCCGAAGCCGTCGGTGTGGGACTGGCTGGGGCCGGTGCTCGTCGCCGTCCTGGCCGGGGCGATCCGCTTCCGGCACCTAGGCCAACCGCGCGCCGTGGTCTTCGACGAGACCTATTACGCCAAGGACGCCTGGTCCCTGCTGCGGCTCGGCTACGAGGGCAGTTGGCCCGACCGCAAGATCGCCGACCCGCAGATCCTCGCCCACCCCCAGGTCGTCCCGCTCTCCGACACCGGGGCGTTCGTCGCCCACCCGCCGACGGGCAAGTGGGTGATCGCCCTCGGCGAGTGGATGTTCGGCCTCACCCCGTTCGGCTGGCGCTTCATGACGGCGGCCCTGGGCACCCTGTCGGTGCTCATCCTGTGCCGTATCGGACGCCGGCTGTTCCGCTCGACCCTGCTGGGCTGCCTGGCCGGCTCGCTGCTGGCGGTGGACGGCCTGCATGTGGTGATGAGCCGTACCGCCCTGCTGGACCTCGTGGTCATGTTCTTCGTCCTGGCGGCGTTCGGCTGCCTGCTGGTCGACCGGGACCATGCCCGGGCCCGGCTCGCGGCCGCCCTG
The DNA here is from genome assembly GCF_040606575.1 of Streptomyces sp. NPDC005402. NCBI lineage: Bacteria > Bacillati > Actinomycetota > Actinomycetes > Kitasatosporales > Streptomycetaceae > Streptomyces > Streptomyces sp. NPDC005402. Next base: position 67,857 of record NZ_JBEXFB010000029.1, read on the forward strand.
CCGGTCGGCGAGGACGGCCGCGCCCGCCCGGACGCACCCTCCGCCGACCACGCCGGAACCGGACCGCGTCCCTGGCGGCTCGCGGCGGGCGTCCTCCTGGGGCTGGCGGCCTCCACCAAGTGGAACGGCCTGTACATCCTGGTCTTCTTCGTGGTCCTGACCGTGCTGTGGGACGTCGCCTCCCGTCGCGTGGCCGGTTCCGCCCGCCCCTGGTTGGCGGTGCTGAACAAGGATCTCGGCTGGTCCCTCCTGTCCCTGGTGCCGGTCGCCGTGCTGACCTATCTGGCGACCTGGACCGGCTGGTTCCTCTCCGACGACGGCTACGGCCGCCGCTGGGCCGACGGCCGCGGCGGCACCTGGTCGTGGATCCCCGCCCCGCTGCGCAGCCTGTGGCACTACGAGCAAGGGGTGTACCGGTTCAACGTGGGGCAGCACATCCCGCACAAGTACGAGTCCAACCCCTGGAGCTGGCTGGTGCAGGGCCGCCCCGTGCTGTTCGACTACCAGTCGCCGCAGCCCGGCCAGGACGGCTGCAGCACGGCGGTCGACTGCTCCCGGACGGTCCTCGCCCTCGGGACCCCGCTCCTGTGGTGGTCGGCGTGCGCCGCCCTGCTCTACCTGCTCTACCGCTGGGCCCTGCGCAGCGACTGGCGGGCCGGTGCCGTGCTGTGCGCGGTGGGCGCCGGTTACCTGCCGTGGTTCCTGTACCAGGACCGCACGATCTTCTCCTTCTACGCCGTCGTCTTCGTGCCCTACCTCTGTCTGGCCGTCACGATGATGCTGGGCGCGATGCTCGGCCCACCGGGAGCGGATCGCCGACGGCGCACCCGAGGCGCGGTGGCCGCGGGCACCCTCGTCCTGCTCATCGCCTGGAACTTCGTCTACTTCTTCCCGCTCTACACCGGGGAGACCATCCCGTACGCCGACTGGCACGCCAGGATGTGGCTGGACACCTGGATCTGAGACCGGCCGTTCCTGGTACGTTACGGAGCTTCTGCCGCCCGACGACAAGAGACCGAGCCCAGTGACGACCGTCGCTTACCAAGGTGAACCCGGATCCAACTCGGCGACCGCCGCGCACACCCTGTACCCCGGGTGCGCCGAGCAGCCCTGCACGGGTTTCGAGCAGGCGCTGGACGCGGTGACGCTCGGCACCGCCGACGTCGCGGTGATCCCGGTGGACAACTCCGCGGCCGGCCGGGTGGCGGACGTACACCATCTGCTGCCCGAGTCGGGGCTGTTCATCATCGCCGAGCACTTCCTCGCCATCCGCTTCGACCTGATGGGCGTGCCCGGGGCGACACCGGACCAGGTGGAGTGCGTACGCAGCCATGTGCACGCGCTCGGACAGTGCCGCAAGGTGCTGCGGGAGGGCGGCTGGCGCACCCTCGTCACCGACGACACGGCCGGAGCGGCGCGCGAGGTGGCGGAGCTGGCGGATCCGCGGCACGCGGCGCTCGCACCGCCCGCCGCGGCCGGGCTGTACGGCCTCGACGTGCTGCGCCCCGGGGTCGAGGACGACCCCGACAACACCACCCGGTTCGTCGTCCTGTCCCGGGAGCCCGTCGTGGCCCCGGACACCGGGGAGCCGACGATGACGAGCCTGTTCTTCTCCGTGCGCAACATCCCCAGCGCGCTCTTCAAGGCGCTCGGCGGGTTCGCCACCAGCGGGGTGAACCTCACGAAGATCGAGAGCTACCAGATCGGCGCCGGGCTCAACGCCAGCCGCTTCTACGTCGAGATCGAGGGCCACCCCGACGAGCGGCATGTCGCGCTCGCCCTGCACGAACTGCGGTTCTTCTCCACCGAGGTACGCATCCTCGGTGTGTACCCGGCCCATCCGCACCGGCTGGAGCACTGACACCGTCGCCGTGTCAGGACGCGCCGAGGCCGTTCAGCAGGGTGTCGACGACGACGTCCGGCGCCTGCGCCGGGCTCAGCCGCCTGGAGAAGGGCAACTACGTCACCCCCACCGTCTTCGCCGACGTCGACAACTCCATGCGCGTCGCACAGGAGGAGATCTTCGGGCCGGTCCTGGTCGTCATCGCCTAGGACAACGAGGACGAGGCCGTCCGTATCGCCAACGACTCGGAGTACGGCCTGTCCGGCGGTGTCTGGTCCGCCGACGAGGCCCACGCCCTGGCGGTGGCCCGCCGCATCCGCACCGGCACCGTCACGGTCAACGGTGCCTCGGTGACCTTCGACGGGCCGTTCGGTGGTTTCAAGTCGAGCGGGATCGGGCGCGAGTACGGGGCGGTCGGCCTCGGCGGCTACACGGAGTACAAGACCATCACCGTCTGACCCCGGTGCTCGCTCATCGCGATGGTGCGCCCTTGTTTCGTCACCCCCTTGACAGGTGACGCATCGGACGTGAATGCTGGGCATCGCCCAAGGCGACGAGCAGGGCACGGTCCACGAAGGGGAGAGCGGTCATGAGCAAGGACCTCACCACGGACACCGGCACGGCAACGCGCCACGCGCGCTTCGGCAGGCTCCCCGAACGCATCCGCTTCGAGGACATGACCGAAGAGGTGAAGGCCGCGCCCGGCGCCGGGGCGAACGCGTACGACCCCGCGGGCAACTGGAAGTACTACTCGTGCCTGGCCCTGGATCTGGGGCTGTAAGGGGCCAAAGTTCGTTGCGTCACCTGTCTGAGAGGTAACTGCTGGAGGTTCAGCCCTGGTGCTCGGCCTGGAACATCCAGCTCTGCTTCTCCAGGGCGGCGGTGAGGCCGATCAGCAGGTCCTGGGTCACGGCGTCCGCCGGGCCGGTCCGCTCGATGCGTTCGCGGACCCGCTCGACCACCGCGGAGAAGGCCTGCACCAGCGCGCCGACGGCGTCCACGTCCTTCGTCCAACCGGGTGAGAACTCCGGCACCCCGCTGGTGGCCGCGACGGTCGCGGCCCGTCCGTCCGGGCTGACCCCCAGCGCCGCGGCGCGCTCGGCCACCGTGTCGGCGTACTCGCGGGCGGTGGTGACCACCTCGTCGAGCTGGAGGTGGATGGAACGGAAGCGCGGCCCGTACAGGTTCCAGTGCGCCTGCTTCGCGACCAGGGAGAGGTCGAGCAGGTCGACCAGGGTCGCCTGGAGGGCGCTTCCGGCGATCTCGCGTTCCTTCTCCGGCAGCGGGCTGTTGATGACCGTCATGTGCGCGGGTCCTTTCCGGGAATCGTCGGCGTCCGCCCTTGTCACCCTGTGCAGGCCACGCCGGTCGCGCAACCGCTGGGCGGCCCGCCTCGGCTGCGCCTCTGTACCGCCCCCCTTTGTGCGGATGCCGACACTTTCCCCGCGGGCTGTTCCCTGATCGGCAAGCGACCGCTTAGTATGCGGAGGACCCCGGTCAGACCCCGGCATGACGACGCAGTCCCGTGGAGGCCCCCCATGCAGGCTTGGCAAGTGCACGAGAACGGTGAGCCGAGCGAGGTGATGCGCCTCGCGGACGTGGCGCAGCCGGTGCCCGGCGACGGCCAGGTCCTGCTGAAGGTGCGTGCCGCGAACATCAACTTCCCGGACGTGCTGATGTGCCGCGGCCACTACCAGGTCCGTCCGCCGCTGCCCTTCACGCCGGGCGTGGAGATCTGCGGCGAGACCGAGGACGGACGGCGCGTGATCGCCAACCCCGTGCTGCCGTACGGCGGTTTCGCCGAGTACGCCGTCGCGGACGCCGCCGCTCTGCTGTCCGCGCCGGACTCGCTGGACGACGCCGAGGCCGCCGCGCTGCACATCGGCTACCAGACGGGCTGGTTCGGCCTGCACCGGCGGGCCCACCTGGAAGCCGGTGAGACGCTGCTCGTCCACGCTGCCGCCGGAGGGGTCGGCAGCGCGGCCGTGCAGCTCGGGAAGGCGGCCGGGGCCACCGTCATCGGTGTCGTCGGCGGTGCCGAAAAGGCCGTCGTGGCCCGGGAGCTGGGCTGTGACGTGGTGATCGACCGGCGCAGCGAGGACGTCGTCGCCGCTGTGAAGGAGGCCACCGGGGGCCGGGGCGCGGACGTGATCTACGACCCGGTGGGCGGCGACGCCTACACGCAGTCGACCAAGGTCGTCGCCTTCGAGGGGCGGATCGTGGTCGTCGGCTTCGCCAGTGGGACCATCCCCAGTCCCGGCCTCAACCACGCCCTGGTGAAGAACTACGCGATCCTGGGTCTGCACTGGGGTCTGTACAACACCAAGAACCCGAAGCTGGTCCAGCACTGCCACGAGCAGCTGACCGAACTGGCCGCCCGGGGCGCGATCAAGCCGCTGGTGAGCGAGCGGGTGCCGCTGTCCGGCGCCGCGGACGCCGTGCAGCGCCTCGGTGACGGCGTGACCACCGGCCGGATCGCCGTCGTACCCACGGGAGCGCAGGCATGATCGACGCAGCCGAACTCCAGCGCCGCACCGCCGAGTTGCTGGCCGCACACCCGCCGGCGACCACGGACCGGCGGGACTTCCTCAAGGCCCGCTTCGACGCGGGGCTCGCCTGGGTGCACTATCCGGAAGGCCTCGGCGGACTGAACGCGCCCCGTTCCCTCCAGGTCGTCGTGGACGCCGAGTTGGAGGCCGCGGGTGCTCCCGACAACGACCCGCGGCGCAACGGCATCGGCCTCGGCATGGCCGCGCCGACGATCCTCAGGTACGGCACCGAGGAGCAGAAGCAGCGCTATCTGCGGCCGCTGTGGGTGGGGGAGGAGGTCTGGTGCCAGCTGTTCAGCGAGCCCGGCGCCGGATCCGACCTCGCCGCGCTCGGCACCCGCGCCGTCCGCGAGGGCGACGGCTGGGTGGTCAACGGGCAGAAGGTGTGGACGTCCGGCGCCCACAACTCCCGCTGGGCCATCCTCATCGCCCGCACCGACCCGGACGTGCCCAAGCACGCGGGCATCACCTACTTCATCTGCGACATGACCGACCCCGGCGTCGACGTCCGCCCGCTGCGGCAGATCACCGGCGAGGCCGAGTTCAACGAGGTCTTCCTCACCGACGTCCGCATCCCCGACTCCCGCCGCCTCGGCGAGGTCGGCGACGGCTGGCGGGTCGCGCAGACCACGCTGAACAACGAGCGCGTCGCCATCGGCGGCATGCGGCTGCCCCGCGAGGGCGGCATGATCGGCCCGGTCTCCAAGACCTGGCGCGAGCGCCCCGAACTGCGCACCCAGGACCTGCACCAGCGGCTGCTGAAGCTCTGGGTCGACTCCGAGGTCGCCCGCCTCACCGCCGAGCGCCTGCGCCAGCAGCTCGTCGCCGGACAGCCGGGACCCGAGGGCGCCGGCATGAAGCTCGCCTTCGCCCGCCTCAACCAGGAGATCAGCGGCCTGGAGGTCGAACTCCGCGGCGAGGAGGGCCTGCTGTACGACGACTGGACCATGCGCCGCCCCGAGCTGGTGGACTTCACCGGCCGCGACGCCGGCTACCGCTACCTGCGTTCCAAGGGCAACAGCATCGAGGGCGGGACCAGCGAGGTCCTGCTGAACATCGTCGCCGAGCGCGTCCTGGGCCTCCCGGCCGAGCCGCGTACCGACAAGGACGTCGCGTGGAAGGACCTGGCCCGATGAGCGCACAGCCCGATCTGCTGTACTCGGAGGAGGAAGAGGCGCTGCGGGCCGCCGTACGGGACCTGCTCGCCGACCACTGCGACGCGCCGGGCGTGATCGCCCGCACCGAGTCGGACACCCCGTACGACCTCGCGGCCTGGAAGGCCCTCGCCGACGGCATGGGCCTCGCGGGGCTCCTGGTGCCGGAGGACAAGGGCGGCCAGGGCGCCTCGCACCGCGAAGTCGCGGTCGTCCTGGAGGAGTTGGGCCGAGCTGTCGCTCCCGTGCCCTACCTCACCAGTGCGGTCGTCGCCACCGAGGCCCTGCTCGCCTGCGACGCCGACGACCTCCTCGCCGAGCTCGCGTCCGGGCGCAGGATCGGCGCCCTCGCCGTCGCGCTGAACGTCGCGCCGGGCGGCGCCTACAAGGTCGTACGCCACGAAGGCGGGGCCCTGCACGGGGAGTTGACCGCGATCGCGGACGCTCGGGCGGCCGACGTGCTGCTCGTGCCCGCGGACGACGGGGGGCTGTACGCGGTGGACGCCTCCTCCGCGACCGTCACCCCGCAGGTCTCCTTCGACCTGACCCGACCGCTCGCGACCGTCACCCTCGACGGAGCTCCGGGCCGCCTGCTGGGCGACGCCGAAGTCGCCGTGCCCCGCGCGCTGCGGGCCGGGGCCGGACTGCTCGCCTCCGAACAACTCGGGCTCGCCGAATGGACGTTGACCGAGACCGTGCGCTACCTCAAGGAGCGCAAGCAGTTCAACCGGCCCGTCGGTGGCTTCCAGGCGCTCAAGCACCGGCTCGCCCAGCTGTGGCTGGAGGTCGTCAATCTCCGTGCCGCCGCCCGCAACGCGGCCGACGCGCTGGCCACCGGTGAGGACGCCGACGTGGCGGTCGCCGTCGCGCAGGCCTACGCGGCGTCCGTGGCCGTGCACGCCGCCGAGGAGGCGCTCCAGCTGCACGCCGGCATCGGCATGACGTGGGAGCACCCGATCCACCTGTATCTCAAGCGGGCCAAGGCCGACTCGATCGCCTACGGCTCGGCGGGCGCGCATCGCGCCCGGTTGGCCGAACTCGTCGACCTGCAGGCGCCTTGAGCATCGCCCGGTGAACGCCGGTGAAGCCCGCCCCACCTGGGGCGGGCTTTTCCGTGCGCCTGCGCGGAAGGAGTGAACGGGCGGCGGCAGTCCGGCCAACTCCTGGCACGTACAGGTCCCTTGAGGGCCGACGGGCCCCATACTCCCTGTGGTTCCGACCCGCCCCACAGGGAGGCAGAACATGGCCCTCATCACCCGTCGCAGAGCCCTCACCACCCTCGGCGCCGCGGTCGCGGCGACGCTGGCCCCGCCCGTCGGCAGCGCGTGGGCCGACAGCCGGAAGCACCGCCCCCGCCCGTTGTGGCGCGCCCACGCCCACAACGACTACGAGCACCCGCGTCCCCTCCTCGACGCCCTCGACCACCGCTTCGGCAGCGTCGAGGCCGACATCTTCCTCATCGGCGACCAGCTCCTCATCGGCCACACGCCCGACGACCTCGACCCCACGCGCACCCTGGAGCCCCTGTACCTCGACCCGCTGGCCGGGATCGTCAAGGCCAACCGCGGTGCCGTGTACCGGGGGCACCGCCGCCCCCTCCAACTGCTCGTCGACATCAAGACCGAGGGCTCCTCGACCTACCTCGAACTCGACCGGCATCTGCGGCGCTACAGGCACCTGTTCACGACGTACGCGCACGGCAAGGTCGTCCCCGGCCCGGTCACCGCCGTCATCTCCGGCGACCGTGCCGCCCGCATCCCGATGGAGACCCAGACGGTACGGCGGGCCTTCTACGACGGCCGGCTCGCCGACCTCGGCACCTCGGCGCCCGCCTCCCTCATCCCGCTGATCAGCGACAACTGGACGCTCAACTTCACCTGGCTCGGCGAGGGCGTCTTCCCCGACGCCGAGCGGCAGAAGCTGCGGAGCATCGTCCAGCAGGCCCACGCGCGCGGGCAGAAGGTGCGGTTCTGGGCCACCCCGGACCTGGCCGGGCCCGCCCGGGACGCGCTGTGGACCGAACTCCTCGCCGCCGGTGTCGACTACTTCAACACCGACGACCTGGCGGGCCTGGAGGCCTTCCTCGACGCCCACAGGTAGGCGCCTTCGAGCGGGCGTGACACCACTCGTTCGGAGGACACAGCAGCCGCCCGGACGAACCCTCCGCTACGCCACACTTGCGGCCGAACGCCGCGAAACGGACCTGGCGGCGTGGCGGAGGAGGCTGCTCATGGTGATTTCCCTTTCTGTGCTGGTGCTGCTGCTGATCCTGGCGGTGATCTTCCTGCGCAGCGGCGGACTCAAGGTCTCCCACGCGCTGGTGTGCGCGCTGCTCGGCTTCTGTCTCGCCGGCACGAGCATCGCGCCCACCATCCACAGCGGCATGACGGCGACGGCGGACATCGTCAGCGGTCTGCGCCCCTGACCTCAGCCGGTGGAGAAGACCCCGATGCCGTTCGGTACGGGCCGTTCGGCGCCGCCCGAGGGGTGGTTGAGGGCGGCGACAGCGCTGGCGCCCGGCGTACGGGCGGCCATGGTCGTGGAACCCCCGCCGTCCAGGCTGAAGGCGTCGACCGAGCCCAACCCCCGCATGGTGTAGGCGACTTCGGCGATCGTCAGCCCACTGCGATAGCCGGGCGCGCCGTCCAGCGCGAGGAGATACAGCCGCTGTCCGCCGTCCGCGATGCCCACGGCCGTGCGCACGGCCGACGTCGTGTCGTCGAGGCCGGGCAGCGGGCGGCTGTCTTCGAGCACCGGATAGCCCCCGAGCGCGAAGCGGTACGCGATTCCCGCCGAGGCCGCGACCAGGCGGTGCTGCACCGTCACCGCCGAGCCGACCGAGAGCTTGCGCAGTTGCTGCGCGCCCGCCTCCCGGCCCACCAGCACCGTGGTGCCGCCGGCGATCGCCCCGCTGCCCGGGGTGTCGGCCGTGGCGACGACGTGACCGTCACGGACCGTCACCTCATGGGTGTCCGTGCTGCACGGGGCGGCCCGGTCCTTGTCCGTCCCGCAGGTCGCCCGCACCCGGGACGCGCCGCCCCAGTCCGAGGTGAACGCGCCGACCGAACCGACGGGCAGCGCGTACTGGTTCAGCCCGCCGAGCGGCAGCTGCCCCTCGGGCGTGCGCACCGACCCGTCGAGCGCGAGGTCGTCGAGCCGGGCCCGACGGTCGGTGCCCACGCCGAAGACGTCCCTGGTGCTCGTGCCGGGCGGCAACGCGGGTCCGAAGCGCTGGCCGTCCGGCACCGCCGCCTTGAGCGCGCGGCCCTCGGCGATCGCCGGGCCGACGCTCGCGCCGGTGGCCGTGACACCGGGGTGCTGGGTCTCCGAGATGTTGAAGAAGTCGCCGTTCACCCCCGCGAGGGCGCCCTGCGAGGTGGCCAGCCGGGACACCGTGGCCCGCGCGGCCACCGCCCCCGGATACAGCAGCTCCACCCGCACCCCCGGCTCGCCCAGGTCCACGCGGATCACATGGGCATGCGTCACCCCCGCGGCCGCGGAGATGTCGAACTGCTCGTACTGCACGCCCGTGGCGAGCTCTGTCCACCCCTGCGCGGCGCCGGCCGGTGCCGCCCCCACCAGGGCCGCACCGGCCAGCGTGCCGAGTGCCGCGAGAAACGTCAGTACCGATCTGCCTGCGCCGAAACGTCTTTGACGGTGCGTCACAGCTCTCCCTGAGGTCGTGTCAACTGTGCCGGAACTCAGGGAAGTGCACCAGACGACGGTGGCCCGAGGGGCTACCCGGCGCCGACCACACGCGAACGGATGAGGAAACGCACCCCCTCGGGTGCCTCGAGAGAGAATCCGCTGCCCCGGCCCGCGACGACATCGACGATCAGCCGGGTGTGGGCCCACACCGCGTACTGGCTCCTCGACATCCAGAACGTCACCGGTTCCTCGACCCCCGCCACGTCCAGCTCGGCGAGCAGCACGTCCGAGCCGCCGGTGCGGAACTCACCCGCCGGGTAGCACATCGGCGCGCAGCCGTCGCAGCAGCCGCCCGACTGATGGAACATCAGCGGCCCGTGCGCCTCGCGCAACCGGCGCAGCAGCTCTGCGGCGGCGGGCGTGACCTCGACGCGCTGCACCTCGTCGTACCCGGCACGTGCGGAATCCTCGTCCATGGTCGTCGAGTGCAGCACGGGGAAGGTTGCGAGGGGGTTGCAGGGCGCTATCCGGCGTACGGCGTGAAGTGCGCCGGAGTGTGGTCGATCGGCAGGTCCGGGCGCCAGGCGGTCAGGCCCTGGGCGCTGCACACGAACAGGTTCTCCGGGAGCCGGTCCAGGGCGAACCAGCGCCAGTCGCCGACGCGTTCGTCGGGCTGGTCCGAGGGGTCGCCCCGCCAGGCGGTGACCTGGCTGGCCACCGTCATCCGGACCACGCCGTCGACGTCGTCGAGGAGCGTGCCCAGAAGCCGGACGTCGGTCGGGCGGGCCTCGATCCCGGTCTCCTCCCGGAGTTCGCGCACGACCGTCTCCTCCAGTGACTCCCCGGGCTCGACGGTGCCGCCGGGCAGCTCCCAGGTGCCGCGCCGGTGCCGGCCGAGCAGCAGTCCGCGGGGGCCGTACAGGATGGCGCCCACCCCGATCGCCGCGTGCGGAACCGGACCGCGATTGCTACGGGGGCGGGAGGAGACCCGGACGGAACGGGTCGCCCGGACGATCCGGTACGAGGCGTGGTTGCCCTCCTCCGGCGCGTCGAGGACGTCGATCCCCTCGATGCGCAGTCCGTGGTCGCCGAGCAGGTCCGTCCAGAGTTCGGGGGTGAGCACCCACATCCGGACGTCGACCTCCCCGCCCCCGGCGAGCCGCAGGATCTCGGGCCGGGACTCGACCACGGAGGAGGGGCCGTCTCCGCGCGAGGTGGTGTGCAGCACGGTGAAGCACAGTGTCCCGCCGGGCCGCAGCGCCCCGGCGAGGGCGGGCAGCAGCCGGCGGGGGTCGAGGTACGGCACCGCGTTGACGGAGTAGACGACGTCGTACGGTTCCGTCGAGCCGAGGTGTTCGACGGCGTCGGCCCTGATCAGGCGCAGACCGGGCAGGGAGCCGTAGCGGGCCAGGGCCCGTGCGTGCTGCGTGGGGGAGGAGTCGACCGCGTCCACCGAGGCGCCGTACCCGCGGACGAGGTGCGCCGCGTGCCGGGCGGGGCCGCAGCCGAGGTCCAGTACGCGCCGTCCGGCGAGTTCACCGAGGATCTCGGCGCCCGGCCCGGTGTCCCGCAGTCCCCAGTCGAAGCGCTCCAGTTCCGGCAGTACCGTGCCGCGCCGCAGATGGTGGTCGCCGTAGGTGTGCCAGGCCTCGGCGTTGACCGAGTGGGGATCGAGGGGTCGTGTGGGCAACGTGCCTCCCAGGTGCGGTGGTCGAGGCTGGGAACCCTATGCGCGGTCGCGCCCTTTGCCGTCGCGCATCTTGACGTGTACTTGACGGGGTGGCTTCTATGGGAGCGCTCCCATACCCCTTCCGGCTGCCTCACCCACCCCTGGAGCCGCAGTGAGAAGCACAGGAAAGAGCCCCTTACACATCCTCCTGGCCAGGCTGGCCGCCCTCGTCGGACTGGTGGTGCTCGGCGCCCTCTGTCCCGGTACGGCCCAGGCCGCCGACACCGGCGCCCAGGCCACCGGTCTGCACATCAGCAACGGCCGCCTGGTCGAGGGCAACGGCAACGACTTCGTGATGCGTGGCGTCAACCACGCCCACACCTGGTACCCCAACGAGCTCGACTCGCTGGCCGACATCAAGGCGCAGGGCGCGAACACGGTGCGGGTGGTTCTCGCCGACGGCCACCGCTGGACCGCCAACAGCGCCTCGGACGTGGCCAACGTCATCGCCCAGTGCAAGGCCAACCGGCTCATCTGCGTCCTGGAGGTGCACGACACCACCGGATACGGCGAGGACAGCGCCGCCGGCACCCTCGACCAGGCCGCCGACTACTGGATCGGCCTGAAGAACGTGCTCGCCGGCCAGGAGAGCTACATCGTCATCAACATCGGCAACGAGCCCTGGGGCAACACCGACCCCGCCGGCTGGACCGCCCCGACGATCGCCGCGATCCAGAAGCTCCGCAACGCAGGGTTCCAGCACACGATCATGGTGGACGCGCCCAACTGGGGCCAGGACTGGCAGCAGGTCATGCGGACCAACGCCCAGTCCGTGTACGCCGCCGACACCACCGGCAACCTGATCTTCTCGATCCACATGTACAGCGTCTTCGACACCGCGGCGGAGGTCACCGACTATCTGAACGCCTTCGTCACGGCCAAACTGCCCATCTTGATAGGGGAGTTCGGCGGTCCCGCCGACCAGTGGGGCGATCCGGACGAGGACACCATGATGGCCACCGCCGAACAGCTCCGCATCGGCTATCTGGCCTGGTCCTGGAGCGGCAACACCGACCCGATCCTCGACCTCGTGCTCAACTTCGACCCGGCGCAGATGACGTCATGGGGCAAGCGCATCTTCAACGGCGCCAACGGCATCGCGCAGACCGCCAAGGAAGCCACCGTCTTCGGCGGCGGTTCCAGTGACACCCAGGCCCCCACCGCCCCCGGCACGCCGACCGCCTCGGCGGTGACGGCGACCTCCACCCAGCTGTCCTGGACGGCGTCCACTGACAACGTTGGCGTCGCCGGATACGACGTCGTGCGGATCAGCGGTGGCACCGAGACGAAGGTCGCGGCCTCGACGACCAACTCGGTGACCGTGACCGGTCTGACCGCCGACACGGCCTACTCCTTCGCCGTCTACGCCCGTGACGCGGCCGGGAACCGGTCGGCCCGCTCGGCGACGGTGAGCGTCACCACCGCCACCACGCCCGCCGGGAGTTGCTCCGTGGGCTACCGGGTGGTCGGCGAGTGGCAGGGCGGCTTCCAGGGCGAGATCGTCATCCGCAACACCGGCACCGCCCCGGTCAGCGGCTGGAAGCTCGGCTTCGCCTTCGCCGACGGACAGACCGTCTCCAACATGTGGGGCGGGACCGCAGCGCAGAGCGGGGGCTCGGTGACCGTCACCCCGGCCTCGTACACCAGCACCATCGCGGCCGGAGGTTCGGTCACCGTCGGCTTCATCGGCAGCAAGGGTGCCAAGAACACCGCGCCGACCGCTTTCACTCTCAACGGAGCGGCCTGCGTGAACGGTTGATGTCCCCCAGGTATCAGGTCAACTGTCCCGGACTCTTGACTCGGAACGCGCTCGGTCGCGATCCTCGACGCATCTATTGCGCCGGTCATGACAATTCCAAGGGCAGTCAAAACGCCCTCGGTCGACGGCGCCCTCCCGCCGACCGAGGGACGTGGGCCATGGCCGGACGCACCTGCCGCAGAAGCAAGAACATCACCGTCACTTCCCTGCTCCTCCTGGTGCTGGCCACGATCCTCGGCCCCACCCAGAGCTCGGCGGCCACCGACTGGTGGACACCGACGGCCAGACCCGCCCCGGACGCCCAGGTGGGCGTGACGGGAGCGCCCTTCACCGGCACCAACTCCGCAGGCGAGGTGAAGGGGTTCATCGACGCCCACAACCACCTCTTCTCCAACGAGGCCTTCGGCGGGCGGCTCATCTGCGGCAAGGTGTTCTCCGAGGCCGGAGTCGCCGACGCGCTCAAGGACTGCCCCGAGCACTACCCCGACGGCAGCCTCGCGCTCTTCGACTACATCACCCACGGCGGCGACGGCAAGCACGACCCCGTCGGCTGGCCGACCTTCAAGGACTGGCCGGCGTACGACTCGATGACCCACCAGGCGAACTACTACGCCTGGGTGGAGCGGGCCTGGCGCGGTGGCCAGCGGGTGCTCGTCAACGACCTCGTCACCAACGGGATGATCTGTTCCATCTACCCGTTCAAGGACCGCAGTTGTGACGAGATGACCTCGATCCGCCTCCAGGCCAGAATGACGTACGACCTCCAGGCGTTCATCGACAAGATGTACGGCGGCACCGGCAAGGGCTGGTTCCGGATCGTCACCGACAGCGCGCAGGCCCGACAGGTCATCCAGCAGGGCAAGTTGGCGGTCGTCCTCGGCGTCGAGACCTCCGAGCCGTTCGGCTGCAAGCAGATCCTCGACATCGGGCAGTGCAGCAAGGCGGACATCGACAAGGGGCTCGACGAGCTGTACGGCCTCGGCGTGCGCTCGATGTTCCTGTGCCACAAGTTCGACAACGCCCTGTGCGGTGTCCGCTTCGACGAGGGCGGCCTCGGCACCGCCATCAACGTCGGGCAGTTCCTGTCCACCGGCACCTTCTGGAAGACCGAGACCTGCAAGGGCCCGCAGCACGACAACCCCATCGGTACGGCGGCCTCCGAGGCGGAGAACGACCTGCCGGCCGGCACCGAGGTCCCGGAGTACGACAAGGCCGCGCAGTGCAACGTCCGCGGGCTCACCGATCTCGGCGAGTACGCCGTGCGCGGAATGATGAAACGCAAGATGATGCTCGAGATCGACCACATGAGCGTCAAGGCGACCGGCCAGGTCCTCGACATCTTCGAGGCCGCGAACTACCCGGGCGTGCTCTCCTCGCACAGCTGGATGGACCTGAACTGGACCGAGCGGGTCTACTCCCTCGGCGGTTTCGTCGCCCAGTACATGCACGGCTCCGAAGGGTTCGCCGCGGAGGCGAAGCGCACCGACGCGCTGCGCGACAAGTACAACGTCGGCTACGGCTACGGCACCGACTTCAACGGCATCGGCGACCACCCCGCACCGCGCGGAGCGAACGCCGCGAACAAGGTGACGTATCCCTTCAAGAGCGTCGATGGCGGCTCGGTCATCGACAAGCAGACGTCCGGGCAGCGCACCTTCGACTTCAACACCGACGGGGCCGCCCACGTCGGCATGATCCCGGACTGGATCGAGGACATCCGGCTCGTCGGCGGCCAGGGCGTGGTCGACGACCTCTTCCGGGGCGCCGAGTCCTACCTGGACACCTGGGGCGCGTCCGAGCGGCACCTGGCGTCGGTCGATCTCGCCGACGGGCGTACGGCGACGGCCAGTTCGTCCGAGTCCAACCCCTTCACCAGCTACCAGCCGGGGCGGGCGGTGGACGGCGACGACTCCAGCCGCTGGGCGAGCGACTGGAGCGACGACCAGTGGTGGCAGGTCGACCTGGGCTCCACCAACCTGGTCTCCAAGGTCACGCTCGACTGGGAGCGGGCGTACGGGAAGTCGTACCGGATCGAGCTGTCGACGGACGGGACGAACTGGACGACCGCCTGGTCGACGACCGCCGGGGACGGCGGGCTCGACACGGCCAAGTTCACCGGCACACCGGCCCGTTACGTCCGGGTCCACGGTCTCGGCCGCGGCACCGACTGGGGATACTCGCTCTACGAGGTGGGCGTCCACAGCGGCTGATTCATTCGACAGCGGGGGACACGTATGGCACGCATGCCGTCGGCCGAGCGGCGCAGACAGCTGACGGAAGCGGCCATCAGGGCGATGGCCCGGGACGGCGTCGCGAAGACGACGACCCGGTCCATCGCCGCCGAGGCCGGCGTGTCCCTCAGCGTCTTCCACTACTGCTTCGACTCCAAGCAGGCCCTGATCGAGGCCGTGATCACCACGCTCACCGACCACTCGGTGCGCGTGGTCCAGGAGGCGCTGCGCCCCAGGGACACCCTGGAGGAGACCGTCGCCGCTGGTTTCCGGGCGTACTGGGACCACGTCCGCGCCCACCCCGAGGCGCACATGCTCACCTACGAGCTCACCCAGTACGCCCTGCGCGAGCCCGGGTTCGAGCACCTGGCCAGGCGGCAGTACGAGCTGTACGGCGAGGCGTACGCCGAGCTCATCGAGCAGCTCCGCAAGGACATGGACCTGGAGCTGCGGGTGCCGGTCTCCGTGCTGGCCCGCTATCTCGCGGCCATGACCGACGGGCTCACCCTGAACTACCTCGTCCTCGGCGACGAGGCCGCCTGGGCGGACATCCTCGACACGGTCACCGCGCACATCGCGGGCCTGGTGCGCTGAGACCGGTCAGGATCCGAGAAGCGCGGGCCGGGAGCCGTGGCTAGCGTGGCGGGCATGGACATCCGCATTCGGGCGAGCTTCCTCCCGCACGACGACCCGGAGGCCTCCCTGGCCTTCTACCGGGACGCGCTGGGCTTCGAGGTGCGCGGTGACGTGGGCCGCGACGGGATGCGGTGGATCACGGTCGGCCCCGCGAGCCGGGCCGGTGCCTCGGTCGTGCTGCACCCGGCGGGCGACGGCCCCGGGCTCCTGCTCGCCACTCCCTGCCTCGATCCCGTCTTCGAGCGGCTCCAGGCCCGCGCCGAGGTGATCCAGGAGCCGATCGAGCAGTCGTACGGCATACGGGACTGCGCCTTCCTCGACCCCGCGGGCAACATGATCCGCGTCCAGGAACTGCGCTGAGGCGTGCGCTTCGACGTAGTGTTCGAAGCTGTCGAAAACGGGAGGACACATCACCATGAGCAAGGCCACTTCGGGCGACCGGCACGCCGCTGACAGCCACGACCTGATCCGCGTGCACGGGGCGCGCGAGAACAACCTCAAGGACGTCAGCATCGAGATCCCGAAGCGCCGGCTCACGGTCTTCACCGGAGTCTCCGGCTCCGGCAAGAGCTCGCTGGTGTTCGACACCATCGCCGCCGAGTCGCAGCGGCTGATCAACGAGACCTACAGCGCCTTCGTACAGGGCTTCATGCCGACCCTGGCCAGGCCCGAGGTCGACGTCCTCGACGGACTGACCACCGCGATCACCGTCGACCAGCAGCGCCTCGGCGGCGACCCGCGCTCCACCGTCGGGACCGTCACCGACACCAACGCGATGCTGCGGATCCTCTTCAGCAGACTCGGCACCCCGCACATCGGCTCGCCCAAGGCGTTCTCCTTCAACGTCGCCTCCATCAGCGGGGCGGGCGCGGTGACCATGGAGCGCGGCGGACAGACCGTGAAGGAGCGCCGCAGCTTCAGCATCGTCGGCGGCATGTGCCCGCGCTGCGAGGGCCGCGGCACGGTCAACGACATCGACCTCACCCAGCTCTACGACGACTCCAAGTCCCTCAACGAGGGTGCGATGACCATCCCCGGCTACAAGGCTGGCGGCTGGAACTACCGCCTCTACAGCGAGTCCGGCTTCTTCGACGCGGACAAGCCGATCCGGAAGTTCACCAAGCGCGAGCTCCAGGACTTCCTGTACCGCGAACCGGTGCGGATGAAGATCGCGGGCATCAACATGACCTACGAAGGTCTCGTCCCGCGGATCCAGAAGTCGATGCTCGCCAAGGACCGCGAGTCGATGCAGCCGCACATCCGTGAGTTCGTGGACCGCGCGATCACCTTCATGGTCTGCCCCGAGTGCGAGGGCACCCGGCTGAGCGAGGGCGCCCGGTCCTCGAAGATCAAGGGGATCAGCATCGCCGACGCCTGCGCGATGCAGATCAGCGACCTCGCCGAGTGGGTGCGCGCGCTGGACGAGCCGTCGGTCGGGCCGCTGCTGACGGCGCTGGGGGAGACCCTCGACTCCTTCGTGGAGATCGGGCTCGGCTATCTCTCCCTCGACCGCTCCTCGGGCACGCTGTCCGGCGGCGAGGCGCAGCGCACCAAGATGATCCGGCATCTTGGTTCCTCGCTCACCGACGTCACCTACGTCTTCGACGAGCCGACCATCGGGCTGCACCCCCATGACATCCAGCGCATGAACAACCTGCTGCTGCGCCTGCGGGACAAGGGCAACACGGTGCTCGTCGTGGAGCACAAGCCGGAGACGATCGTGATCGCCGACCATGTCGTCGACCTCGGCCCCGGTGCCGGGACGGCGGGCGGCTCGGTCTGCTTCGAGGGGTCCGTGGAGGGGCTGCGGACCAGCGGCACCGTGACCGGCCGCCACTTCGACGACCGGGCCGGACTCAAGGACACGGTCCGCAAGGCGAACGGGGCGCTGGAGATCCGCGGTGCGAGCACGCACAACCTCCAGGACGTCGACGTCGACATCCCGCTCGGGGTGCTGACCGTGATCACCGGGGTCGCGGGGTCCGGCAAGAGCTCGCTGGTGCACGGGTCGATCCCGGCCACGGAGGAGGTCGTCTCCGTCGACCAGGGCGCCATCCGCGGCTCCAGGAGGAGCAACCCGGCGACGTACACCGGACTGCTCGAACCGATCCGCAAGGCGTTCGCGAAGGCCAACGGGGTGAAGCCGGCGCTGTTCAGCGCCAACTCCGAGGGCGCCTGTCCCACCTGCAACGGCGCCGGGGTCGTCTACACCGACCTCGCGATGATGGCCGGGGTCGCCACGACCTGTGAGGAGTGCGAGGGGAAGCGGTTCCAGGCCTCGGTGCTGGAGTACCACCTCGGCGGGCGGGACATCAGCGAGGTGCTCGCGATGCCGGTGACGGAGGCGGAGGAGTTCTTCAACACCGGTGAGGCGCGCACGCCGGCCGCGCACAGGATCCTGGAGCGGCTCTCGGACGTCGGGCTCGGCTATCTCACCCTCGGGCAGCCGCTCACCACGCTGTCCGGCGGTGAGCGGCAGCGGCTGAAGCTGGCCACCCACATGGGCGAGAAGGGCGGCGTGTACATCCTCGACGAGCCGACCACCGGACTCCACCTCGCCGACGTCGAGCAACTCCTCGGTCTGCTCGACCGGCTCGTCGACTCCGGCAAGTCCGTCATCGTCGTCGAGCACCACCAGGCGGTCATGGCCCACGCCGACTGGATCATCGACCTCGGCCCGGGCGCGGGTCATGACGGCGGGCGGATCGTGTTCGAGGGGACTCCGGCGGAGCTCGTCGCCACGGGGAGCACGCTCACGGCGGAACATCTGGCGGCGTACGTGGGGGAGTGACGGAGAGCCGGCGGGTGCGGGTGCGGGTGCGGGACCGGGCCCGTGTCCGCGCCTGCCGCCCGGCCGGAACCGACCTCTTGACCCATGGCTCCCCCTCCTCGATGCTCAGTTGCGCATAGCGATACGTGTCGCGAATGAGGCAACCGAGAGTGCAGTCGGAGGAGTGACCCATGGCTCATGAGGTTCGTGCTGTCGTCGCCCGTGCGAAGGGCGCCCCGGTCTCGGTCGAGACGATCCTGGTCCCCGACCCCGGCCCCGGCGAGGCGCTGGTGAAGGTCGAGGCCTGCGGGGTCTGCCACACCGATCTGCACTACCGGGAGGGCGGGATCAACGACGCCTTCCCCTTCCTGCTGGGCCACGAGGCGGCCGGCCGCGTCGAAGCCGTGGGGGAGGGCGTCACCGGTGTCGAGCCGGGTGACTTCGTCATCCTCAACTGGCGTGCCGTCTGCGGTAAGTGCCGGGCGTGCAGCAAGGGGAGACCCTGGTACTGCTTCGACACCCACAACGCGACACAGCCGATGACCCTCCTCGACGGCACCCCGCTCTCGCCCGCCCTCGGCATCGGCGCCTTCGCCGAGAAGACCCTGGTCGCCGCCGGGCAGTGCACCAAGGTGGACCCGGCGGCCCCGGCGACCGCCGCGGGACTGCTCGGCTGCGGTGTCATGGCGGGCTTCGGCGCGGCCGTGAACACCGGCGCCGTCGGCCGCGGGGACTCCGTCGCCGTCATCGGCTGCGGCGGGGTCGGCATGGCCGCCGTCGCGGGGGCACGGCTCGCCGGCGCGACCAAGGTCATCGCCGTCGACATCGACCCGCGCAAGCTGGAGCGCGCCCTCGGGATGGGCGCGACCCACACCGTCGACGGCTCGGCCACCGACGTCGTGGCGGCGGTGCGCGAACTGACCGGGGGCTTCGGCGCCGACGTGGTCGTCGAGGCGGTCGGCCGCCCCGAGACGTACCGGCAGGCCTTCTACGCCCGCGACCTCGCCGGCACCGTCGTCCTGGTCGGTGTGCCGACCCCGGAGATGAAGCTGGAGCTGCCGCTGCTCGACGTCTTCGGACGCGGCGGCGCTTTGAAGTCCAGCTGGTACGGCGACTGTCTGCCCTCGCGGGACTTCCCGGCGCTCATCGACCTCTACCTGGACGGGCGCTTCGACCTGGACGCGTTCGTGTCCGAGACCATCGGCCTCGGGGACGTGGAGAAGGCGTTCGAGAAGATGCACCGCGGCGAGGTGCTCCGCTCCGTGGTTGTGCTGTGAAAGCCTGCTCGGCGTTGCCCCCTGTGCATGATGTTGCATATCAAGCAACGCAGATTGCCGCAGGTGTCCGCCCTCTGGACTCCTTGACAAGGGTTTGCGGGCGCCCCCAAACTGGCGTTGCGTTCACCGCAATCCGTTTCGTTATACGCACCGAGGTGTCATGATGATTCCCGCGTGCCGTCTCGTGGATCTCCCCCGAGGCGAGGCCTACCGGCTCGACATCGATCCGCCGGTCTCGGTGTTCCACACCGACGACGGCGAGGTCTTCGCCATCGACGACACCTGCACCCATCAGGACGCCTCGCTCGCCGACGGCTGGCTGGAGGGCTGCGAGGTCGAATGCCCGCTGCACGCCTCGAAGTTCGACCTGCGGACGGGCGCCGTCGACGCCCCGCCCGCCAAACGCCCGGTCCGCACCCACGAGGTCCTCGTCGAGGACGGCATGATCTACGTCCGGCTGTCCCTGGACGCCCCCAACCTGCCGCCCTGTGTCGCGGCCAGGCTCGCCGGCGGACCCGCGTGAGGACGGTCGCCGTGGTCGGTGCCTCACTCGCCGGTCTGTCGGCGGCGCGCTCGCTGCGGAAGCAGGGCTACGACGGGCGGCTCGTCGTCATCGGCGACGAACTCCACCGCCCGTACGACAGGCCCCCGTTGTCCAAGGAGTTCCTGGCCGGCTCCCTGGCCGAGGCCGATCTCGCGCTGGAGCCGGACGACGAGGACCTGCGGGTGCAGTGGCTGCTCGGCGTCCGTGCCGTAGGTCTCGACGGCCACCGGCGCGCCGTACGGCTCGCCGACGGCAGCGAGGTACGGGCGGACGGCGTCGTCATCGCGACCGGCGCCGCCGCCCGGACCCTGCCCGGCACCGACGGACTGGCCGGGGTGCACACCCTGCGCACCCTGGACGACGCCCGTGCCCTGCGCGACGAACTGGCCCTCGGGGGACGGCTGGTGGTGATCGGCGGCGGCTTCATCGGCGCCGAGGTCGCCTCCACCGCGTACGCCCTCGGACTCGACGTGACCGTCGTGGAAGCGGCCCCGACCCCGCTGGCCGGACCGCTCGGCGAGACCATGGGCGCAATCGTCTCCGCCCTCCACGCGGACCACGGCGTACGGCTGTTGTGCGGAGTGGGCGTCAAGGGGCTGCGCGGCGGGAGCCGTGTCGACACCGTCCTGCTGGCGGACGGCCGCGGCCTCCCCGCCGACATCGTGGTCGTGGGGGTCGGCGCACGTCCGTGCGTCGACTGGCTCGCCGACTCGGGGATCGCACTCGACGACGGCGTCACGTGCGGGGCCGACGGCCGCACCAGCCTGGCCGGCGTGGTCGCGGTCGGCGACTGTGCCTCCTGGTACGACCCGCGCGCGGGCCTGCACCGCCGCGTCGAGCACTGGACCGGCGCCCGGGAGCGGCCCGACGCGGCCGTGACCGCACTGCTGGCGGGCGGCGCGGTGGAACCGAGCGCGCCGAGGCCGCCGTACTTCTGGTCGGACCAGTACGGCGTGAAGATCCAGTTCGCCGGTCACGCGGCCGCCGCCGACAGCGTGACCATCGAGGAAGGCGCCCGGGACGACCGCAACGTCCTGGCCGTGTACCGGCGTTCCGGCCATCCGGTCGCCGTGCTCGGGATGAACCAGCCGCGGCTGTTCACGCGCTGGCGCAAGCAGCTCGCCGCCGCTGCCTGACAGCACCGACGCTGTCGCTCCGTTCAGAACGCCGTCCGCTCTTCCCGGCGTGCACCACCGGTACACGAAGGCGTGCATCACCGGTCCCCGACGTCCCCGAGGAGTGCACTGTGACCTCGACCAGCCTGCCGGACAGCCTGATCGCCACCCTTCCCGGCGTCTCCTACACGGATCCCGGCATCTTCGCGCAGGAGCAGGAGCGCATCTTCGAAGCGATGTGGTTCTGCGCC
The DNA here is from genome assembly GCF_040606575.1 of Streptomyces sp. NPDC005402. Classification (NCBI taxonomy): domain Bacteria; kingdom Bacillati; phylum Actinomycetota; class Actinomycetes; order Kitasatosporales; family Streptomycetaceae; genus Streptomyces; species Streptomyces sp. NPDC005402. The sequence continues at coordinate 89,363 of NZ_JBEXFB010000029.1, forward strand.
GTCCGCGCCTCCGACCTGCCCAAACCCGGCGCCTTCAAGACCGTGGAGGTGGGCCGGGAGAGCATCCTGATCACGCGTGCGCGGGACAACTCGGTGCGCGCTTACTTCAACGTCTGCCGGCACCGGGGCGCCCGGCTGTGCACGGAGGAGTCGGGGGAGGTGAAGCGGGCGTTCCAGTGCCCGTACCACGCCTGGACGTACGACCTCACGGGCAAGCTCGTGGCCGCGCCGAACCTGACGAAGATGCCGGACGTGGGCCGGACCGAGTACGGCCTGGTGAGCGTGGCCGTGCGCGAGTGGCTGGGCTATGTGTGGGTGTGCCTCGCCGAGGACCCGCCGCCCTTCGACGAGGTCGTCCAGGACGTGATCACGCGCCTCGGCGACACCGAGTCGATCGAGCGCTACGACATCGGGGGGCTGGAGGTCGGCCGGCGGATCGTCTACGACGTGAAGGCGAACTGGAAGCTGATCGTCGAGAACTTCATGGAGTGCTACCACTGCGCGACGATCCATCCCGAACTCACCGAGGTGCTCCCGGAGTTCGCCGACGGATACGCGGCGCAGTACTACGTGGGGCACGGCGCGGAGTTCGGTGCGGACGTCAGAGGCTTCACGGTCGACGGCTCGGAGGGCCTGGACCGTATCCCGGGGGTCTCCGAGGACCAGGACCGCCGCTACTACGCGATCACCGTCCGGCCGCAGGTGTTCGTCAACCTCGTGCCCGACCATGTGATCTTCCACCGGATGTACCCGGTCGCCGCCGACCGCACGATCGTCGAGTGCGACTGGCTGTACCTTCCGCAGGTCGTCGAGAGCGGTCGGGACGTCAGCAGGTCGGTGGAGCTCTTCGACCGGGTCAACCGGCAGGACTTCGACGCGTGCGAGCGCACCCAGCTTGGGATGAGCTCACGGCTGTACGCCAAGGGTGGTGTGCTGGTGCCCAGCGAGCACCACATCGGCGAGTTCCACGACTGGGTCCAGGCCCGGCTGGGGAATCCGCCCGGGCCGGGGGTGGCTCAGCCCAGGTAGCCCATGCGGTGGCTGATCTCCTCGGCGCCCTTGACCAGGACCGGGGCGAGCTCGTGAAGGCGCTCCTCGGAGAGCCGGTACGAGGGCCCCGAGGCGCTGAGTGCCGCGATGACCTCTCCGTCCCGGTCGCGGACCGGCGCGGCCATGGCGTGCAGGCCGAGCTCCAGCTCCTCCAGGGCCCAGGCGTAACCGCGCTCCCGGGCCTCGGCGAGGTTCTTCTCGAGCTTCGTCTTCGCGGTGATGGTGCGCGGGGTGACCTTCTTCAGACCGGCCTCCGTCAGCAGCGCGGCGCGCTCCTTGGCCGGCAGGTGGGCCAGCAGGATCTTGCCGCTCGACGTGGCGTGCAGCGGGGTCAGTTGGCCGACCCAGTTCTGCGCGGTGACGGCACCGGGGCCGCGCACCTGGTAGAGGTTGACCGCGTAGCGCTCCTGCATCACGGCGAGGTTCACGGTCTCGCCGATCTCCTCGGCGAGGTCCTCGCAGACCGGGCGGCTCTGCTGGGTGATGTCGATGCGGCCGGTGACCGCGCCGGCCAGGCGCACGATGCCGAAACCGAGACGGTACTTGCCGCGCTCACCCGCCTGTTCCACCAGGCCGCGCGCTTCCAGGGCGCCGAGGAGCCGGAACGCCGTGGACTTGTGAACGTCGATCTCGGCGGCCACCTCGCTGACGCCGGCCTCGCCCCGCTGGGCCAGGATCTCCATCACGTGAATGGCCCGGTCGACGGACTGCACCCCACCGCTCGACGACCCTGTCGTTTCGTTATCCGGGTTGTAGTTGCTCACAACGCAACTATACGGGGGGTAAACAACAAGGATGCGGGAGTGTTTCGAGGACTCCGTGCATGTGTCGTGCAAGTTGCGCGCTTCGCAACCTGGTGCGTATCACGCTACCCGTACTACCATGCCGCGCGTATCTACGGCGCGAGCGAGACGAGGCACCATGGCTCCTCAGCAGTACGACTTCGTCATCGTCGGCGGTGGATCGGCCGGCAGCGCACTGGCCAACCGGCTCTCCGCGGACCCGGGCAACCGGGTGCTGGTCCTGGAGGCCGGCCGGCCCGACTACCCGTGGGACGTCTTCATCCACATGCCCGCGGCGCTGACCTACCCGATCGGCAGCCGCTTCTACGACTGGAAGTACGAGTCCGAGCCCGAGCCGCACATGGGCGGCCGGCGCGTCTACCACGCCCGCGGCAAGGTACTGGGCGGCTCCAGCAGCATCAACGGCATGATCTTCCAGCGCGGCAACCCCCTGGACTACGAGCGCTGGGCCGCCGATCCCGGCATGGAGAGCTGGGACTACGCGCACTGTCTGCCGTACTTCAAGCGCATGGAGAACTGCCTCGCGGCCGACCCCGACGACGAGTTCCGCGGCCACGACGGCCCTCTCGTCCTGGAACGCGGCCCGGCCACCAACCCGCTCTTCACCGCCTTCCAGAAGGCCACCGAGGAGGCCGGGTACGCGCCGACCGACGACGTCAACGGCTACCGGCAGGAAGGCTTCGCCAAGTTCGACCGCAACGTCCACCGCGGTCGCCGGCTGTCGGCCTCGAAGGCCTATCTGAAGCCCGCCCGCAAGCGACCCAACCTCACGGTCACAACCCGCGCCCTGGTCACCCGCGTCCGGTTCGAGGGCAAGCGGGCCGTCGGCGTCGAGTACCGGCGCGGCAAGGGCGCGCTCCAGCAGGTCCGCGCCAAGGAGGTCATCCTCTGCGGCGGCGCGATCAACTCCCCGCAGTTGCTTCAGCTTTCGGGCGTCGGAAACGCTGAGGAACTGCGCGCGCTCGGCATCGACGTCGTGCACGACCTGCCGGGCGTCGGCGAGAACATGCAGGACCACCTGGAGGTGTACATCCAGTACGCCTGCAAGCAGCCCGTCTCCATGCAGCCGTACCTCACGAAGTGGCGGGCGCCCTTCATCGGCCTGCAGTGGCTCTTCCGCAAGGGCCCCGCCGCCACCAACCACTTCGAGGCGGGCGGCTTCGCCCGCAGCAACGACGACGTCGACTACCCCAACCTGATGTTCCACTTCCTGCCCATCGCGGTCCGCTACGACGGCTCGGTGCCCGCCGGCGGACACGGCTATCAGGTGCATGTCGGACCCATGTACTCCGACGCCCTCGGCTCCGTGAAGATCAGGAGCAAGGACCCGCAGGAGCACCCGGCGCTGCGCTTCAACTACCTGTCCACCGAACAGGACCGCCGCGAGTGGGTCGAGGCGATCCGCGTCGCGCGCAGGCTGCTCAACCAGCCCGCGCTCGCCCCCTACAACGGCGGGGAGATCTCGCCGGGCCCGTCCGTCGAGACCGACGAGGAGATCCTCGCCTGGGTCGCCAAGGACGGCGAGACCGCCCTGCACCCCTCCTGCACCTGCAAGATGGGCACCGACGAGATGGCCGTCGTGGACCCGGCCAGCATGCGCGTGCACGGCGTCGAGGGGCTGCGGGTCGTCGACGCGTCGGTGATGCCCTATGTCACCAACGGCAACATCTACGCGCCGGTGATGATGATCGCGGAGAAGGCGGCCGACCTCATCCTCGGCAAGGACCCGCTCGCGCCCTCCGAGGCCGTGTACTACCGGCACCGGGACGCCCGCACGCAGGCCGGGTAACGCGGATTTTTCGTGGGACCGCTTGTACCGGAAACCGGCCGGACCCGCGCTGCGCGCAAGGCGCCCGCGTGCCCAAACCGTCATCCCCCAACCCCTTGACGTGGGGTGCCGCAGTCTCCAGAGTGTTCCACCAAAAGCAATACGATGCGTCATGCGCAACGAAATCGCTCGAAGGGCTCCCGACGTGGCAGACCTGTACGTGGACGGTGAATGGCGGGAGCCGGTGGCCGGGGGGCGCCGGGAGATCCGCTGTCCCGCCGACGGCACGCTTTCCGCGACCGTGTCGGAAGGCACCCGCGCCGACTCCGAGGCAGCCGTCACCGCCGCCCGCCGGGCCTTCGACGAGGGCCCCTGGCCGCGCACCCCCGAGCGTGAGCGCGGCGCCCTGTTGCTGCGCACCGCCGACCTGATCGAGCGTGACGCCAAGGAGTTCGCCCGCGCCGAGTCGCTGGACACCGGCAAGCGGCTGGTGGAGCGCGAGTACGACATCGCCGACATCGTCTCCTGCTTCCGCTACTACGGCGGGCTCGGCGGCACCGACGCCGGCCGCGTGATCGACACCGGCCGGGACGACGCCGTCAGCCGCGTGGTCTACGAGCCGATCGGGGTGTGCGGACTGATCACACCCTGGAACTACCCACTTCTGCAAGCGAGTTGGAAGGTCGCCCCGGCCCTTCTCGCCGGCAACACGATCGTCCTCAAGCCGAGCGAACTCACTCCCTCCACCTCGATCCTGCTGATGAGGGCGCTGGCGGAGACCGGACTGCCCGCCGGTGCCGCCAACCTCGTCCTCGGCACCGGGCCCGAGGTCGGCGCGCCGCTCTCCGAGGACCCCCGCGTCGACATGGTCTCCTTCACCGGGGGCGTGGAGACCGGCAGACGGATCATGGCGACGGCCGCCGCGACCGTGAAGAAGGTCGCGCTGGAGCTCGGCGGGAAGAACCCCAACGTCGTCTTCGCCGACGCCGACTTCGAGACGGCCGTGGACTTCGCGCTCACGGCCGTCTTCCTGCATTCGGGGCAGGTCTGCTCGGCCGGTGCCCGGCTGATCGTCGAGGACTCGCTGCACGACCGCTTCGTCGACGAGGTGGTCCGCCGCGCCCGGCAGATCCGTCTCGGCGGGCCCTTCGATCCCGAGGCCGAGACCGGGGCGCTGATCTCGGCGCAGCACCTTGAGAAGGTCGAGGCGTACGTCGCCGCGGGTGTCGCCGAGGGGGCCGTACTGCGCTGCGGCGGCGAACGGCCCGCCGACCCGGCCCTCGCGAACGGCCACTACTACCCGCCCACCGTGCTCGACGAGTGCCGGCAGGACATGCGGGTGGTGCACGAGGAGTCCTTCGGGCCGGTGCTCACCGTGGAGCGCTTCACCGGTGAGGACGACGCCGTACGCATCGCGAACGACACCGAGTACGGCCTCGCCGGGGCGGTCTGGACGCAGGACGCCGGGAAGGCCCAGCGGGTCGCCCGCCGGCTGCGGCACGGCACGGTGTGGATCAACGACTACCACCCCTATGTGCCCCAGGCCGAGTGGGGTGGCTTCGGGCACTCCGGTGTCGGCCGGGAACTGGGACCGACCGGCCTCGACGAGTACCGCGAGCCCAAGCACATCTGGCAGAACATCCAACCCCGGCCGCAGCACTGGTTCCGCGGCTGAACGCCGAGAAGAGGTCGACCATGACCCCAACCCAGACCGAGGTGCCGCCGCGCCGCGGCACCCCCGAGGACGCGGCGCCCACGCCCGTCATATCCGTACGCGGGCTGTGGAAGGTGTTCGGGCCGAAGGCGGACCAGGTACCGGACTCCGAGGAGCTGCGCGGGCTCACCCGCCGCGAGCTCATGGACCGGACCGGCTGTACCGCCGCCGTGCGTGACGTGAGCTTCGAGGTCGCGCCCGGCGAGGTCTTCGTCGTCATGGGACTGTCCGGCTCCGGCAAGTCCACCCTGGTGCGCTGTCTGACCCGGCTGATCGAGCCCACCGCCGGTGAGATCGTCTTCGAGGGCGAGGACATCCGGGACGCCGACGAGCGGCGGCTGCGCGAGCTGCGGCGCAGCAAGTTCTCCATGGTCTTCCAGCACTTCGGTCTGCTGCCCCACCGCCGCGTCGTCGACAACGTGGCGTTCGGCCTGGAGATCCGCGGCATGGGCCGGGCCGAGCGCACCAGGCGGGCGCTGGAGGTCGTCGAACTCGTGGGCCTCGCGGGCTACGAGAACTCCTACCCCGACCAGCTCTCCGGCGGTATGCAGCAACGCGTGGGCCTGGCCAGGGCGTTGGCCGGAGATCCGGACGTCCTCCTCTTCGACGAGCCGTTCTCGGCGCTCGATCCGCTGATCCGCCGTGACATGCAGAACGAGGTCATCCGACTGCACCACGAGGTCGGCAAGACGATGGTGTTCATCACCCACGACCTCTCCGAGGCGCTGAAGCTCGGCGACCGCATCCTCATCATGCGCGACGGCAAAACGGTCCAGTGCGGCACCGGCGACGAACTCGTGGGTGCCCCCGCCGACGACTACGTACGCGACTTCGTGAAGGACGTGCCGCGCGGCGACGTGCTGACCCTGCGCTGGATCATGCGTCCGGCGACGCCCGAAGACCCTCTGGACGGACCCGAGTTGGGTCCCGACGTCGTGGTGAAGGAGGCCACCCGGGCGGTGCTCGCCGCCGACAAGCCCGTCAAGGTCGTCGAGAACGGCAAGCTGATCGGCATCGTCGGTGACGAGGAGATCCTCGCGGTGGTCGCCGGGCAGGAAGGCGACGCGTGATGACGGTCGCCATGGAGAAACCCGAGACCTCGGGGGAGGCGCAGCAGTCCGTCCCGCCGCCACCCGTCGCCTCCGCCCGCCGGATCAGCCGATCCATGGTGGTCGGCGCGATCCTGGTCGTCTGGCTCCTCCTCTTCGCCGTACTGCGCGGGCGGCAGACCCTGTCGCTGGCCGCGGCCGACCTCACCGATCTGCACCGCTGGCTCAACGACGTCAACGACTCCATCGGCGCCGACCGCAACTCCAACCCGCTGTTCCTGTACTTCTTCAACGAGATCCGGCTGGTCATCGACACCCTGGTGACCTTCGTCCAGGACCTGATCTCCCAGCCGTCCGGCGACCGGCCGGTCCCGCAGATCGGCTGGCTCGGCGTGGTCGGCCTCGCCGGCTATGTCTCCTGGGCGGTCGCCAACTGGCGGGTCGCGCTGCTGGCCGTGGCCGGGTTCACCTTCCTGGGGCTCCAGGGCCTGTGGCAGGAGAGCATGGACACCCTGTCCCTGACCCTCTCCGCGGTCCTCGTGGCGCTGCTGTTCGCGATCCCGCTCGGGGTGTGGGCGGGCCTGTCGGAACGGGTCAACCGGATCGTCACGCCCTTCCTGGACTTCATGCAGACGATGCCGACCATGGTCTACCTCGCGCCGCTCACTCTGTTCTTCCTCATCGGCGGCGCCTCCGCGACCATCGCCACCGTCATCTACGCGGCACCCCCGGCCCTGCGCATCACCGCGCACGCCATTCGCTCGGTGCCCCCGACGACGGTCGAGGCGGCCGAGTCCATGGGCGCCACCCGCAGGCAGTCCCTGCTGAAGGTGCTGCTGCCGATGTCCCGGCGGACCGTGGTGATGGGCGTCAACCAGACCATCATGGCCGCCCTCGCCATGGTGACCATCGCCGCTCTGATCGACGCCCCCGGCCTCGGCAAGACCGTCGTCCAGGCCCTCCAGTCCCTCGACGTCGGCACGGCCTTCAACGCGGGCCTCGCGATCGTCGTCATGGCGATCGTCCTGGACCGGGTCACCACCGCGGCGAGCGAACGTGCGGAGGCGGCCCGGCGATCCGGCAACCCCCTGCTCAAGTGGCGGCGGCACCTGCTCGTGGCCGGGGGAGTCGTGGCGGCCGTACTCGTGTACCTGTCGCACACCTACCTGTGGGCGGCCGAGTTCCCCGGCGACGGCGGCACCGGCAGCACCATCGCCAAAGCGGCCGACAACGTGACCACCTGGGCACAGGACCACCTGTCCGGGCTGACCAACGGCTTCCGGGACGTCATCACCAACGGCCTGCTCAACCCGTTCCAGACGCTGCTCACCGACTCCCCGTGGTGGCTCGTAGGCGCCGCCCTGATCGGGATCGCGGTGGTCCTCGGCGGGTGGCGTGCCGGGATCACCACCGCGGTGTGCGTGGGCCTGCTCGTCGCCACCGGCGTGTGGTCGGACGGCATGACGACCCTCGCCTCGACCGTCGTGGCGACCGTGCTGGTCATGCTGCTCGGCATGGTCTTCGGGGTGTGGATGGGGCGCAGCGCGCTGGTGGACCGGCTCGTGCGGCCCACCCTCGACGCGGCCCAGGTGATGCCGCCGTTCGTCTACCTCGTGCCGTTCCTCGCTCTGTTCGGCGCGACCCGGTTCACGGCCATCGTCGCCGCGATCGTCTACGCGGCCCCGGTCGCCATCAAGATCATCGCCGACGGGGTGCGGACCGTGCCCGCGGCCACCGTCGAGGCGGCCACCTCCACCGGGTGCAACACCTGGCAGATCATCACCAAGGTCCAGCTGCCGATGGCCCGCGGCGCCCTGACGCTCGCGACCAACCAGGGCCTCATCTACGTGCTGTCGATGGTCGTCGTCGGCGGCCTCGTGGGCGCGGGCGCCCTCGGCTACGACGTGGTGGCCGGCTTCTCGCAGGGACAGCTGTACGGCAAGGGCCTGGCGGCCGGTCTCGCCATCGTCCTGCTCGGCGTCATGTTCGACCGGATCACTCAAGCAGCGGCTCGCCGCACCAGTAACTGAGGAGCACCACACCATGGCAAGACACTGGCGAGCCGGCGCGGTCGGCGTGGCCGTCCTCGGCCTCACCCTCACGGCCTGCGGCGGCGCGAAGGTCGGTGACTCCTCGGAGGCCGGCGGGTCGGGCAGCTCCGGCAAGTGCGGCACCTTCAACCTCGCGGTCAACCCCTGGGTGGGCTACGAGGCGGACGCGGCGGTCGTCGCGTACGTCGCCGAGCACGACCTGAAGTGCAAGGTGACCAAGAAGGACCTCAAGGAGGAGATCGCCTGGCAGGGCTTCGGCACCGGCGAGGTCGACACCGTCCTGGAGAACTGGGGCCACGACGACCTGAAGAAGAAGTACATCACCCAGCAGAAGACCGCCGTGGAGGCCGGCTCGACCGGCAACAAGGGCATCATCGGCTGGTACGTGCCGCCGTGGCTGGCCAAGGCCCACCCGGACATCACCGACTGGAAGAGCCTCAACAAATACGCCTCGAAGTTCAAGACCTCGGAATCCGGCGGCAAGGGCCAACTCCTGGACGGCGACCCGTCGTACGTCACCAACGACGAGGCGCTGGTGAAGAACCTGAAGCTGGACTTCAAGGTGGTGTACGCGGGCAGTGAGACCGCGCTGATCCAGGCGTACCGCAACGCCGAGAAGAACAAGCAGTGGGTGATCGGCTACTTCTACGAGCCGCAGTGGTTCCTGTCCGAGGTGCCGCTGGTCAAGGTCGACCTGCCCGCGTACAAGACGGGCTGCGACGCCGACCCGGCCAAGGTCGCCTGCGACTACCCCGTCTACGACCTCGACAAGATCGTCAGCGCGAAGTTCGCCAAGTCGGGCAGCCCCGCCTACGACCTGGTGAAGAAGTTCAACTGGACCAACGACGACCAGAACGTCGTGGCCAAGTACATCGCGGTGGACAAGATGACGCCGGACGCGGCGGCCAAGAAGTGGGTCGACGCCAACCGCGCCAAGGTCGACGCCTGGATCAAGTAGGCCGGTCGGGTGAGCCCGGTGGGCGGTGCGCGTGGGTGCGCGCCGCCCACCGGGCGTTGTCGTTTTCCAGGCCGTTCCCCAAGCCTTTTCCCGGGCCGTTTGCCTGGCCGTTCTCCGACGTCACCGGGCCTCTTGACACCCACCGGCACGGCGGGCACATTGAGTTGCGCAGCCTGAATCGTGTTGCGTACAAAGCAACTTAACCGGAGGTGCGGCGATGGCGGGACCCCGAGTGGTCATCATCGGAGCGGGCGTCGTCGGCGCGGCACTGGCCGACGAGATCTCCGCGCGAGGCTGGACCGAGGTGACCGTGGTCGACCAGGGCCCGCTCCCGGCCACCGGAGGGTCGTCCTCGCACGCCCCGGGTCTGGTCTTCCAGGCCAACCCCTCCAAGACCATGACCGAGCTGGCCCGCTACACCGTCGAGAAGTTCTGCTCCCTCGACGTCGACGGACAGCCCTGCTTCCTCCAGGTCGGCGGCCTCGAAGTGGCGACCACCCCGGAGCGCGTGACGGAACTCCACCGGAGGCACGGCTGGCTCACGGCCTGGGGCGTCGAGTCGCGGGTCATCACCGCCGACGAGTGCGTCGCCATGCACCCTCTCGTCAACCGCGACCGGATCCTCGCCGGCCTCCACATCCCCACCGACGGCCTCGCCAAGGCCGTCCTCGCCGTCGAGGCGCAGATCCGCCGGGCCACCGAGCGCGGTGTCACCTTCCTGGACCGCCACGAGGTCCTCGACGTGCTCCGGGCCGACGGCGAGGTGACCGGCGTCCGCACCGACCAGGGTGATCTGCGGGCCGACATCGTCGTGTGCTGCGCCGGCATCTGGGGCCCCAGGATCGCCCGCATGGTCGGCATGAACCTCCCGCTCACCCCGCTCGGCCACCAGCTCGCCTGGACCGGTCCGGTCCCCGCGCTCGCGGGCCAGGCGGAGGAGGCGGTGCGCCCGATCCTGCGCCACCAGGACGCCGACCTGTACTACCGCGACCGTTACGACACCCTCGGCATCGGCTACTACGGCCACCGCCCCATGCCGATCACCGCCGACGAGATCCTCTCCGTCGACGAGGCCGAAGGGATGCCGTCGGTCCTGAAGTTCACCGAGGACGACTTCGCGGACGCCTGGACCGAGACGCAGTCACTGCTCCCGGCGACGAAGGACGCCAAGGTCGAGGAGGGCATCAACGGCCTGTTCTCCTTCACCACCGACGGCCTGCCCCTCCTCGGAGAGTCCCCGGACGTCAAGGGCTTCTGGGTCGCCGAGGCCGTCTGGGTCACCCACTCCGCCGGCGTCGGACGGGCCGTCGCCGAATGGCTGGTCGACGGCCACTGCTCCTCCTTCGACCTCCACGAGTGCGACGTCAACCGTTTCGAGCCGCACCAGCTCTCCCCGGAGTACGTACTGGCCCGCGACTGCCAGAACTTCGTCGAGGTCTACGACATCCTGCACCCGCTGGAGCCGTCCGGCGACCCGCGCCCGATCCGCACAAGCCCCTTCCACACCCGCCAACAGGAGCTGGGCGCCTTCTTCCTGGAGGCGAACGGCTGGGAGCGGCCGCACTGGTACGAGGCCAACGCGGGTCTGGTGGAAGGCCGTTCGATCGTCACCCCCAACGACTGGGCCGCACGGTACTGGTCGCCGATCGTCGGTGCCGAGGCCCAGGCCACCCGCGAGACCGTCGCGATGTACGACATGACGGCCCTCAAGCGCCTGGAGGTGAGCGGCCGGGGAGCCGCCGACCTCCTGGAGCGGTTGTGCACCGGCAAGGTCGCCAAGTCCGTCGGCTCGGTGACGTACACGCTGCTGCTGGACCACGACGGCGGCATCCGCAGCGACATCACCGTCGCACGGCTGGCCCCGGACCTCTTCCAGGTCGGCGCCAACGGCAACCTCGACCTCGACTGGTTCACCCGGCACCTCCCCGCCGACGGCACGGTCCAGGTCCGCGACATCACCCCCGGCACCTGCTGCATCGGCCTGTGGGGACCGCTGGCCCGGGATGTCCTCCAGCCGCTCACCGACGAGGATTTCTCGGCCGCGGGCCTGAAGTACTTCCGCGCCAAGCGCGCCCACATCGGGTCCGTCCCGGTGACCGCCATGCGCCTGTCGTACGTCGGCGAGCTCGGCTGGGAGCTGTACACCACCGCCGACCTGGGCCAGAAGCTGTGGGACACGCTGTGGCGGGCGGCGAAGCCGCTGGGCGGGATCGCCGCCGGACGGGGCGCCTTCAACAGCCTCCGCCTGGAGAAGGGTTACCGCTCCTTCGGCACCGACATGACCTACGAGCACGACCCCTACGAGGCCGGGGTCGCCTTCGCCGTCAAGGCCGACAAGGAGGACTTCGTCGGGAAGGCGGCGCTGGAGCGACGCGCGGCCGACGTACGGCGGAGGCTGACCTGCCTGACGATCGAGGACCCGCGGGCCGTCGTCATGGGCAAGGAGCCGGTGTACGACGGGCAGCGCGCGGTCGGCCACGTCACCAGCGCGGCCTTCGGATACACGATCGGCAAGGGCATCGCGTACGCCTGGCTGCCGGCGGAACTCGCGGTGACCGGCCGTGCGCTGCACATCGGATATTTCGACCAGCGCGTGGAGGCCGTGGTGGCGGAGGAGCCGCTGTTCGACCCGGCGATGTCCCGGCTTCGTGGCTAGCAGCGGCCGCCGCCCTCGCGTACCGGGGCCTCAGCCCACGTAGCCGAGCCGGTGGCTGAGTTCGTCGGCCGCCTCCACCAGCACCGGTGCCAGCTCGTGCATCCGCTCCTCGGTGAGACGGAAGGCGGGACCGGAGGCGGTGAGGGCGGCGACGACCTTGCCGTCGCCGGAACGCACCGGCGCCGCCATGGCGTTGAGGCCCTCCTCGTACTCCTCCACCGTCATGGCGTAACCCAGCTCGCGCACCCGGACCAGCTCCGCCTCCAGCTTCTGCCGGGAGGTCAGCGTGCGGGCTGTCATCCGTTCGAGCCCGGCCGCGTCGACGAGTTCGTCCCGGCGCTTCTCGGTGAGATGGGCGAGCAGGACCTTGCCGCTCGACGTGCAGTGCATCGGCGTCAGCCGGCCGACCCAGTTCTGCGCGGTGATGGCGGACCGGCCGCGCACCTGGTCGAGGTTGATCACATGGTGGGACTCCAGGACCGCGATGTTCATCGTCTCGCCGAGCCTGTCGGCGAGGCGCTCGCAGATCCCGCGGCCGTACTTGGTGACGTCGATGCGTCCGGTGACCGCTCCGGCCAGCCGCACGATCCCGAAGCCGAGGCGGTACTTCCCGCGCTCGCCCTCCTGCTCCACCATCCCGTGCGCCTCCAGCGCGCCGAGCAGACGGAACGCGGTGGACTTGTGGACGTCGATGGCCTCGGCCACTTCGCTGACGCCTGCCTCGCCGCGCAGGGCCAGGATCTCCAGCACGGTGACAGCCCGGTCGACGGACTGCACCCCGCCGCCGGACGTGCCCCCGGACTCGGTGCCGTTGTTGCTCATGGCGGAACCCTATGCGAACAGGTCAATACCGGTCAGCGGAAGACCACCGTGCGACGACCATTGATCATGACGCGGCTCTGGCTGTGCCACTCCACGGCCCGCGCGAGGACCTGCGCCTCTACGTCCCGCCCCAGGGTGACCAGACTCTCGGCGCCCTGGGCATGGCTCACGCGGATGACGTCCTGCTCGATGATGGGCCCCTCGTCGAGGTCCGGGGTGACGTAGTGGGCCGTGGCCCCGACGAGTTTCACGCCCCGCTCGTGCGCCTGGACGTAGGGCCGCGCGCCCTTGAAGCTCGGCAGGAACGAGTGGTGGATGTTGATCGCCCGGCCTTCGAGCTGCTTGCACAGGTCGTTCGACAGGATCTGCATGTAGCGGGCGAGGACCACGAGGTCGATGTCCAGCCGGTCGACGAGTTCGAGCAGCCGCGCCTCCGCGTCCGCCTTCGTCTCCGGGGTCACCGGAATGTGGTGGAAGGGGATGCCGTAGCTCTCGGCGAGCGGTGCGAAGTCCGGGTGGTTGGAGACGATCGCCGGCACCTCGATGCCGAGCGCGCCGGTGCGCTGCCGGAAGAGCAGGTCGTTCAGGCAGTGGCCGAACTTCGACACCATGATCAGTGTGCGGGTGGGGGTGGACGCGTTCCGCAGCTGCCAGGTGATCCGGTATGCCTCGCCGACCGGTGCGAAACCGGACCGCAGATCCTCCAGGGTGGTGCCCGGGTCCGAGACGTCGAAGTGCACGCGCATGAAGAAGCGGTCCTGGAGCCGGTCGTCGAACTGCTGGCTCTCCTGGATGTTCCCGGAGTGCCGGACCAGGAATCCGGTGACGGCGTGGACGAGGCCGGAGCGGTCCGGGCAGGACAGGGTGAGGACGAACTCGCGGTCGGGTTGCGGTCGAAGAGACACGGAGTCCTCCAGGGGCTGCGCAATACGCAACAGTGTGACTGATACGCAACATGGTCCCGGCTGGGGCGGCTCTCGGTCAAGGGTTCGCCTGCCGCGTTCCCCGCTCTTGGCGGTGGTGTGGGCCCGAGGGGACGGCACCAGCAAGGTACTCACGCCGCAGAGCCCGGCCGGCTCCTGCGGTCGCGCCGAGTGCGGTGCCTCGCCGGAGTGCGGGCGGGGCGTCGGGCCAGCCGCGCAGGGCGGCTTCAACACCGTCGGCGGCGTCAGTACCGGAGATCTCGCGAGCCCGGGCGACGACCCCTTCCGGGTGCACCAGCGCCCCGGTCGGCGTGCCGGGATCGTCGCTCACGCGGCTCACGCCTCCGTCCCAGACCGCCGGCGGGGGCGAGGTCGTGGCCGTGGTCGAACAGTCCGGGGCCGTCCCTCAGCCTCAGGTTGGGCGCGAACCGGCTGACCAGCGGATGGTGCCGGGCTGGTCGAAGCGCTGTGCGACCCCGGAGAGCTGGACTGCGTAGGTCGTGCCGTCCCGGGTGGCCCCCGGGCCTCGGGCACCGACGGGACGATCACCGTGCCGCATGCCACCGTGGCCACGCGCCGAGCCGACTGCGCAGATCCGACTACGCGGTCATGGCGGGCGGTCATAGAGGGCCGACAAGCCCTCGACCGGCCACTCTGGCTAGAATCTGAGCCGCCGGACATCGGGAGACGTCAATGACGCCAGTGGGAGGACAGGGCACGAGCCCTGGCGCGGCGCGCGCCGTGGATGTGGCCCGGCTGGCCGGCGTCTCGCAGAAGACGGTCTCCCGGGTCTTCAACGGCGAGCGGTACGTGTCGGAGGATGTCCGCGGGCGAGTTCTCCAAGCCGCGGAGGAACTCGGGTACCGGCTGAACAGCGCAGCCCGGGCCCTGGCCTCGGGACGCACCCGTTCGATCGGCGTGGTCACCCTCGGAACCGCCCTGTACGGTCCCGCCTCCCTGCTCATCGGCATCGAGCGGGCCGCCCGCGACGCGGGTTACGCGCTCCGGGTCGTCAACACGCTGGAGGGCGACCCGGCGGGCGTCGCCGGGGCGGTGGAGGCACTCCTCGAACAGGGCGTGGACGGCATCGTCGTGTCCGAACCGATCGACGAGGGTTCGGTGTCGCTCAGTGTCGGCGTCCCGGTGCTGGTCCTCGGGGCGCCCGCCGCCTTCGGTGGCCCACGAACCGTGGCCGCGGGCGTCGGCGCCGAGTCACTGGCCCGGGCGGCCACCGAACACCTGCTGGACCTCGGACATATGACGGTCCATCACCTGGCCGGCCCGCAAAGATGGTTCGCCGCCCGGGACCGCCTCCAGGGCTGGCGGGCGGCGCTCGCGGCACGGGACAGGCGGCAACCGCCCGTCATCGAGGGTGACTGGTCGGCCTCGTCCGGCTACGCGGCGGGCCACGAACTCGCCGCTGCCGGTGAGGCCACCGCGGTCTTCGCCGCCAACGACGACATGGCCATCGGTCTCATCCGCGCGCTCCTTGAAGCAGGCCTGCGGGTGCCGGAGGACGTGAGTGTCGTCGGCTTCGACGACGTCCCCGTCTCCGCCTATGTCACCCCCCCGCTGACCACCGTGCGCCAGCCCTTCGACGCCGTCGCCCGCGAAGGCCTCCGGCTCCTGGTGCAGGCCATCGAGAAACCGGACGCCGAGCCGGCACCGGCGAGCGACCCACCGGTCGAGCTCGTCGTACGCGCCTCGACGGCACCCCCGCCGAGAGGCGGGCGGCGTCCGGCCTCCGGCTCGCGCGACTCGGCGCAGGCGCCCTCGACCACCACCGACTGACCAAACCTCCCCGGTCTCGGGAGACGGTCTCTCCCGAGACCGGGGGATGAGCGGCCCGTGCGATGTGCCCGACGTCGTCCTGGAGGACGCGGGCGCGGCGGCGGACAAGGACACCCGCGGCGGACCGGCGAGTGGGTCGACGACAGCTCGACGGGAAGCCGGGATCCGTCAGGGGCCGGCGGCTCGTCCCGGCCCGCCGACCCCGGCCGGGGTACCGGCGGCGCCCCCGGGCGCCCCCCGAACCCCCCCCCGCCCCCCCCCCCCCCCCCCCCCCCC